>JAGOEI010000177.1 GCA_017997795.1 Thauera sp. | reverse complement strand
CCATGCCCGCGCGCGTCGGCGCCTCCATCCGGCGGGGGGGCGAACTCGTCCGTCTCGACGACGCGAGCTTTCGCATCGAACTCGAGCGTGTGCGCGCCCAGATCGCGCTCATCGACAGCCGCATCCGCCTTGCCCGCGCCCAGCTCGAGCAGTCGCGGGCGCTCGCCGCGCGCGGCTTCATCAGCGCCGACGGCCTGCGCATCCGCGAGACCGAGGTGGGCGTGCTGCGCAGCGAACGCGACGCCGCCCGCGCCGCGCAGGCGGCGGCCGAGCTTGCGCTGGCGCGCACCGTGATCCGCGCGCCCTTCTACGGCGTGGTGCGCGAGCGGCTGGCCGCAGTGGGTGACCTCGCCGCGCCGGGGACCCCGCTGCTGGTGCTTGCCGCCAGTGCCGACGCCGAGGTGCACGCGCGCGTGCCGCAGGCCCAGATCGACGCCCTGCAGGCCGCGGGTGCGTGGACGCTGGTGGTCGGCGATGTCGAGCACGCGCTGCAGATCCGTCGCGTTTCGGCGGTGGTGGACGCCGCCGGGCAGGCGCGCGACGTGGTGCTGCAGGGCGAGGGAGTGCTGACGCCCGGGCTGGCGGGCGAGTTGCGCTGGCGCAGCACGGTGGCGCATCTGCCGCCGACCTACCTGCAGCAGCGCGACGGCAAGCTCGGGGCGTGGGTGGTGCGCGAGGGCGCGCCGGTGTTCGTGGCGCTGCCGCACGCCCAGGCGGGACGGGCGGTGGCGGTGGACTGGCCGCTGCACACCGCGGTGGTCGATGAAGGGCGCTTCACGCTCGGGCTGCGCGCGGCGCCGGCGAGTGAACGAGCGAGCGGGAGCGCGCAGTGAAGGGGCTCTACGGGCGGCTGATCGACAACCACCCGCTCGCCAACATCGCCTTCCTGATGGTGCTGCTCGGGGGCATCTTCAGCTACCTGAGCATGCCGCGGGCGCAGGACCCGGAGATCAATTTCAACTGGGTCAGCATCATCACCACGCTGCCCGGCGCCTCGGCCGAGGACGTCGAACGCGAGCTCACCGGCCCGCTCGAAGACGCGATCAAGCAGGTCAAGGACATCCGCTTCACCTCCTCGTCGAGCCGCGAGGGCGTGTCGTCGATCCTGGTGCGCTTCGAGGAACTCGGCGAGCGCCAGTTCGACAAGCGCGTGAACGACCTGCGCCGCGAGATCCAGAACAAGGCCTCGGCCGAGCTGCCGCCGGATGCGACCGACCCGGTGGTGATGGAGATCACCAGCTCCAACGGCTTTCCGACCGCGATCCTGATCCTGCACGGCAGCGGTGGCGAGGCGCTGCGGCGCGCGGGCTTCCTGATGAAGAAGGAGCTCGAAGGCCTCGACGGCGTGGATCAGGTCATCGCCGCCGGGCTGGATGATCCCGAGCTGCATGTGGATTTCGACCCCGCGCGCGTGGCCGCGGCCGGACTGTCGCCGGTGCAGGTGGCCGATGGCGTGGCGGCGTGGTTCCGCAACACGCTGGCCGGCCGGGTGCGCGTGCAGGACCGCGAGTGGCTGGTGCGCATGGAGGGCAAGACGCCCGACCCCGAGACGCTGGCGCAGGCTGCGGTGGTGACGCCACAGGGGCGGGTGGCGCTCGACGAGATCGCGCAGGTGGTGCGCAGCCACGAGCGCCCGAGCCAGTTGGTGAGCTACAACGGCCGGCCGTCGATCATGTTGTCGATCACCAAGCAGGCCGACGCCAACACCCTCGAGCTGGTCGAGCGCCTGCAGGCCTTCGCCGGCGAGCGCAATCCATTGCTGGCAGGGCAGGGCGTGCAGCTCGCGCTGATCGACGACCAGACCCACGCCACCCGTCACGCGATCGGGGTGATGGAGTCGAACGCGATCTTCGGCCTGTTCGCGGTGCTGGTGATGTGCTGGATCTTCCTCGGTTCGCGGCTGGCGCTGCTGGTGGGGCTGGGCGTGCCGTTCGCGCTCGCGGGCACCTTTGTCGCGGTGGATCTGATCGGCTCCACGCTCAACCTCACCGTGCTGCTCGGCGTGGTGATTGCGCTGGGCATGCTGGTGGACGACGCGGTGGTGATCGTCGAGGCCATCTATTACCGCCTGCAGCGCGGGGATCCGCCGCGCGAGGCGGTGATCGGCGGCGTGGAGGAGGTGGGCCTGCCGGTGCTGTCCTCGGTGCTCACGACCATCGCCGCCTTCCTGCCGCTGATGCTGCTGCCCGGCATCCTCGGCAAGTTCATGTTCATCGTGCCCTTCGTGGTCACCGTCGGCCTGCTGGTGAGCCTGCTGGAGGCGTTCTGGATTTTGCCCACCCACATCCTCGCGCTCGGCATGCAGCCGGCGCGGCGCACGCGCGCACAGGTGCTGCGCGAACGGCTGACGCACTGGCTGCGGGTGAAGTACGCGCGCGCGCTGGTGGCCGTGTTGCGCCGGCGGCGAATTGCGGCGGCGGCGCTGGTGCTGCTGGTGGTGGGCGCTGGCGGGGCGGTGGCGAGCGGGCTGGTCAAGGTGCAGTTCTTCGCCTTCGATTCGATGCGCCTGTTCTATGTGAGCGTGGACATGCCGGCCGGGGTGACGCCCGAGCGCACGCTGGCCGAGGCCGAGCGCGCGGCACGGGTGCTGGCGCAGGCGATCGACGCCAGCGAGCTGCGCTCGATCGCGAGCTATGCCGGGCTCAAGTTCACCGACACCGAGCCGGTCTATGGCGACCAGTACGCGCAGGTGCTGGTGTCGCTGCTGCCGCGTGGCGCCGACATGCGCGACACCGGCGACATCATCGCCAGCGTGCGACCGCAGATCGAGGCGCTCGGGGGCGAGGCGAAGTTCTCGTTCATGGAGATGAAGGGCGGCCCGCCGACCGCCAAGCCGATCTCGGTGAAGATCAAGTCGGACGACTACCCCGAGCTGCGTGCCGCCGCCGACGCGCTGCTCGTCGAGGTCGCCCGTCTGCCGGGGGTGAAGGATCTGACCGACGACGACGTGTCCGGACGCAGCGAGATGCGCCTGATGCTGAACCGCGAGAAGCTCGCTCGCACCGGGGTCAATCCGGCCGAGGTGGCGCGCCTGCTGCGCCTGTACGGCGAGGGCGAACTGGTCGCCACCACCCGCGACGGTGGCGAGAAGGTCGAGGTCGTGGTGCGCGCGCGCCAGGAGAGCCTCAACGACGTCACCGAGCTGCTGCAGCGCGTGGTGCCGCTCGCTGATGGTCGCAGCGTGCAGCTCGGCGAGCTGGTGGATCACGAGCTGCGCCTGTCCAAGGGCTACATCCGCCACTACCAGCTCACGCGCGCGATCACCGTCGAGGCCGAGCTCGATCGCAGCCAGATCGACACCGTCGAGGCCAACGACCGCCTGAAGGCCGCGTGGGCGCAACTGCAGCCGCGCTTTCCGGGCGTGGAGCTGGATTTTTCCGGCGAGCTGGAAGACATCCAGGAGAGCCTGGACGCGATGGGCAAGCTGTTCGTGCTCGGCATCGGCCTCATCTACCTGATCCTCGCCACCCAGTTCCGCAGCTACTGGCAGCCGCTGATCATCCTGCTGACGGTGCCGCTGGCGTTCACGGGCGTGGTGCTCGGGCTGCTGGTGTCGGGCAACCCGCTGTCGCTGTACACGCTGTACGGCGTGATTGCGCTCACCGGCATCGCGGTGAATTCGGCGATCGTGCTGATCGACGCCGCCAACGAGCGCCGCGAGGCAGGCATGAGCGTGCAGCATGCGGCGATCTACGCCGCGCGCCGGCGCGTGGTGCCGATCCTGATCACGTCGACCACGACCATCGGCGGGCTGCTGTCGCTGGCGATCGGGCTGGGCGGCAAGTCGCTGATGTGGGGGCCGGTGGCGGCGAGCATCGTGTGGGGGCTGGGGTTCTCGACCGTGCTGACGCTGTTTGCGGTGCCGCTGGTGTATCGGATGGCGATGGAGCGCGGCGGCCGATAGAATGCTGCACCGCGGCACGATGCCGCGCGCACTACGCCGGCGCCGTGCCGGGCCTCTTCCTCCTTCTCACGCCCGCCATGGACGCCTTCCTCGTCTCCACCGCCATCGTCGCCCTCGCCGAAATCGGCGACAAGACGCAACTGCTCGCCTTCATCCTCGCCGCCAAGTTCCGCCGGCCGTGGCCGATCATCGCCGGCATCCTGGTCGCGACCCTGGCCAACCACGCCTTCGCCGCCGCAGTCGGCACCTGGCTGACCACGCTGATGGGGCCACAGACGCTGCGCTGGGTGCTGGGGCTGTCCTTCATCGCGATGGCGGTGTGGACGCTGATCCCCGACAAGCTCGACGAGGACGACGCCAAGCTGCCGCGCTTCGGCGTGTTCGGCGCCACGCTGATCGCCTTCTTCCTCGCCGAGATGGGCGAGAAGACCCAGGTCGCCACGGTGGCGCTGGCGGCGCAGTACCAGATGCTGGTGGCGGTGGTGGCCGGCACCACGCTCGGCATGATGATCGCCAACGTGCCGGCGGTGCTGCTCGGCGACCGCATCGCGGCGCGCATGCCGGTGAAGCTGGTGCATGGCATCGCCGCGGCGATCTTCCTCGGCCTGGGCATCGCCACGCTGGCTGGCGCCGGCGAGTCGCTCGGCTTCTGACGCGGCGTCGCCGGCCCGGACTGCACTGCCGGCTGCTATCCTTGCCCGTTTTTTCCCGGAGCGCTGATGGAATCCGCATTTCGCCGCGGTGCCCGCGAGGGGCTGCGCGACTTCCTGCCGATCTCGGTTGGGCTCTTGCCCTGGGCGATGGTCACCGGCATCGCGATGCGCTCGATCGGTCTCACCGAGATCGAGGCGCTCGGCATGAACCTGCTCGTCTATGCGGGCACCGCCCAGCTCGGCGCGCTGCCGCTGATCGCCGCCGGCGCGCCGCTGTGGCTGATCATGCTCACCGCGCTCGCGCTCAACCTGCGCTTCGTGAT
>JAGOEI010000176.1 GCA_017997795.1 Thauera sp. | reverse complement strand
GCGACGCGGAAGTGGGTGAGCGGCTTGGCGGGGTCGAAGTCCGGGTCGAGACCCTTGGCCACGCCTTCGCGGCGGATCAACGGCGTGGTGAGGCGGGAGGCATGGTTGGGGTAATCGAAGCCGAAGCGGCCTTTCACGCACAGGCGGTTCTCGTTCGACGGCCCGTTGCGGCCTTCGACGAAGACGATCTTCTCGTCCTTGACGTGGTAGCTGAGCTGGCAGCCGACCCCGCAGTAGGGGCAGACCGAATCCACCTTGCGGTCGGCGCAGGCCGAGTCGCCGCGGCCGTGTTCATCGACGATGCGGCTGGGCATCAGCGCACCGGTGGGACAGGCCTGCACGCATTCGCCGCAGGCCACGCAGGTGCTGTCGCCCATCGGGTCGTCGAAGTCGAACACGATCTTCGAGGCCGCGCCGCGGTGGGCGAGGCCGATGACGTCATTGACCTGCACCTCGCGGCAGGCGCGCACGCACAGGTTGCAATCGATGCAGGCGTCCAGATTCACGTGCATCGCGGTGTGCGAGGTGTCGGGCGGGGTGGGGGCTTCGCGGCGCTTGGGCAGGCGGGCGTGGGGGGCGTCGGGCGCGTCGCTGTCGAGCGCCATGAGGTCGACCATCTCCCAGAAGTGGCTGGAGCGGTCGGGGCTGTCGGCGCGCGCCGGCTGGTCGGCGAGCAGCAGTTCCATGACGCCTTCGCGGGCGTTGCGCACGCGCTCGGAGCTTGCGCTCTTCACCACCATGCCCGGCATGGCCGGGCGGATGCAGCTCGCGGCCAGGGTGCGCTCGCCCTCGATCTCGACCATGCAGGCGCGGCAATTGCCGTCGGCGCGGTAGCCGGGGGCGTCCTTGAAGCACAGGTGCGGGATGCGTTCGCCGGCGCGCTTGGCGACCTGCCACAGCGTCTCCCCGGAAAAAGCCTGCACGCGGACGCCATCGAGGGTGATCTCGAAGGCGCCCGGCGTGGCAGTCAAGGAGGAAGCTGGCGCAGCGGAGGAAGCGGGGGACGCGGAGGCAAGCGTGCTCATGAGGCGGATTCCATGTTCGCGGCGGGCGGATGCAGCGTCACGCCTTGTTTCGCCAGTTCGGCCGGGAAGAAGCGCAGCAGGCTGGTGACCGGGTTCGGAGCGGCCTGGCCGAGGCCGCAGATCGAGGCGTCCTGCATGACCTGGGCGAGGCGCTGGAGCTGGTCCGCGTCCCATTCGTCGCGTTCGAGCAGGCCGAGCATCTTCTCGGTGCCGACGCGACAGGGCGTGCACTGGCCGCAGGACTCGTCGGCGAAGAAGGCCATCAGGTTCTTCGCCACCGCGCGCAGCTCGTCCTGGTCGGAGATCACCACCACCGCGGCCGAGCCGATGAAGCAGCCATGCGGCTGCAGGGTGTCGAAGTCGAGCGGGATGTCGGCCTTGCTCGCCGGCAGGATGCCGCCCGAGGCGCCGCCGGGCAGGTAGGCGAGCAGGCGGTGGCCGTCTGCCATGCCGCCGCAGAATTCGTCGATGAGCTCCTGCAGCGTGATACCGGCGGGGCCAGATGCACGCCAGGTTTGTTGACGCGACCCGACACCGAGAAGCTGCGCAGGCCCTTGCGGCCGTGGCGGCCCTGGCTGGCGAAGCCCTCGGCGCCGCGCTGCCACAGCAGGGGAATCCAGTACACCGTCTCGACGTTGTTCACCAGCGTCGGGCGGTCGAACAGGCCCTTTTTGCGCAACGAAGGGCGGGCGGTGGCGCGGCTTGCCGGGCTTGCCCTCGAGCGATTCGATGAGCGCCGATTCTTCGCCGCAGATGTAGGCGCCGGCGCCGCGGCGCAGCACGATGTAGCCGGGCGCGGCCAGGCCGGCGGCCTCGGCCTCCATGATCGCCTCGCGCAGCACGGCGTGCAGGCCGGGGTATTCGTCGCGCAGGTAGATGTAGAGCGCGGCGGCGTCCACCGCCCAGGCGCTGACCAGCGCGCCTTCCAGGAAGCGATGCGGGGCCTGTTCCAGATAGTGGCGGTCCTTGAAGGTGCCGGGCTCGCCTTCGTCGGCGTTGATCACCATGTAGCGCGGCGCCGGCTCGGCGCGCACGAAGGCCCACTTCTTGAAGGTCGGGAAGCCGGCACCACCCAGTCCGCGCAGGCCGGCGTCCTGCAGCACCTGGCTGATCTGCTCGACCGCGACCTCACCGCTGCGCGCCTGTTGCAGCAGCGCGTAGCCGCCCTCGGCGCGGTAGGCGTCGAGGTGCTGCCAGTCGATCTGCTCCGGATGCAGGTCGCCGCTGTCGAGCAGCGTGCGCACCGCAGCGGGCGTGGCATGGCCGAGGTGGCGGTGGCCGACCTCGACCACCGGCGCGCTGTCGCAGCGCCCCATGCACGGCGCGCGCAGCACGCGGATGTCGGCCGGGTCCACCTCGCCGGCGAGCGCGGCCTGCAGCGCACGCGCGCCGGCGAGCTCGCACGACAGCGAATCGCACACGCGGATGGTGACCGCCGGCGGCGGAATTTCCCCGTCGCGCACGATGTCGAAGTGGGCGTAGAAGGTGGCGGTCTCGAACACCGCGGCCATCGGCAGGTTCATCCAGTGCGCGAGCGCGCGCAGGTGGCGCAGCGCGAGGTGGCCCCAGGCGTCCTGGATCGCATGCAGATGCTCGATCAGGCTGTCGCGCGTGCGCGGCAGGCCCGCGAGCAGGGCTTCGATGTCGGCCAGTGCGCCGGGCTCGAGTTGCCGGCCGCGCTGCGTGGCGCGGGTTTTGCGACGCACGGGGGTGTCCGGGGCGGTCGTGGTATCGGCCATCTTGGGGGTGTTCCTGGGTGGGGCGGCGCGCGGTGAAGGGTGGGGCGACTCGGTTGCCGAAGTCAGTTGCCGAGGTCAGTTGCGAAAGTCATTTGCCGAACAAGCGCGCCAGCAGACGGCTGAACCAGCTCGTGGGTGCAGCGGGTGGCGGGTTGCGATCGGGGATCGAGGCGACGTCGCGCGCTGCCGGGGCGGGCTGGCTGCGCCGCACCGGCGGCACCTCGGGCGCGGCGGCGGGCTGCGGTGTGGGGCTTGCCTTTGCTTGCGGAGTCGCCGTCGCTTCTGGCGCGGCGGTTCTGGCGATGGGGCGCTCGGCGGCTCGCGCCTCGTCGAGGCGGGCGTCGAGCAACTGGCGGTAATGACGCAGCAGCACCGAGTCCTGAGGTGCTTGCGGCAGTCCAGCGCTGGATGCGAGCTGATCGAAGTGACGGCGCAGGATGGAGTCGGTGGGCAGGGAACCGGCAAGCATGATGGACACCTCCGCGATGAATGGTCGGTGCGCCGGCGCTTGTTGCGCGAGCACGGCTGTGCAGGAATGGCGCAGCCCCTGTTTCAAGGCAAACCTTGTGCCAGCCGTGTGCAGGCACGCACGCAGCCCGTCACCCGGGATTTCCGGCGGGCCGCGGTCCGCGCCGCGCCGATGCATTTGCTTCAATGTTGGGCAGGTGCTACTTTTTTGAACACAACCATAAAAGAGCATCCGCGGACGACGATTCCGCGGAGCCGGAGGAGGAAGACGATATGAATGCTGTGCCGCAGTTGAAGCAGGCGCGCGAGGATCGTGTTGCCGTCGCGCGCGAGAAATTTTTCAGCCGCGGCGTGCTGCCCGAGGACGACGTGTCCCCGCTGATCCTGCGCTCGTGGTCGCGCTGTCGCGACTCGGGCCTGGATCCGCGCACGACGCGCGCGGTGGAGGTGGCCGGGCGCGGCCAGCTCGAGGAATCGCGTAACCAGAGCAGCCGCTTGCTGAACCTGGCGAGCGGCGTGATGGAGCACGTGTTCGACCAGATCCGCGCCTCGGGCAGCATGGTGATCCTCGCCGACCTCGACGGCATGATCATCCACAGCCTGGGCGACCCTGCCTTCGTGGACCGCGCCCAACGCGTCGCGCTGCAGCCCGGCGCGCGCTGGGACGAGGCCAGCCTGGGCACCAACGGCATCGGCACCGCGCTGCTCGAGCGCACGCCGGTCGAGGTCTTCGGTTCCGAGCACTATCTCGACCGCAACGTCTTCCTGAGCTGCTGCTCGTCGCCGATCTTCGATCCGCAGGGCGAGCTCGCCGGCGTGTTCGACATTTCCGGCGACTACCGCAATCCGCAGCGCCACACGATGGGGCTGGTGCGGCTGTCGGTGCAACTGGTCGAGAAGCGGCTGTTCGAGAGCGAGTTCGGCAAGCACATCGTGTTCGCCTTCCACACCCGCCCGGAGTATGTCGGCAGCCTGCAGGAGGCACTGATCGCCCTCGGCCCCGACGGCACCATCCTGGGCGCCAACCGCGGCGCGCGCGAATGGCTCGTGCGCCAGACGGGCGAGGCGGGCACGGCGAGCTTCGGCGACCTGTTCAAGCTCGGCTTCGGCACCATCCTCGACCGTGCGCAGGCCGGCGCCGGCGACCTGGTGCGCCTGGGTACGAAGAACGGGGGCGAGATCTACGTGCAGGTGCGCGGCATGCGCCCGCTCGCGCTCGCGGGTGTTGGCGTGGGCGAGGCCGAGGAAACGCGCCGCCCCGCCGCCGAGCCCGCGCGCCACGCCGACGCGGGCGGCGACGATCGCCTGACGCTCGATCAACTCGATACCGGCGACGACAAGCTGCACCGCGCGATCGAGCGCGCGAAGCGCATCGGCGGCAAGAACATCCCCTTGCTGATCCAGGGCGAATCGGGCGTGGGCAAGGAGCTCTTCGCGCGCGCCTTCCACAACGCCTCGAGCCGCGCCGACGGACCTTTCGTGCCGCTCAACTGCGCGGCGATTCCCGAGAACCTGATCGAATCCGAACTCTTCGGCTACGTCGGCGGCGCCTTCACCGGCGCGCGCCGCGAGGGCGCGGTCGGCAAGGTGCAGCAGGCCCACGGCGGCACGCTGTTCCTGGACGAGATCGGCGACATGCCGCTGGCCATGCAGAC
>JAGOEI010000002.1:22984-44766 GCA_017997795.1 Thauera sp. | reverse complement strand
GGCATCGTGCAGCGCGACTTCACGATCACGCCCTTCATCGTCGCCGCGGGCTTCTACCTGCTGATGACGCTGGTGCTGACCTGGTTCTTCCAGCGCCTGGAGAAACGCCATGCCGTCTATGACTGAGGCCGTGCCGACCGGCGGGCCGACTGCGGATTCGATGGCGAGTCCGATGATCCTCGCCGACGGCATCCACAAGCGCTTCGGCGCCAACGAGGTGTTGAAAGGCGTGTCGCTGACCCTGGCCAAGGGCGAGGTGGTGGCGGTGATCGGGCCCTCGGGCTCGGGCAAGAGCACCTTCCTGCGCTGCCTCAACCACCTCGAGACCATCGACGCCGGCCGTATCGTCATCGAGGGCGACACTCTCGCCGAAAACGACGCTCACGGCCACGCACGCTACGTGGCAGACACCGAGGTGCGCCGGATCTGCGCGCGCATGGGCATGGTTTTCCAGCACTTCAACCTGTTCCCGCACCTCACCGTGCTGCAGAACGTGATCGAGGCGCCGCTCACCGTGAAGGGCCTGAAGCGCGAGGCCGTCCTGCCCAAGGCCGAGGAGTTGCTGAAGAAGGTCGGCCTCTTCGACAAGCGCGACGCCTACCCCTCGCGCCTCTCGGGCGGGCAGAAGCAGCGCGTGGCGATCGCGCGCGCGCTGGCAATGGAGCCCGACATCATGCTGTTCGACGAACCCACGTCGGCGCTCGACCCGGAGCTGACCGGCGAGGTGCTGCGCACCATGCGGCAACTGGCCGAGGAACGCATGACCATGCTGGTGGTGACGCACGAGATGGGTTTTGCGCGCGAGGTGGCGAGTCGGGTGGTGTTCATGGACGGCGGCGAACTCATCGAGTCGCGCCCGGCGGCGGAGTTCTTTGCCAATCCCGAGCATCCGCGCACGCGGGCGTTTCTCGACAGCATGCTGTAAAGGCTGGAGCGCCGGGGTCGGGGCCCGGCCGAAGGCGTGCCGGGCAGCGCCGGATTGAAACCCGAGGCAGGGGACATGCAACGAGGCCGGACACGGGGGGCTCGCGACTTGCGTCGCTTCTACAGGTGCGCCCCGAAGCGCGTCGCCCGGTTTTCTGTAGGAGCGACGCAAGTCGCGATTCCCACCGCTCCGAAACGCCCCGCCACCCCGCAAGCGCTATCCTCGACCCTGGTCCCCCTCACCAACGGAGGCTTCCCCATGCGCACCCATCTTTTCGGCGCCGGCGGTCCCGCGCTCGGCATGATCGGCCAGGGCACCTGGTATCTCGACGAGGCCCGCCGCGCGGACGCGATCGCCGCGCTGCGCGTCGGCCTCGATCATGGACTCACCCACATCGACACCGCCGAGATGTACGGCGACGGTGCAGCCGAGGAGCTCGTCGGCGAAGCCATCGCCGGCCGCCGCGACGAGGTCTTCCTCGTCTCCAAGGTGCTGCCCCACAACGCCAGCCGGCGCGGCACGATCGCCGCCTGCGAGCGCTCACTAGAGCGCCTCGGCACCGACCGCCTCGACGCCTACCTGTTGCACTGGCCGGGAGACCATGCGCTGGAAGACACCTTTGCCGCCTTCGACGAACTGCAGCGCGCAGGCAAGATCCTGCGCTGGGGCGTCAGCAACTTCGACGTCCCCGACCTGCAGGAAGCGCTCGCCATCGCCGGGCCGGGCCGCATCGCCTGCAACCAGGTGCTCTACCACCTGCAGGAACGCGCGGTGGAGCACGCCGTGCTGCCCTGGTGCGAGGGCAACGGCGTCGCCCTGGTCGCCTACAGCCCCTTCGGCCACGACGACTTCCCGGCACCCGACAGCCCCGGCGGCCGCGCGCTCGCCGACATCGCCGCCGCGCACGGCGCCAGCCCGCGCCAGGTCGCGCTCGCCTTCCTTACCCGCGAGCCGTCCGTGCTGGCTATCCCGAAGGCCGCGCGCGCGGCGCACGCGCTCGACAACGCCGGCGCGCTCGCGCTGGCACTGAGCGCGGACGAGATCGAGCGCATCGACGCCGCCTTTCCGCGCGGGCCGAAGCCGCGCTGGCTGCCGATGCTGTAGGGCGTGGGGCGCGCGGCGCCGGTCGCGGCAAGGAACCCGTCAGCGCTCGCCCACGCCGGCATTCGCGCGCCCGCCGAGCCGCACTCGCGCCCGCACGCCCGGCACCGGGACCGGGACCGGGACCGGCACCAAGCGCAGCAGATCACGAACGCGCCGCCACCCCCGCGAAACTCGCCGCCGCCTCGCCGAAGCGCTCCACCAGCCAGTCCGCCGTCGCGGCGACGCGGGCGAGCGGTCGTGCGTCGGGGTGGATCAGCATCCACAGCTCGCGGCTGAGGATCGGCTCCGCGCCGGACAGGCGAACCAGGCCAGGGTCCACATCGGCCACGAAGCACGGCAGCAGGCCGTGGCCGATGCCGCCGGCGACCGCCCTCGTCAGCCCGCGCAGGCTGTTCGAACGCAGGCGGATGCGCCCATCCCCGAGCATCGCGTGCAGGCGGCGCATCTCCGGCGTGTGGTCCAGGTCTTCGTTGTAGGCGACCCAGTCGCCGGCGCTGACCCGCAGATCACCCCGTGCAGCGCCATAGACCGCGAAGCCCACCGCGGCCAGCTTGCGGATCAGGAAGTCGCCGCTGGCCGGGCGGGCGAGGCGGATGGCGATGTCGGCCTCGCGGCGGGCGACGTTGAGGTTGTCGTTGCTGGCGACGAGATCGACGCACAGTTCCGGATGGCGGGCGTAAAGTCCGGGCAGCCGCGGCGCCAGCCACTCGCCGATCAGCGCGCTGACGGCGGTGATCCGCACCACGCCGCCGACCGCGTCGGCGCCCGCCTCGGCCAGGCGGGTGATGCCGGCCACGTCCTCCTCGATGCGACCGGCCCGCTCCAGCACGCGGGCGCCGACCGCGGTGGGCCGCCACAGGCCGTCGTTGCGCTCGAAGAGCGGCGTGCCCAGGTGCTCTTCGAGCGCGCGCAGGCGGCGGGCGACGGTGGTCTGATCCACCCCGAGCCTGCGTGCGGCCGCAGCCAGTGTGCCCTCTCGGCCCAGGGTGACGAGAAAGCGCAGGTCGTCCCAGTTCATGCGCAGCCACTCCTGCAAATATGCAGCAGCATAGCGCATGGATCTGCATTTACGCAGGCACGGGGCGGCCGCTAAGCTGCCGGCGTCATCCTTCAAAACCCCTCAGGAGATTGCCCATGACTACCCCATCGACCACCCTGCGCCAGTTGTCCGGCCTGCCCGCCTCCCCGGCCCGCCTGTCCGAATCGGCGCTGATCATTGTCGACGCCCAGAATGCCTACCGCAGCGGCGTGATGCAGCTCGAAGGCGTGGAACCGGCGCTGGACGAATGCGCCCGCCTGCTGGCGCGGGCACGCGCGCTGAAGATCCCGGTCGTGCACATCCAGCACGACGCCGGCCCCGGCTCCCCCTACGACCCCAACGCCGAATGCGGCGCGATCGCCGACAAGGTGGCGCCGACGGCTGGCGAGGTCGTGGTGGTCAAGCACTACCCCAACTCCTTCGTCGGCACCGACCTCGACACCTGCCTGAAGGCCGCCGGCGTGAAGAACCTGGTCGTGGCCGGCTTCATGACACACATGTGCATCAACTCCACCACACGCGGCGCCTTCAACCTCGGCTACGCGGTCACCGTGCCCGCTGCAGCCACCGCGACCCGCGCGCTGGCCGCACCCGACGGCAGCGTGGTCGAGGCGGCCGCCCTGCAGGTCGCCGCGCTCACCGCGCTGGCGGACCTGTTCGCGGTGGTGGTGGCCGACGCCGCGGCGATTCCGGACTGAGCCTGGCGCATGTACGCCGAGCGCCACGCGTCTCGCGCTCGGCGTGCTCGCGACCGTAGACGGCCAACGGCCCCCGACAGCGAATGCGCTGCCGGGGGCCGTGGCGGTTTACGAGGCCGGCGGATAGACCGGCCGGCGTTCGTGCGTGATCAGCCGCGCGAGCGATGGTCGCCGTGGCTGCGCTCGCTGCGCGACGGGTGACCGTCGCGGTTGAAGCCGCCGGCGCTGCGACGGTTGTCGCCGCCCGGACGGCCATAGCCGCCGCCATTGCCGAAGCGACGACCGCCGTTGCCAGCCGGGCGCGGGCCGGAAGGCTTGCGCGGCGACGGCTCCATGCCGGCGATGGTGTGCACTTCCAGGCGATCGCCGGTGTAGCGCTCGATGGCACGGATGAGGCCGGTCTCGCGCGGGCCCGACAGCGTGATCGCGATGCCGTCACGACCGGCACGACCGGTGCGGCCGATGCGGTGCACATAGTCTTCGGCCTGGCGCGGCGGATCGAAGTTGATCACGTGGCTGATGCCGGCGACGTCGATGCCGCGTGCGGCGACGTCGGTCGCCACCAGCACGCCGATGCGGCCCTGGCGCAGGCGATCGAGCGTGCGGTTGCGCTGGGTCTGGTGCATGTCGCCGTGCAGGGCGGCGGCGGCGATGCCCTTTTCCTGCAGCGACAGTGACAGTTCGTCGGCGCTGCGCTTGGTGGCGGTGAACACCACCGCCTGGTTCATGCCGTCCTCGCCGAGCAGGGCGTGGAGCAGGCGGCTCTTGTGGCCGAGGTCGTCGGCGAACATCAGGCGCTGCTCGATCTGGCCGCGGTCCTGCTGGGCGACTTCGATCTCGATGCGCTGCGGGTTGCGGGTGAGGCGCGAGGCCAGGTTGCCGACCACGCCATCGAGCGTGGCCGAGAACAGCAGGGTCTGGCGCTTGGCCGGCGTGGCGGCGACGATGGCGTCGATGTCTTCGGCGAAGCCCATGTCGAGCATGCGGTCGGCCTCGTCGAGGATCAGAACCTCGACGTCCGACAGCTTGATCTTGCGGCGATTCAGGTGGTCGAGCAGGCGGCCGGGGGTGGCGACGACGACGTCGCACTGGCGCTGCAACTGCTTGATCTGGGCGAACATCGGCGCACCGCCGACGAGGCAGGCGGTGTTGAGCCAGCGCAGCGCCTTGCCGTAGGTCTGCACGGCCTTCTCGACCTGCTGGGCGAGCTCACGCGTGGGGGTCAGCACCAGCACGCGCGGGCCGCTTCCCGGCGCCGGGCGGCGGTCGATGATCTTGTGCAGCGCGGGCAGCGTGAACGCGGCGGTCTTGCCGCTGCCGGTGTGGCTGGACACCAGCAGATCCTGACCGGCGATCGCGGCCGGGATGGCCTGCATCTGCACCGGGGTCGGCGTGGTGTAGCCGGTCTGTTCGACGGCCTTGAGGAGTTCTGCGGCGAGGCCGAGGCTTTGAAAAGTCATGTGGTTCTTCCTGTGTCCTGCTGTCCGGCCCACGCAATGGGGACGGACGGATTCGGGCCCGTGAAAATCGGGCCGCATGGCATCGCGGTGCGCCAGGCCTGCAGGGCAGGCAGGGCGCACGGAATCGCAAGGGCGACGAACGCGCGATGGGCGTGGCCGGTCGATTCGCCATGCGGTGGTGAAACCGCTGCGGAAAGACCGCGCATCGGCACCAACCGGTTGTCACGATGCCAGACGATCGGAAGAACGAATGGGGTTCGGCGGGAGGTCGGGGGCGATGGGGCTGTGGTTACAGTCCCTGGGGCCGGTCGGCGGGCATCCTTGTCCTCGCCAGAAACCTGTATGGCCCTGATGCTGCATTGCACAACGGCGCGTAGTATAATCGGTTCTGTTCGCGCTGTCGCCAGTTTTTTGTGCAACGCGCCGACAGAACAAACAAGAAGCGGGCCGGTACGGCATGTACGGGCCCGCTCTTTCCGGGGACACTCCCCGGTCGAGGAATCTCGAATTACTTGTTGACTGCGGCCTTCAGCGTGGCGCCCGCGGTGAACTTGGGAACGCTCGACGCGGCGATCTCGATCGTGGCGCCGGTCTGCGGGTTGCGACCCGTGCGCGCGGCACGCTCGGAAACCTCGAAGGAACCGAAGCCGGTGAAGGCAACCTTCTCGCCCTCGCCAAGTTGCTCGGCGATGATGTCGAGCACAGCGGACAGCGCGCGGTCGGCCTGAGCGCGGGAAACATCCAGACGGTCAGCCAGGGCTTCGACGAATTCACCTTTATTCATGCTTTTCCTCGATTGGTGTGAGTAGGATTTTGGAAAGTCCGGTCTACGCGGCGGATTCTAGCACCGTCGCGGCTTGTGGGGCGCTAACTGAAGCCCGTCCGTGACATCCGCCATGGCGCGCAGCACAGGCCTCGACGAGCCGCGCCCGCAGCACCTAAACCCCACCCTGGGGAACAACAGGGGGTATCCTCCTGCCAGCAACACGACCACGAAAGACATCGACGATGAACACACAAGCCCCTGCCGGCGACGACACCATCCGCATCACCGCCACGCGCCAGGGCGGCAGCGTCACCCAGGTCAAGGTGCATATTCCCGCGCTGGCGTGGATGGGCGCGCAGGTCGTCGGCATGACGCCCGCCGCGGCCACCGCCCACCTGGGCGCGCACGCCAGCCACAGTCCGCGCGCCCACGCCTGCGCAGTCGAGCAGGCCTGCGCGATGGCGCTCGGCGAGCCGCCGGCGGACACTGACACCCGGATTGCCACCGAGCGCGCGCTTGCCGCCGAGATGGCCGATACCCATCTGCGCCGTTTGCTGATCGACTGGCCGCCGCAGTTCGGATTCGAGCCGCGCCTGAACCGCTTCGCCGAATTCCATCGCCAGTTGATCGCGCCACTCGACCCCGACACCGCATTCGCGCTCGGCGGCGAGGTGCTCGACCTGGTCGCCCGCGAGATGCTCGCCGGCTTCTTCAACCAGATCCGCATGCCCCACGGCATCGGCGAATTCATCGACCGGCTCAATGCCGGCGGCAGCCTGAGTTCGGTGATGAACGGGCTGATCACGATGGGCGCGGCCAGCCCACCCCCGGGTGGCCCGATCCAGTTGCTCGGCATGCTCAGCGCCGCAGCCTGGGTGAGCAGCATCGGGACCTGGCCCAGCGCCGACTTCGTCCGCCACCCCACCTTCGGCGGCGCGCCGGCCGAGACCGGACCGCTCGCCCGTCATGCCCAGTCGCCGCTCGTGCGCCTGCTGCTCGAGCGCGGCCACCGGGTGTCGGCGCGCCTGTTCGCCAAGGCCATCGATGTGGCCGACTGCGCGAGCCGGATGCGCTACCCCTTCACCGACGACGTTCCGGCACTGGTCGATGCCGTTCAGGCCGCGCCCGCGGTGGGCATGGCACGCGTGACCACCGCGCGCGGCGCGCTGCTGTGCTGGGTGAAGATCGCCGACGGCGTGATCGCCGACTGCGCAATGGTCCCGGCCGGGGCATGGAACTTCCACCCCGAGGGCCCCTTCTGCCGCGAGGCGATGAGCGGTCCGGAAACGGGCGAGGATCTCGAGGGCGCGCGCAAGCGCCTCACCGTGCTGGCGCTGGCGCTCGATCCTTCGATCGCCCACAACGTCGACATCGTCGAACGCCCGGCGGGCAAGAAGCGCGCCTGAGCGCGCCCGGGCGCGCTGCGCTGCCGGCTCAGACCTTGAGCTGGCGGTATGCGCCGCCGAAATAGATCAGCGGCGGGCGCGCTTCGCGATCGAAGTCGACCACTTCGCTGATGAACACGACGTGGTCGCCGCCCTCGTGGCGCACGGTGTTGCGGCACTGGAAGCGCGCGCAGCAGCCCTGCAGCAGGGGCACGCCGCCGGCGCCGGTGTCGAACTCGAGCCCGGCGAACTTGTCCTCGAGGCGGCTCGCGAACCGCTGCGACAGATCGGCCTGGTCTTCGGCCAGCACGTTGATCGCGTAGTATTCGCAGGCCTCGAACAGCGCGCGGCTGGGCAGATCGTTCGCCAGGCTCCACACGATCAGCGGCGGATCGAGCGACACCGAGTTGAAGGAATTGACGGTGAGGCCGATCGGCTCGCCAGCCGGGGTGCGCGTGGTCACCACCGTGATGCCGGTAGCGAACATGCCGAGCGAATTACGGAAGCGGCGCGAGAAGTCCTCGCCCGCAAGGGTCTGTTGGGTCATGGGATGGGCCGTCGCGGTGAATCCGCGCTCTGTTGCAGTGCAATCGAAGCGCGGATTATCCCTGCGCGCGCGACCAGCGTCGAGGGCGAACACCTTGATGCATGCAAAAAACACAGGAAAAACCGCGACATGAACGACTTCGCCAGCCGCCTGATCGCCTGGCAGCGCGAGCACGGCCGTCACGACCTCCCCTGGCAGGGCGGGACCGACCCCTACCCGATCTGGCTGTCGGAGATCATGCTGCAGCAGACCCAGGTCGATACCGCGACCCCCTACTACCTGCGCTTTCTCGAACGCTTTCCCAATGTCGGCGCGCTCGCGGCGGCGCCGGTCGAGGACGTGATGGCGCTGTGGAGCGGGCTCGGCTACTACGCGCGGGCGCGCAACCTGCACCGCGCGGCGCAGGTGATCGTGGCCGAGCACGGCGGCCGCTTCCCGGGCACGGCCGCCGAAATCGGCACCCTGCCGGGCATCGGACGCTCGACCGCGGCCGCGATCGCTGCCTTCGCCTTTGGCGAGCGCGCCGCGATCCTGGACGGCAACGTCAAGCGCGTGCTGTGCCGGATTTTTGGCATCGACGGCTTTGCGGGCGAAAAGGCAGTGGAAAACCGCCTGTGGGCACTGGCCGAATCGCTGCTTCCGGCGCAGGACGTCGGCCGCTACATCCAGGCGCAGATGGACCTTGGCGCCACGCTGTGCACGCGCAGCCGGCCGGCCTGCGTGCGCTGCCCGTTCGCCGCCGACTGCGTCGCCCAGCGCGACGGACGCGTCGCCGAGTTGCCCACGCCCCGCCCGCGCAAGACCGTGCCGCGGCGCAGCGCACGTTACGCGGTGATCCTGCGCGATGGCGCGGTACTGCTGCAACGCCGGCCACCGACCGGGATCTGGGGTGGGCTGCTGGCGCTACCCGAAATTCCGGAGGACCTTGCCGAGCCCGCAAAGTGGGCGGGCGAGCGCTTCGGGCTGCGTGTCTCCGACGCGCAGCAACTGGCACCCCTGACCCACGCCTTCACCCACTTCGTGCTCGAATTGCACCCGGTGCTGCTGCAGGTGGAACGAGCGCCCCACGCTCACGCCGAGCCGCCCCACCTCCACGCCGCCGACGATGGCGCACTGTACTGGCAGCCCCTCGCCGCCCGTGCCGGCGCTGCGCTGCCGACACCGGTGCGGCGCATCCTCGACACCCTGGCGGCACCGGACCTGTTCGCCGGCGACTGAGCAGCGCGCCAAGGCGCGGCGGGCCTCAGGAGCCGGGCATCGGCTGTCAGGCGACGTTCGGCAACAGCCCGTGCTCGCGCAGATATTTCTGCAGGATCTCCAGCCGGCTGATGGCGTCGTCGAGTTCGAGCAGTTTCTGCTTGGCCAGCAGCGGGATGGGCAGCAGCTCGGTGTAGCGCGCGCCCACCCAGGCGGCATCGTCGAAATCATGCGGCGGCGGCAGGCGCTCGCCGAGCTCGGCGACGATGGTCTTGAGCAGTGGCAGCAGTTCGGCCTGCGCCTCGGGGACGGCAGCGGGTGGCGGCTCGTCGAGCCAGCGCACGCTGGCGACGAGCAGGCCGTCACGCTCGACCTCGTGGTCCTCGATGCGAAAGCGCCGGCTGCCGCGCGTAACCAGATTCAGCACGCCGGCCTGCGCCATGTCCCACTGCTCGATGCGCGCTTCGGTGCCCACCGGATGCGGGACTGCGGTTTCGCCCACCTCCTCGCCCGCGGCGATCAGGCACACGCCGAAGCCCGCATCCTCGCGCATGCAGCGCGTGATCATGTCCATGTAGCGCGCCTCGAACACGCGCAGCGGCAGCACACCGCCGGGAAACAGCACCGTCTTGAGGGGAAACAGCGGCAGGCGTTCGGGCGACGTGGTCATGGCGTGGTCCTGGAGTCGGGGGGCTCGGATGGGGATGGCGGCGCAGCGACGAGCGCCTCAGTCGCCGCCAGCGCGCGGCTCGACGACCTGTACGCGATCCTCACCCCAGCGCGCCATCAGCGTGTGCGGCACGCCGAGCTGGTCGAGGATTCGGGCGACGACGAAATCGACCAGGTCCTGCACGCTCTGCGGGTGATGATAGAAGCCCGGATTCGGCGGCAGGATGCACACCCCGAGGCGGGCGAGCTTGAGCATGTTCTCGAGGTGGATCGCCGAGTACGGCGTCTCGCGCGGCACCAGCACGAGCTTGCGGCATTCCTTGATGACGACGTCGGCGGCACGCTCGATGAGGTTCTGGCTCAGGCCGCCGGCGATCGAGGCCAGCGTGGCCACCGTGCATGGGCACACCACCATCGCGTCGGGCGGATTGGAGCCGGAGGCCGGCGGCGCGAACCATTCCTCGCGGCCGAACACACGCAGTTGGCCCGGCGAGGACCGGAAGCGCGCGCTCAGTTGGGCCTCAACCTCGGCCGGCCGCGCCGGCAGGTTCCAGTCCATCTCCTGGCGGGCGACGATCTGCGCCACCTGCGAATACAGCAGCCACACCCGACAGCCCGCCTGCAGAAGGCATTCGACCAGACGCACGCCGTAAGGCAGGCCGGAGGCGCCGGTGAAGGCGACGGTGATCGTGCGCGGCGGGCTCATTGCAGGTAGTCGGTGATCAATTCCCAGCGTCCGTTGCGGATCTGGGCGAGACGGCCGTGGCGGTTGCCGAGGTGATCCTCGGGCGTGAAGCGATAGTTCGGGCTGCCGAAATAGTCGCGACTGAACTCCATGCCCTCTAGCGTGCGCGCGAAGGCCTCGACCGTGAGCTCGGGACCGGTGGCTTCGGCGGTGCGCACGAACAGGTCGGCCAGGGTGTAACCCATCACGCTCCAAACATTGGGCTCGGCCTTGAAGCGCGTGCGGTAGCGCTCGATCCACGCCGCGAGCTGGCTGTTGGCGCCCTCGGCGTAGGGATGCGGCAGCACCGAAACGCCGTACAGGCCTTCCACCGCCGCGCCGCCGAGCTCGTGCGTCTGCGCCGAATAGCCGGAGGCGGTGACGAGCATGTCGACCTCCCAGCCGATCTTGCGCGCCTCTGCCATCGCCGCCACCGTCTCGCGCACCACCGTGGCGAGCACCACAAGGTCGCAGCGCGCCGCGCGCAGGCGGGCGATCTGACTGGAAAGGTCGGTGGCGCCGCGCTTGTAGCTGGTGCGCTCGATCAGCTCGCGCTCCAGACCGGCCAGGGCCTTCTCGACGCCCTTCATCACCTCCAGGCCGTAGTCGTCGTCCTGGTACAGCAGGCAGGTGCGCGCATAGCCGCGTTCGCGCACCATGTGGCGCGTGGCCGCCTCCATGTAGTCCTGATAGGGCGCGAAGTTCTGGAACTTGAGCGGATGCAGCGGCTCGTAGGTCGCGCTGTGCGGCGAGAACGGGAACAGGTGCAGGCGCCCGGCGTCGAGCACGATCGGCATCGTCGCCATCACCACCGGTGTGCCCATGTTGGCGATGAAGGCGAAGGCCTGGTCGCGTTGCACCAGCTTGCGCGCGGCGAGCACCGCGCGCTTGGGGTCGTAGCCGGCGTCTTCGACGACCAGGCGGATGCGGCGCCCATGCACGCCGCCTGCGGCATTGGCCTCATCGAAGCGCATCAGCATGCCGTCGCGCACCGGCACGCCCAGCAGCGCGATCGGGCCGGACAGGTCGGAGACGGTGCCGACGACGATCTCGTCGCCGACGAGGTCCGCGGCGGCGACCGGAAACGCAGCCGCGGTGACGGCGAGGACGAGACCACGGAGGAGGCGAGTCAGGCTGGGAATATGCACGGGTTTGTCCATCTCGTTCAGAAAGGTAGCCGGCGGCGCGGCGGGGTCGATTGCTTCGCCGCCCGCGGGCTGGGCTCGGGGGCGGCGACCGGCGCCTTGACCGGCTTGCGCGGCTGGTTGAGCGCTTCACGCGCGAAGCGCACCTTGCCCTCGAGTTCGCAGCCGCGCATGCCGGGTTCGCAGATCGCGCCGCGTACGCGCTGGCAGATACCGTTCAGGTCGTGGGGACAGCTCCAGGCACTCATGGGGTTCGGACTCCATCGGTTTTGTGACGACGCGCCCGGGCGGCTCATCGAGGCAGCCGGTCGGCGCAAGGGCAAGGCGCTAACTATCGGTCGCCGACGCGCAGGAATCAAGCTCCGTTCGGCCCGGATGCGCCGTCGCGCACGCCGCCTCCGGCGAGACCGGACGGCCGCAGCACCACCACCGCCACGATCACCGCGCCGAACAGCACCAGCTCGAGCCCGGCCGCCCGCGCCCAGTCGCCGGGAAGCTGGTCGCGCAGGATGGCGATCGCCTGCGGGATGACGACGATCACCAGCGCCCCCCACGCCGCACCGGCCAGCCGCCGCGCACCGCCGATGAAGGCGAGCATCAGCAGCTCGAAGGAGAACACCAGCCCGAACTGCTCCGGGCTGATGAAGCCGATCCAGTGCGCGTAGAGCGCGCCCGCCAGCCCGGACAGCGCGCCGCCGACGACGAAGGCCTGCATCTTCACCGCGGCCGGGGCGATGCCGCAGGCGGCGGCCGCCACCTCGTCGTCGCGCACCGCGCGCCAGGCGCGGCCATGCCGCGAGCGCAGCAGGCGGTTGCAGCCGAACACGGCGATGGCGAACGCGACCAGGCTCACCACCGCCTGCGCGAGGGTCGAGTCGGCGCGCCAGCCGAGGATGGAAAACGCGGCCACCGTCATGCCTGCCGAGCCGTGGGTCAGAGACTCCGCGCGCACCAGCGCCTCCTCGACGATCAGCGCAAAGGCGAGCGTGCTCATGCCGAAGTACAGCCCACCCAGCCGGCGCGCCGGCAGGCTCGCCAGCGCGCCGCCGAGCGCGCCCGCGCCAACGCCCGCCAGCAGCGCCAGCGCAGCCGGAACACCGTGGCGCACCAGCACCGCCTGGGCATAGGCGCCGAGCGCGACCAGCGCGGCCTGGCCGAGCGCGATCTGCCCCGCCTGGCCAACCACGATCACCACGCCCAGGCCGGCGATCCCGTACGTCGCCACCAGGGTGGCCTTGCCGAGCGCGTAGTCGGCACCGAGCACCGCCACCGCGAAGGCGACAATCGCCGCCCACGGCAGCACGCTGCGCAGCGCGCGGATCACCGCTTCGCGCGCGGCCACGGCATGGCCAGCCGACCGGCTCACGCGCCGCTCCCGGCGCTACGGCGGGCGCCCAGACCCTGCGGGAAGAGCAGCAAGGCCCCCATCAGCAGCGCATAGGGCACGACGTCCTTGACGCCTTCGGGCAGCGCCAGCCCGGCCAGGGCCTCGACCACGCCGAGCAGCACGCCCGCCGCGAGCGCGCCCGGCAGGCTGGTGAGCCCGCCGAGCACGGCGGCCGGGAAAGCCTTCAGCGCGATGAAGCCCATGTTCAGATGCACGAAGGTCACCGGCGCCAGCAGCAGCCCGGCGAAGGCGGCGAGCGCCGCGCCGAGCGCCCACGCCAGCGTGTGCATGCGCGCCACCGGCACGCCCATCAGCGCCGCGACGCGCGCGTCTTCGGAGCAGGCGCGCAGGGCGAGGCCGGTGCGGGTGTATCTGAAGAACGCGGCCAGCAGCCCCGCGAGCAGCACGGTCGCCAGCGTCACCCACAGGTGGCTGGCAGCCAGCACCAGCGGCCCGATGGCGATGGTGTCGGCGGCAAATGGCAGACGATGCACCTCCTGCGCCGCCGCCGGCACCGAGGCGACGCCGCCGCGCATCATCATCCCCAGGCCGAAGGTCAGCAGCACCGCAACCAGGTGTGGCTGGCCGAGCGCCCGGCGCAGCACCGCGCGCTCGAGCCCGGCGCCGAGCACGCCGACGGCGATGATCGCCACGACGGCGGCCAGCAGCAGGGGCAGGCCGACGTAAAGATGCAGCCCGAGGGCGGCAAAGGCGCCCAGCATCAGCAGATCGCCCTGCATGAAGCTCACCGTCTCGGTCGCCTTGTAGATCAGCACGAAGGACAGCGCGACCAGGCCGTAGACACAGCCGGTCGCGACGCCACTGAGGAGGACTTGAACGAGGGAAAGCATAGGGGCCGAAGGATAGCCGATCGCACACTGGCGGCGACCCTGGCGGTCGTCATGCTTGTGGTGGCCGGGGCCCCTGATGCCAGGCAAGCGCGACGCGGCCGCGAAACCGGCATGCAGAAGGGCCGGTTCGCCGCGCAGGAAGCCAAGGCACCCTGCCTGCGAACCGGCCCCTCATCAGGTCACACGTCGGCCGGAAGTGGCCGAAACCCCCTCACCGCGGGGCGGTCAGCCCAGGAAGCGGTCGAGGAAACCCTGCCGCCACAGCACGACGGCAATCACCACCAGCAACAGCAGGAAGAACCAGGTGCCCCACGGCGTCTTCTTCTCGGCATAGGGGTCGGTCAGCGAACGCGAGGCCCCCGGCGGCAGCGCGGCCACCCCGGTGAGTGCGCCACCGAAGGGGATGTTGATGCGTGCGCGGGTGTTCACCGCCCAGCCGTTGGCGTCGAGCAGCGGGCCGAGGTTGCGCTGGCGCAGCTTGAGCCAGGCGAGCAGCATCGACGGACCCGAGATCAGCACCACGATGCCGATGATGACCAGCGGCATCTGCCAGGCCGGCAGCGACAGGAAGCCCGACACCACCGCCGCCAGCGCCGTACCCAAGGCCCCGAGGGCGAGGCCGATGGCGGCGAAGATACCGGCGAACTTGGCGATGTCGAAGGGCGCTGCGGGCGCGGCCGGCGCGGCCGCAGGCGCTTCCACCTTCGCCCCGGCGTCGGCGACGCCGGCGGCGGCCTTGTCGTCGACCGCCTTGTCGCGCGCGGCGGCGAACTTCTGGATCTGATCGCCGATCATGCGGCCGATGCGCTTGTACGGCGACCAGAAGGCCTGGCGCACGCTGATCGGCGCTTCCACGACCTTGGCGACGCTCGCGTTCCAGTCGCGCCCCTCACGGTCGTAGAACACGCCGTTGCGGCCCGGGACCATCATCTCGTCGGCATCGCCGCCGGTCATCGCGGCGACGATCGTCATCGGCGCCTCGCCCTGGCGCACGCAGTCGCAATACACCAGGTAGGCGCCCGACAGCGGCGCGAGCGCGGCATGGCGGCCCATGTCGGCCACGCGCAGGCAGAGCTCGCAACTGCGCTGATCGAGGTACAGCGTGCCGGCCTGGAAGATGGCTTTTTCGTGGCGGGCGTAGAAGTCGCTGAGGGTGACGAAGTTGCGCAGCAGCTTGACCAGGTCGCGGTTGTAGCGCGTCAGGCGCTCGAGCGCATCGACCTGCTCCGCCGCGGTTTCGGCGGCCAGATCCTGCTGGATCAGGGCCTCGATCCCGGCGCGGGTACTGCCGGACAGCAGCGCGCGCAGCTCGGCGATGTCCATCGCGGCGAGCGGGTTGGCGGGTCGCGTTCCGACCCAGGCGCGATAAGCGGCAAAGCGCGCGGCGAGGTCCTGCCACTCGGCGTACGACAACTCGTTGCGCTCGCCGAGGATGGGCTTGACCACCTCGTCGCGCAGCGCAGCGATGTGCGCTTCCCAGGCCGGGTTGAGCGCTGTCTTCAGCGGCAGGCCCCGCCCAGGGCCGACGAGTGCGAGCGGCAACGCAGCCACGCTTTCGGCGCCGGTGCCGAGCGCCTGCACGGCGAGGCCGGCGTAGGTGGTGTCGGCGGGGTTGAGCGCGGCGGCGGCGCGCTCGTCGAAGGCGGCCAGGCGGCAGCGGGTGAAGTAGTCGTCCACCTTGTCGCGCACCGCGTCGAACACGGCAGCCGCGGCCGCGGTGCCCTCGCCCAGCGGCAGCACGGTGGCGGCATCGGCCTCGGCCTGGGCGTACCAGTCGGACACCGCCTGCGCGGCGGTGAAGAAGGCAGTCACGCGATCCTGATCCACACCGGGCTTGCCGCTGCGGTCGTCCGCGGCGCCGAAGCCGTCGATGATCAGCCCGATCGCTTTTGCGAGATCGGCGTCGCCGGTGAGTTCGGCGGGCACGATGCCGTCGCCGTTGAAGTGCTCGGGCGCGAACAGCAGCGTGGTGTCGGCGAGATCGGCGACGCCGACGGCGTCCGCATCCGGCTTGCCGATGTAGTCGAGCACCTTCTTCGCGGTCGCCAGCAGCTTGGCGCCTTCGGGATTGTCGGCGTCGATGGCGGCCAGCGGCAGGCCATCGACGCCGCGGAACAGGACGTCGGGATCCTTGAGCACGGTGCACACCCACCGGGTGGCGGCGACGATCTCGGGCACGCGGATGCGGCCGTCACCGTCGCTGTCGAGCACCTGCAGCGTGCGGGTGTCGAACTCCAGCCCCGAGGTCGGGCAGGCGAGCACGGACCACAATTTCTGGTCCAGTTCGCCGAGATGGCGCAGATCGTCCGCGGTCTCGATGCGGACCTGATCGAAGCCACCGGAGCGGAAGAACCGCCACTGGTAGCCCTTCTTGCTCTTTTCTTCATTGCTCATTGCTGCTCCCTGTCTGGAAAAATCCCGATCGCGCGGGCATAGCCTCAACCGTCGGAATATTGCGCCGGAATCGGACAGGGAACAATCATCGCGCCGGCCAAATTGCCGGGCGCGGGCAGTGCCTCAGCCGTAGGCGCCGACAAAAGGATTGCTGTCGCGCTCCTCGCCGAAGGTCGAGGTGGGGCCGTGGCCTGGGATGAAGGTGATGTCGTCGCCGAGCGGGAACAGCTTCTCGCGGATCGAGCGGATCAGCGTCTGGTGGTCGCCGCGCGGGAAATCGGTGCGGCCGATCGAGCCGGCGAAGAGCACGTCGCCGACGATGGCCAGGCGCGCGCCCTCATGCACGAAGACCACATGGCCGGGCGTGTGGCCGGGGGTGTGGATGACCTTCAGCGTCTGCTCGCCGACGGTGACGGTGTCGCCGTCGTGCAGCCAGCGGTCGGGCTCGAAGGACTCGACGTCGGGGAAGCCGAACATCTTGCTCTGCTGCGGCATGCCCTCGATCCAGAAGCGGTCCTCTTCCTGCGGCCCCTCGACCGGCACGCCGAGCTCGCGCGCCAGCTTCGCCGTGCCGCCGGCGTGGTCGATGTGGCCGTGGGTGATCAGGATCTTCTCCACGGTCACGCCCAGCTTCGCCACCGCGGCGAGGATGCGGTCGATGTCGCCACCGGGGTCGACCACCGCCGCCTTCATGGTGCGCTCGCACCACAGGATGCTGCAGTTCTGCTGGAAGGGGGTGACGGGGACGATGGTGGCCTGGATCATGGGCGGCGGGCTCCTGTTTGCATGCTTGCGCGGCAGTTTAGCCGATGGACGCGAAACACCGGCGGGCAGACTCCTGCGGCGGCAAGGCAATCGCCTCGGCATCACGCCCCTGCGGCATGCACGCGCACGATCGGCGCGATGGTCTTCCGAAAAGGCTCGCGGCTGGCGCCGCTCCTACCGTGCAAGGCTACGGACGCTTTGCAGTAGGAGCGGCGCCAGCCGCGAGCTTTTTGCAGTCGTGCCGCAGCGCCAGTCGGCACCGCGGCACGCGGCAAGGGTCAGATCACGCCCTGCGACAGCATCGCCTCGGCCACCTTGACGAAGCCGGCGACGTTGGCGCCGTCGGCGTAGCTCACCGTGCCGTCCTCGCGCTGGCCGTACTTCAGGCAGGCAGCGTGGATGCCGAGCATGATCTCCTTCAGGCGGGCATCGACCTCGTCGCGGGTCCACGACAGACGCATCGCGTTCTGGCTCATCTCCAGGCCCGAGGTCGCCACGCCGCCGGCGTTGGAGGCCTTGCCCGGGGCGTACAGCACGCCGTTGTGCTCGAAGATCTTCACGGCTTCGATCGTGCTCGGCATGTTCGCGCCCTCGGCCACGGCGATCACGCCGTTCTTGACCAGGGTGGCGGCGTCGTTGGCGTCGAGCTCGTTCTGGGTCGCGCACGGCAGGGCGACGTCGACCGGCACGTGCCACGGGCGCACGTTCGGCTCGAAGCGGGCACCGACGCGCTCGGCGTATTCGGCGACGCGGCCGTAGTAGTGGTTCTTGATCTCCATGAGGATGGCGAGCTTCTCGGGCGTGAAGCCGGCCTCGTCGATCACCGTGCCGCTGGAGTCGGAGCAGGTGATCGGCTTGGCGCCGAGCTGCATCAGCTTTTCGATCGCGTACTGGGCGACGTTGCCCGAACCGGACACCGAGACGCGCAGGCCCTTGAAGTCGCGGCCGGCGTGCTCGAGCATCGCGTTGGCGAAATAGACGGTGCCGTAGCCGGTCGATTCCGGACGGATCAGCGAGCCGCCGAAGGGCAGGCCCTTGCCGGTGAACACGCAGGCGGCGTTGTTCGACAGCTTCTTCATCATGCCGGCCATGAAGCCGACCTCGCGGCCGCCCACGCCGATGTCACCGGCCGGCACGTCGGTGTCGGGGCCGACGTGGCGATACAGCTCGGTCATGAAGGACTGGCAGAAGCGCATGATCTCGCCCGGGCTGCGGCCCTTGGGGTCGAAGTCGGAGCCGCCCTTGCCGCCGCCCATGGGCAGCGTGGTCAGCGCATTCTTGAACGTCTGCTCGAAGGCCAGGAACTTGAGGATCGACAGGTTCACCGAGGGGTGGAAGCGCAGACCGCCCTTGTAGGGGCCGATGGCCGAGCTGTGCTGGATGCGGTAGCCGCGGTTGACCTGGACGTCGCCCTTGTCGTCCACCCACGACACGCGGAACATGATCACGCGCTCGGGTTCGATCAGTCGGTCGAGGAGCGAATGCTCGGCGTAGCGCTTGTTGGCCGAAATGAAGGGCCACAGGCTCTCCATGACCTCGCTGACCGCCTGCAAGAACTCGGGCTGGCCGGGATTGCGTTGTTCGACGTAGGCCAGGAACTCCTCGAGGGACTGGTATTTCATGATGTTGGACCCATGGGTTGATTGACGACAGATAAAGCGAGCGGACACGCGCACGCGACGGCCCTAGGGTTTACCCCAGGCCATCGCGAAATCCCCAGCATTGTGCATCAGATTCCCGCTTTCGGTGCATGCGCTGCATCAAAAATACCATTTTCATGCAAATACAATGCGTTATGCACCGCTTCGGTGCACAGGACGCCACTCCGTACCCGCGCCGTCCTGCCTCTGGCTGCCGCCACCGCGCATGGACCCCCTGCGCTTAAGCGTTTATCCTAGGGACAGCATTTCCAACCGACAGGAGGTTCATATGGGTCTGTTCGCATTCATCAAGGAAGCAGGCGAAAAGCTGTTCGGCACCGGCGAAGCCAAGGCCGCAGCAAGCGCCGCCGAGCCGGCAGCCGTCAATGCCAAGGCCGCAGAAGCCATCCACAACTACATCGTCGCGCTCAAGCTCGCCCCGCCGGACCTCGGCATCAGCTTCGACGGCGCGCGCTCGCTGGTCACGGTCTCCGGCACGGCGCCGGATCAGGCCACGCGCGAGAAGATCCTGCTCGCCGCCGGCAACGTCGCCGGGGTCGCGGAAGTGGAGAACAAGCTGTCGGTGGCGCGCGCCGAGCCGGAAGCGCAGTTCCACACCGTGGTGCGTGGCGACACCCTGTCGGCGATCGCGAAGAAGTTCTACGGCGACGCCAACAAGTACCCGGTGATCTTCGAGGCCAACAAGCCGATGCTCAGCCACCCGGACAAGATCTACCCGGGCCAGATGCTGCGCATTCCGCCGCAAGGCTGACGAAACCGCGGGTGGCGCAGGACGGCGCCGCTTGCCCCTCACAGGCCCGGGCGATTACGCTCGGGCCTTTCCTTTTCCAAGCCCGCGCTCGACGCCGCACCGCCCATGGCCCGCATCAGGATCGAACTGCCCGACCGCTTTGCCTTCAGCACCGCCATCCCGCTGCTGATCTCCCATATCAACTACGGCAACCACCTCGACAACGCGCAACTGCTCGGCGTGGTGTCCGAGGCGCGCCTGCGGTTCCTGAAGTCGCTGGGCTACACCGAGCTCGACGTCGAGGGCGTCGGCATCATCGTCGCCGACGCCGCGCTGCAGTACCGCTCCGAAGCCTTCCACGGCGAGACCATGGAGGTCGAGATGGCCGCCACCGACTTCGGCGAGTACGGCTGCGATCTGGTCTGGCGCATGGCCGACGCCGCGACCGGCCGCGAGGTCGCGCGCGGCAAGACCGGCATTGTGTTCTTCGACTACCGCACACGCACCAAGGCCCCAGTGCCTGCAGGCTTTCGCGCGCGCTTCGCCTGACCCGGGCGTCGCGTCTGCACCGACTGCGTACCCGGCCCCCATGCCTCCCATTCACCAGCCCGCGCGCACCCACCGGCAAGGCGCACCTGCTCGCCCGGCCCACGTGGGCGTGATCGGTGGCGGGCCTGCCGGCCTGATCGCCGCCGAGCTGCTCGCCAACGCAGGGCTGCAGGTCACGGTGTTCGACGCCATGCCCTCGGTCGGGCGCAAGTTCCTGCTCGCGGGACGCGGCGGCCTCAACCTGACCCACGGCGAGGCGCACGAGGCCTTCCTCGACCGCTACGGCGCCCGCCGCACCCAGCTCGCGCCGATGATCGACGCTTTCGGACCCACGGCCTTGCGCGCGTGGGCGCACGCGCTCGGCATCGAAACCTTCGTCGGCAGCTCGGGGCGGGTGTTTCCCACCGAGATGAAGGCCGCACCGCTGCTGCGCGCCTGGCTGGTGCGCTTGCGTGCGGCCGGCGTGCAGTTCGCCGTACGCCACCGCTGGCGCGGCTGGGCGCCCACGCCCGCAACGGAAACCGTAACCGCGGCCGCGCATGCGAATGAAGACGCTCACCCCTGCCCTGCGACAACACCGGGCAGCCAGCACCTGCTGTTCGACACCCCCGACGGCGAGCGCGTCGTGGCTATGGATGTGGTAGTGCTCGCGCTCGGCGGCGGCAGTTGGGCCAAGCTGGGCTCGGATGGCGCCTGGGTGCCGCTGTTGCGCGCAGCCGGGGTCGAGGTCGCCGACCTGCTGCCGGCAAACTGCGGCTTCGATGTCGCACGCCCCGCGGCCGGACGCACGCAAAGCCCCCTCCTCCCGGGCTGGAGCCCGCACTTCGCCGAGCGCTTCCGCGGCCAGCCGCTCAAGTCGGTCGTGGCCCGCTTCACCGCGGCCGACGGCACGATGTACGAGCGCGCGGGCGAGTGTCTGATCTCGGCCACCGGCATCGAAGGTGGACTGATCTATGCACTGTCGGCGCCGCTGCGCGACACACTGATCGAACATGGCTCCGCCACGCTGCACCTCGACCTCGCGCCGGGGCGCAGCGCCGAACGCCTCGCCGCGGAGCTCGGACGCCCGCGCGGCAGCCGCTCGATGGCGAGTCATCTGCAGAGCCAGGCCGGCATCAAGGGCGTCAAGGCCGGGCTGCTGCGCGAATGCCTGGCGAAGACCGATTTCGACGACCCCGCCCGCCTCGCCGCCAGCATCAAGGCCCTGCCGCTGACGCTGGTCGCCACCCGCCCGCTCGACGAGGCGATCAGCAGCGCAGGCGGCGTGCGCTTCGAGGCGGTCGACGCGCACCTCATGCTGCGCGCCCGCCCCGGCGTGTTCGTCGCCGGCGAGATGCTCGACTGGGAGGCGCCCACCGGCGGCTACCTGCTCACCGCCTGCTTCGCCAGCGGCGCCGCCGCCGCCCGCGGCGTGCTGCACTGGCTGTCAGCGGCGAAGATCACACCTGCGGCGGCAGGTACAGCGTCTCCTTGACCTCTTCCATCACCACGTAGCTGCGCGACTCGGTCGCCGACGGCAGCTTGAGCAGGATGTTGCCGAGCAGCCGCCGGTAGTCGCTCATCTCGGAAATCCGCGCCTTGATCAGGTAATCGAAGTCGCCCGACACGAGGTGGCACTCCATGACCTCGGGCACGAAGGCGAGCTCCTTCTTGACGCGTTCGAAGGCGTCGTTGGACTTCGCCGCCAGCTTGAGCTCGACGAACACCAGCAGCGGGCGCCCGAGGGCGCGCGGATCCACCCGGGCGTGGTAACCGGTGATCACCCCCTCGCGCTCGAGGCGGCGCA
>JAGOEI010000002.1:0-22884 GCA_017997795.1 Thauera sp. | reverse complement strand
TCGAAGGCGTCGTTGGACTTCGCCGCCAGCTTGAGCTCGACGAACACCAGCAGCGGGCGCCCGAGGGCGCGCGGATCCACCCGGGCGTGGTAACCGGTGATCACCCCCTCGCGCTCGAGGCGGCGCACGCGCTCGGTGCACGGCGTGGCCGACAGGCCGATGCGGTGGGCGAGTTCGGTCATCGACAGGCGGCCATCCTTCTGCAACAAGTCGAGGATTTTCAGGTCGATACGATCAAGTTCGCGCATTTCACTGCGTCCGGGGGCAAGACGATCGAAATATAGCGGTTTTCACCACCTTACGTATTTAACTAAGTGAAAACCACTATCAAAGGATCAATAAACTGCCGGAATTCCATAGCGATTCATCCGGAGACCTGAAATGCACGTAATCGTACTCGGCAGCGGCGTGATCGGCACCACCACGGCCTGGTATCTGGCCCAGCGCGGTGCCCAGGTCACGGTGATCGACCGTCAGCCCGACGCCGCGCTCGAGACCAGCTTTGCCAACGCCGGCCAGGTCTCGCCCGGGTACTCGACGCCGTGGGCCGCGCCCGGCATCCCGCTCAAGGCCCTCAAGTGGCTGTTCCAGCGTCATGCACCGCTGGCGATCCGCGCCGACGGCAGCCTGTTCCAGTTGCGCTGGATGGCGCAGATGCTGGCCAACTGCTCGAGCGCGCGCTACACGGTGAACAAGGAACGCATGATGCGCGTCTCCGAGTACAGCCGCGACTGCCTGCGCACGCTGCGTTCCGAGATCGGCATCGGCTACGAGGAGCGCAGCCGCGGCACCCTGCAACTGTTCCGCACCCAGGCCCAGCTCGACGCCGCCGCGCGCGACATCGCGGTGCTGGAAGAATGCGGCGTGCCTTTCGAGCTGCTGAGCGGCGCCGAGGTGGCCCGCGCCGAGCCCGCGCTGGCCCGCCGCCCCGGCACGCTCGCCGGCGGCCTGCGCCTGCCGAACGATGAAACCGGTGACTGCCAGTTGTTCACCACCCGCCTCGCCGAGCGCGCGCGCGCTGCGGGCGTGGTGTTCCGCTTCGGCGTCCAGGTGCGCGAGCTGCTGCGCCGCAACGGCCGCGTCACCGGCGTGCGCATCGCCGGCGCCACGCCCGACGCCGCCGACGAGGTGCTGAGCGCCGATCGCTACGTGCTCGCCTTCGGCAGCTACTCGCGCCAGATGGCCGCCAGCCTCGGGCTGGACCTGCCGGTGTACCCGGTCAAGGGCTACTCGCTGACCGTGCCGCTGGTCGATGCCGACGCCGCGCCGGTGTCCACCGTGCTCGACGAAACCTACAAGGTGGCGGTGACCCGCTTCGACAAGCGCATCCGCGTCGGCGGCATGGCCGAGCTCGCCGGCTTCGATCTCGCCCTCAACCCGCGCCGGCGCGAGACGCTGGAGATGGTGGTCAATGACCTCTTCCCCGGCAGCGGCGACGTCGAGCGCGCCGAGTTCTGGACCGGCCTGCGGCCGATGACCCCGGACTCGACCCCGATCATCGGCGCCACCACCTACCCCGAGCTCTTCCTCAACACCGGCCACGGCACGCTGGGCTGGACCATGTCGTGCGGGGCCGGCCAGCTCGTCGCCGACCTGGTCACCGGTCGGCAGCCCGCGATCCGCCACGACGACCTCGGGCTCGCCCGCTACACCAGGGAAGGCAGCGCCGCCATGCTGCGGAACACCCGCCAGCGTCCGCTCGGCGCCGCCTGAGAACGCCCGCGCCCGCAGCGCGACCGCATTGCAGCGGGGCGGGTTTCGCCGCACCATTCCGACCCATCGCCGCCCGCCTCCCGAAACCGCCATGCGTCCTGCCCGCGCCCTGATCGACCTCGCCGCCCTGCGCCACAACTACCGCCTCGCCCGCCAGCTTCACGGCGGGCGCGCGCTGGCGGTGGTCAAGGCCAATGCCTACGGCCACGGCGCGATACGCTGCGCGCAGGCCCTGGCCGACGAAGCGGACGGGTTTGCGGTGGCCTTCCTCGACGAGGCGCTCGAGCTGCGCGCCGCGGGCATCCGGCAGCCGATCCTGCTGCTCGAGGGGGTGTTCGCGCCCGAAGAACTGGCCGAGGTCGCCCGCCACGGCCTGTGGATCGCCGTGCACCACGAGGCGCAGATCGCGATGATCGAACGCACCGCGCTCGCCGCGCCGCTCCACGTCTGGCTGAAGATCAACAGTGGCATGAACCGCGCCGGCTTCCTGCCGGCCGCGGCGGACGGCGCCTGGCAACGGCTGCACGCGACCGGCAAGGTCGCCGACATCACGCTGATGACGCACTTCGCCCGCGCCGACGAACCGCAGGTGATCACCACCGCGGAACAGGTGAGCCGCTTCGATGCCGCCACCGCCCACCTGCCCGGCGGACGCAGCCTGGCGAACTCGGGCGCCATCCTCGGCTGGCCGCAGGCGCGCCGCGACTGGGGGCGGCCGGGCATCCTGCTCTATGGCGCCGACCCGATGCCCGACGAGGGCCACGGCCTGCAGCCGGTGATGACGCTGGAGAGTGCGGTGATGGCGGTGCGCGAGATCGCCGCCGGCGAAGCGCTCGGCTACGGCGCGCGCTTCGTCGCCGAGCGCGACACGCGTGTCGGCCTGGTGGCAATGGGCTACGCCGATGGATATCCGCGCGGGGTGGCGGACGGCACGCCGGTGACGGTGGATGACCGGCCCGCCGCCATCATCGGGCGAGTGTCGATGGACATGCTCACCGTCGACCTCACCGACCTGCCCGACACGGGCATCGGCAGCCGCGTCGAGCTGTGGGGGCGTCAGGTGCCGGTAAATCGCGTGGCCCAGGCCGCCGGCACCATCGCCTACGAACTGTTGTGCAACGTGAAGCGGGTGCGCTTCAGCTACAGCGACTGACCGTCCGCCCAGCCCCGGGGCGACAGGATCCCCCCGCCCCCGTCACCGCCGAGGTCGAGGGACGCCAGCGCGGATCCTCAGTTGCGCACGCGGTCGATGACCAGCTTCAAGCCACTCGCATCGGTCGCAACGGGCTGCGTTGCCCCCTCGAGATCGCCCGCACGCGCCGTGGCGTCGCCGCCCTTGGCAACACGAGCGGCCACGACCACGCGCTCGGGCACCTGCGCATCACCCATCATCAAGGTGGCACCGTTGAAGCTGAAGTCGAGCGGCAGTTCGCTGCCCTTGAAGCGCAGCGCGGCCAGCGGCGGACCGCCCGCCTCGCCACGCACGAAGACGAATACGGTGTCGTCCGCCGCAAGCTGCGCGCCGAGCGCGGCATCGACCTCCAGCCGACCCGACACCGTGAGCGGCGAAGGCGCGGCGGCAGGCGCGGAACCCTCGCTGTCGGCAAGCGGCGCCATGCCGGCCTTAGCGCGCGCTTCATTGATGCTTGCGCGCACGCCCTTGGCAACATCGTCGCCCGCGGGAATCTGCGCCAGGATGCGCTCCCAGAGCGCGGCCGCGCCTGCGAAATCGTCTCGCTGATAGGCGCCCGTGCCCGCGAGCGCCAGGGCCTTGGGGTGGGTGGGCGCCGCATCGAGCGCGCGCCTGGCCAGCGCTTCGGCCTCGCCGGCCACGGTGCCGCGGATGGCCGCGGTGACATCCGCCCAGTCGGCAAGCACGTCCGGGTTGTTGGGCGTGAGCTTGTCGAGGCGCTCGTAGGCCGCCGCGGCCTTGGGGTAGTCCTGCAACACCAGGTAGGTGCGCGCGAGCATGCTCCAGCCTTCGGCGTTGTCGGGCTCCTGATCGAGGCGCGTGACCAGCGCACCGACCATCTCCTGGACCTGCTCCTGGGTGAAGCCCTGCTGGCCCTCGACGTTCTTCGGGTCGAGCGCAGCCGGCTCGCCGATCATCAGATAGGCCGCCACCGCCAGCGCCGGCACGGTCACGGCCATGCCGAGCGCCCATGCGCGGCTGGGGCGTACGTCGGCCGCCTCGGCGGCCTCGGCAGCGGCTTCGCCTTCCTCGAGCGCGCGGCGTTCGAGCTCCTCGCGGCTCTTCGCGTGGCCGGCCGCATCGATCTGTCCGGCCGCCAGCTCGGCGTCGAGTTCGGCGAGGTGTTCGCGCAGCACGGTCAGGGCCATCGTGCTCTGGCGCGCGGCCTCACGCCGGCGACGGGCGCCGACGCCCAGCAGCGGCGGCAGAATCAATAGCAGGGCACCGGCCACGAGCAGGCCGGCAAAGACGATGAAGGCGATCACGAACGGGACTCCGGAGATTCAGATTGGGCTGCGCCCGACGCACCGTCGAGCAACGCGCGCGCGCGTGCACTGTCGGTGGCCGACAGCGTCTTCTCGGCCGCGACTTCGTCGCGCCGCCGGCGCAGGCGGAAGGCCAGCCACCCCGCTCCGCCGAACAGCAAGGCGGCGGGCCCCAGCCAGAGCAGCACCGTCACGGCCTTGAAGGGCGGCTCGTAGAGAACGAAATCACCATAGCGATCGACCAGATATTCGATCACGTCGTCCTTGCTCTTGCCCGCGGCCAGTTGCTCGCGCACCTGATCGCGCAGGTCCACGGCAAGCGGCGCGTTGGATTCGGCGATCGACTGGTTCTGGCAGACGAGGCAGCGCAGCTTGTGCGACAACTCCATGGCGTCGGCCTCGAGCTTGGGGTCGGCCGCCAGCGCAGGCGCCAAGGCGGGGTCGGCCACTGCGGCGGGAGGCTCGGCGCGAACGGGCCCGGCAAGCGCGACGGTCATCACGGCAGCGCCGAGCAGCACCGCACGACGCAGGAAGGCGAGCGAGGCATCAACCGGCACGGCGCAACTCCTCGACCTTGGGCATCAGCACGTTCTGCAGCGCATCGGGCGTGATCGGGCCGATGTGCTTGTAGCGGATGCGGCCTTGGCGGTCGATCAGGAAGGTCTCGGGCACGCCATACACCCCGAAGTCGATGCCGACGCGACCGTCGATGTCCAGCACCGACAGCACGTAGGGGTTGCCATGGTCCTTGAGCCAGGTGCGCGCACGCTCGATGGCCATGCCGGTTTCGGTCTCGAGCGCCATGCCGCGCGCGTTGATCGCGCCGTCACCGCGCACTTCCTTGTAGTTGAGGCCGACGATCGGCACCAGCTTCTGCTGCGCCATGCGCACCAGCACCGGGTGCTCCTCGCGACAGGCGACGCACCACGAGGCCCACACGTTGAGCAGCCACACCTCGCCCTGCATTTCCTTCAGCGAGAAGGTCTGCTCGGGCTGGTCGAGGCGTGCGAGGCTGAAATCCGGCGCGGGCTTGTCGATCAGCGGCGAGGGCACTTCGCGCGGATTGAGGGTGAGGCCGAAGGCGAGGAAGCCCGCGAGACCGAAGAACAGCAGGAGCGGAACGAGAAACTTGGCTTTCATGAAGATCCTTGCTTGGGTGTCCGGGGGTATCAGGCCGAGGCGGCCGCACGCTGGCCGGCACCCGCCGTGGCCTCACGCGCTGCAAGCCGGCGATAACGGCGGTCCGACGCGGCGAACACACCCCCCAGGCCCATCAGCAGGCAGCCCATCCAGATCCAGCTTATGAAGGGCTTGTAGTACAGGCTGACGATCCAGGCGCCGTCCGGCAACTGCTCGCCCAGGGACACATAGACGTCGCGGAATACGCCGATATCGAGCGAGGCCTCGGTCATCGGCATGCCCTGCGCGCGATAGACGCGCTTTTCGGGCGTCAGGGTGCCGAGCGCGCGACCGTCGCGGCTCAGTTCGATGATGCCGCGCGCGGCGTCGTAGTTCGGTCCGTCGGCATCGACCGCGCCGCGGAACAGGAAGGTGTAACCGGCGAGCTCGGCGCGCTGGCCCTCCTTCATCTTGACGTCGATGTTCTGGTCGAGGCTGCCGACCAGGGTGACGCCGATGATGAAGATGCCGACCCCGAAGTGCGCCAGCCACATGCCCCACCACGAGGCGGTGATCGAGCGCAGCCTCGAGCCCGCCGACGCACCGGCGCGCTCCTTGAGACGCACGACCAGCAACTGGATGCTCGCCAGCACCACCCACGCCGACAACGCCAGGCCCAGCACGGTGCGCCAGGTCACGTGATCCACCGCCCACGCGACACCGAAGCCGATCAGCACACTGGCGATGAAGGCCGGCGCCACCTTGCGCACCGCGGCGACGAAGTCGTCGTCCTTCCAGCGCAGGAAGGGGCCGAACATCATCAGCACCACCACCGGGGTCATCAGCGGCACGAACACCGCCTCGAAGTACGGCGGGCCGACGGAGATCTTGCCGAGGTTGAGGGCATCGAGGAACAGCGGATACAGCGTGCCGAGCAGCACCGAGGCCGAGGCCACGGTCAGCAGCACGTTGTTGCCGAGCAGCGCGGTCTCGCGCGACACGAAGCCGAAGCTGCCGCCCCCGGCGAGCCGCGGCGCGCGCATGGCGTACAGGAACAGCGAGCAGCCGATGACGATGACCAGCAGCGCGAGGATGTACAGGCCGCGCTTGGGGTCGGTGGCGAAGGCGTGGACGCTGGTGATGACGCCCGAGCGCACGAGGAAGGTGCCGAGCAGCGACAGCGAGAACGCGCCGATCGCCAGCAGCACGGTCCAGCTCCGGAAGGCGCCGCGCTTTTCGGTGACGGCCAGGGAGTGAATCAGCGCGGTGCCGAGCAGCCAGGGCATGAAGGACGCGTTTTCGACCGGATCCCAGAACCACCAGCCGCCCCAGCCGAGCTCGTAGTACGCCCAGCCCGAGCCCACCGCGATGCCCGCGGTGAGGAACACCCAGGCCACCGTGGTCCACGGCCGCGACCAGCGCGCCCACGCCGCATCGAGCCGGCCCGACATCAGCGCCGCGATCGCGAAGGCGAAGGCGACCGAGAAGCCGACGTAACCCATGTACAGCAGCGGCGGATGGATGATCATCCCCGGGTCCTGCAGCAGCGGGTTGAGGTCGCGCCCTTCGGCCACGCCCGGCAGCAGGCGCTCGAAGGGGTTGGAGGTGACCAGCGTGAAGGAGATGAAGCCGGCGCTGACCATGCCGAGCACGCCGAGCACGCGGGCAAGGAAGGCATCGGGGAGGTGGCGCGAGAACACGGTGACCGCGACCGTCCACAGCGACAGCGACATCGCCCACAGCAGCAGCGAGCCTTCGTGATTGCCCCAGACGCCGGTGATCTTGTACATGACCGGCGTCTCGGCGTGCGAGTTGGACGCCGCGAGCTGGACCGAGAAGTCGCTGGTGATGAAGGCCCAGGTCAGGCACACGTAGCTGAACAGGATGAAGAAGAACTGCCCCTGCGCGGCGGGGCGGCCGACCGCCATCAGCGCCATGCTGTTGCGGCGCGCGCCCACGAGCGGCACGACCGCCTGCACCAGCGACAGGACGAGGGCGAGGATGAGGGCGAAATGTCCGAGTTCGGGGATCATGATGTCACTGGCTCAGCGTGGTGGCGGCTTTCTGGGCCTGCTCGACGGCGTGGGCCGCCTCGGGCGGCATGTAGTTCTCGTCGTGCTTGGCGAGCACCTCGGTGGCCTGGAAGACGCCGCCCTCGAGCTTGCCCTGCACGACGGCGCCCTTGCCCTCCTTGAACAGGTCGGGGAGCGTGCCCTTGTAGGTCACCGGGATCACCTTGGCGGTGTCGGTGATCGCAAAGCGCACGGTGATACCGTCGGCTTCGCGCGCGATCGAGCCCTCCTCCACCATGCCGCCGACGCGGAAGGTCTTGCCGAGGGGCGCCTTGCCTTCGGCGATCTCGGTCGGAGTGTGGAAGAACACCAGGTTCTGCTGGAAGGCACTCAACACCAGGGCCACTGCCGCGACAAGCAGCACCACCCCGCCACCGACCAGCATCAGACGCTTGCTACGGGCTTTCATTGTTCCGACTCCATGGCGGGCACGAAGCCATCGCCGTTACGCTTGCTCGAATCCTTGCCGACCGCCCGCCGCCAGCGCAGCAGACGGCGCACCGTGTCCTTCCGACGCTGGAAGACGAGCACGAGTTCCAGCGCCATCAACGCAAAGGTGAGGCCATAGCTGCCCCACACGTAAAACGCCGCGCCGCCCATGTCCCAGAACGCGGACCAGCTTTCCCATTGCATCAGAGGCTCCCTCCCGCATGGCGTACGCCCGCCGGTGCGGCGCGCTCGAGCTCCGCGGCGACCCACTCGGTGTGGCGCTCACGCTCGAGGATCATCGGCCGCACGCGCCAGAACACCACCGCCAGCGTGTAGGCCCACGCCGCAAAGGCCATCACCAGCATGCCGGCGAGCATGGTCGTGGCCATCGACGGCGCCTTGGTCAGGCTCACCGATGCGCCCTGGTGCAGCGTGTTCCACCACTGCACCGAGAAATAGATGATCGGCACGTTGACCGCCCCCACCAGCGCGATGATGGCGCCGGCGCGATCGGCGCGGCGCGGATCCTCGATCGCACGAGTGAGCGCGATGAAGCCGAAGTACAGGAACAGCAGCAGCAACTGCGAGGTCAGGCGCGCATCCCACACCCAGTAGGCGCCCCAGGTCGGCTTCCCCCACAGCGCACCGGTCCACAAGGCGACGAAGCAGAACATGGCGCCAGTGGGTGCGAGTGCCTGGCTCATCACGAAGGACAGACGGGTGTTCATGATGAGGCCGACGGCGGACCAGAACGCCATGACCAGGTAGATGAACATCGACATCCACGCCGCCGGCACGTGGATGAAGATGACGCGGTAGACCTGACCCTGAGTGGCATCTGTCGGCGCGACGAAGAAGCCGAGCCACAATCCGATCACGGTGAGGACGACTGCGATGGCGGCGAACCAGGGAGCGAGACGGCCTGCGAGAGGGTAAAAGTGCTGCGGCGAGGCGAACCTCAGGAGGCTGCGACCGCGTTCGGGATTCGTCATGCTTGAAGGTTCGTTTCTCGCTCGGCCGCGCCCGGACGGCGGCGCGGCAGCAGGGTCAATCGGTCGAAATTCTGAGCGCCGCAGCACACGCCACGGGTGCCAGGGCGAGCGCGCCGGCCAGTCCGCCACCCAGCAGCAGCAGGTGGGCGACGGCGCCCGTACCGGACAGTTCCGCCTCCACCGCGCCGGCACCGAAGATCAGCACCGGCACGAACAGGGGCAGCACCAGCAGCGCGAGCAACATGCCGCCGCCACGCAGGCCCAGCGTCAGCGCCGCACCTACCGCCCCCAGCAATGCCAGGATCGGCGTACCGAGCGCCAAACTTAGTATCAGCACCGTCAGGCCGCCTTGCTCCAGGTCAAGCAGCAAAGCCATGGCCGGCGCGATCGCGATCACCGGCAGGCCGGTGCTGATCCAGAACGCCAGTACCTTGGCCATCACCCACAGCGCTGCCGGTTCCCTGGACAGCAGCAACTGCTCGAGAGTTCCGTCCGCGTAGTCCTGCGCGAACAGGCGGTGCAGCGACAGCAGGCAGGCCAGCAGCGCCGCCACCCACAGCACGCCGGGGGCAATCGCGCGCAGCAGGTTGGGTTCGGCGCCGACGCCGAAGGGGAAAAGGCAGACCACGATGATGAAGAACGCCAGCGTGACGAGCACGTCGGCGCGCCCGCGCCAGGCCAGCAGCAGGTCGCGGCGCAGCACGGCGAGGAAGGTGCTCAGCATGCGAAGACCCCCACGTCGAGCACGTCCGGGGGACGGGAGAAGGGGGCATCCTGGTGCGTCGTCAGCATGACCATGCCGCCCGCGTCGCAGTGCGCGGACAGGGTCGCGGCGAGGTCGGCGACGGCGCGCACGTCGAGCGCGGTGAAGGGTTCGTCCAGCACCCACAGCAGGCGGTTCGCGGACAGGAACAAACGCGCCAGTCCGACGCGGCGACGTTGGCCCTGGGACAGCACGCGCGCCGGCAGGTCGAGCTGGTTGGCGAGGCCGATGCGCACCAGCGCGTCGATGCAGCGCTGCTCATCGACATCGTCACCGGCGGCCGAGCAGGCGAAGCGCAGGTTCTCGAGCGGCGTGAGCAGGTCGTTCAGGGCCGGCGCATGCCCGAGATAGAGCAGTTCGCCATGAAAGGCCTCGCGCTCGCGGCGGATCGAATGCCCGCGCCAGCGCACTTCGCCGGCTTCGGGCAAGGCGAGCCCGGTCACCAGACGCAGCAGGCTGGTCTTGCCGACACCGTTGGGGCCGGCGACGCGCAAAAGCCCGCCGGCCTGCAGGCGGAAGGCGAGATCGCGGAATAGCAGACGATCGCCCTTGAGGCAGGCGAGTTGTTGGACTTCGAGCATGGGGACGGATTGAACCACAGCCGCGGCCGCTAGCGCCATCCCGGCGCGGCGGGAAAAACTCGGCCCCGCGCCGCGCCGAACGCATCGGCGGGCGCGGGGCCGTCTCCGGACACAGCAGACAGAGGGCGGCAGCGCGCGGCTCAGTCCTTCTTGACCGGCGGGTGCAGCACATCGGGGGCAACGCCCTCACGCGGCGCGCCGATATGCTGATCGACCGGCGGCAGCGAGTGTGCGATGCCCTTGTGGCAGTCGATGCAGGTCTTGCCCTCGGCAAAGCCGGCCTGGTGCATCTGGTTGGAGCGACGACCCTGCACCGAGTAGTCGAAATACTCGTAGTTGTGGCAGTTGCGGCACTCCTGCGAGTTGTTCGCCTTCATGCGGTTCCACTCGTTCTGGGCCAGCCGCAGGCGTTCGGCGGCGAACTTCTCCGGTGTGCTGATGGTACCCATCACCTTGCCGTACAGTTCGCGCGAGGCCTTGACCTTGCGGATCATCTTCGGCCCCCACTCCTTCGGCACATGGCAGTCCGGGCAGGTCGCACGCACCCCGGTGCGGTTCTGGTAGTGGATGGTGTTGCGGTATTCCTTGAAGACGTTTTCCTCCATCTCATGGCAGGAAATGCAGAACTTCTCGGTGTTGGTCATTTCCAGGGCCCAGTTGAAGCCGCCCCAGAAGATCACGCCCACGGCGACGAGCAGCACGATGGCGCCCCAGCCGGCACCGCGTATGCGCTGCATCAGGCTCTTGTTGTTGTCGGTCATGACTTTCCTCGTTTATCGATACTTCAGCGCAGCCCTTCCGCACGCTGGAATTTGTTGGCAACCAGCGGTGTCGCGTCGGTCTGCGGCACGTGGCACTGCATGCAGAAGTAGCGGCGCGGCGAGATGTTCGACAGTTCGCCGCCATCACGGTCCTTGAAGTGGGTCAGGCTGACCTTGGTGGCGCCGGACTCCTTGTAGCGGCTCCAGGCGTGGCAATCCATGCACTTGTTGAAGTTCATGGTGACCTCGTAGCCATCGACCTTGTGCGGGATCAGCGGCGGCTGTTGCACGTAGTCGCGCTCGATCGGCGCCTGGTCGGGGATGGGCTTGTAGTTGCCGATCTGCAGTTCCTGCTCGGCGACGTCCGCACCGCGGATGCTCTTGACGGCCTGCGCCATCGCCGCGTGCGGCACCATTGCACCGAAGCCGACGGCGGCGACGAGTGCGAGCACCAGATTTCGGGTTTGTTTCTTCATGACTCGCTCCTGTTGAATCGGGTCGTAATACGGAAAACGTCCTTGCCGCACACATCCACGCAGCGTCCGCAGGCGGTGCAGTCGGCATCCAGAATGAGGGGGTGGTCCTGCCCGACGCCCTTGAGCGCGGGCCGGATGACCTGGGGCTCGGGGCACACGGCGAAGCAGTCCATGCAGTCGTTGCAGGCGCTGCGCTTGCCGGCCGAGACCTTGACCACGGACTTGCGCCCGAGCAGCGCGTAGAAGGCGCCTTGCGGGCACAGGTGACCGCACCAGCCACGCGGCGCGATCAGCAGGTCGTAGAAGAAGATGCCGCCGACGATGCCCCAGGCCAGGCCGAAGCCGAAGATCAGCCCGCGGTGGAACATCGACACCGGGTTCACCCACTCCCACGCCAGCGAACCGGTGGCCGCGGCGATCACCAGCACGAAGCCGAGCAGCCAGTAGCGCGTATTGGCCGCGGGCGCCTTGCCGCCCTTGAGCCCGAGCCGACGGCGCAGCCAGGCGGCCGCGTCGGTGACGATGTTCACCGGGCACACCCACGAGCAGAACAGGCGCCCGCCGAAGAGCAGGTAGAAGGCCAGCACGATGCCGCCGCCGATCAGCGCTTCCTGATACGGCCACTGCCCGGCCGCCACCTGCTGGGCGATCAGGAAGGGGTCGGTGAGCGGCAACACGCCGAGGGTGAGACTCGACGCCAGGTTGCCCTTGACGATCCACCACCCCAGCCAGGGGCCGACGAGGAACAGCGCCAGGATGCCCAGTTGCGAAGCCCGCCGCAGCAGCAGCCACTTGTGCGCCCGCAACCAGCCCTTGACCTCCACCGCCTCATGGCCCGGTCGCGCCACCACGCCGCGCATCGCTGCGCCGCGGATGCTGTTGGGCGGAACCTTGCGCTCCGGCACGCCGCCGGTCGTCGTCTGCGCGCTCATGGTTTCCACCCCGAATCGAGGCCGCCCATGCCCGGCTGGGCTGGCTTGTATTCTGGAACCTGCGCCGGCACCTGCGGACCTTCACCCGGCTTGACGCGGGTATCGCCGTAGGCCTTGTCCTCGAGACCGCGCACAGGCAGTTCGACCTGATCGCCGATCAGCGACTGACCAGCCGCTTCCTTCTCTTCCCAGCCGCGCAGGTAGTGCTCGGCTTTCGAGCCCTGCGCGAGCTTGATCGGCAGCACCTTGATCGCCGACTCGCCCGGCAGCACGCAGGCCTTCTCGCACTTGCCGCAGCCGGTGCAGTACTCGGAATGCACCGTCGGCAGCAGCATGGCGTGACGGTCCGAGCGCGGGTTGTGCATGCGCTCGAGCGTGATCGCCTTGTCGATGACCGGGCACACGCGGTAGCACACGTCGCAGCGCAGGCCGAGGAAGTTGAGGCAGTTCTCCTGGTCGATGAGCACCGCCAGCCCCATCTTCGCCTTGCCGATATCGGTGAGCGAACGATCGAGCGCACCGGTCGGACAGGCGACCACACAGGGGATGTCTTCGCACATCTCGCAGGGGATGTCGCGCGCCTCGAAATAAGGCGTCCCCGTCGCCACGTTGTCGCCGAGTTCGGCCAGCTTCAAGGTCTTGTAGGGGCAGTCGCGCACGCACAGGCCACAGCGCACGCAGGCCGCGAGGAAGTCGTCTTCGGGGAGCGCGCCGGGCGGACGGATCGCAGTGGCCGGCAGCGCCGACGCCTGCTTCGCGTACATCCCGGCACCGAGCGCGAGCAGGCCCGCGCCGCCGGCGACACCCGCCGCATCCTTGAGGAAGCGGCGGCGCGTCGACGGTGCGCTGCTTGCAGCACGTCCGGTTTGTTGCACCTTGTCGTTCATGGTCATCGCGAACCCGCACCGCTACCGTCCCCCCGGTCGGCGGGGTGCGGGGTTCGCGCCTCCTGTCGTTGTGCCTTAAGCCTTCACCACCTTGACCGCGCACTTCTTGTAGTCGGTCTCTTTCGAGATCGGGCAGGTGGCGTCGAGCGTGAGCTTGTTCACCAGCCGGCCTTCATCGAAGAAGGGCACGAAGATCAGCCCGACCGGCGGCTTGTTGCGGCCGCGGGTCTCCAGCCGGGCGACGATCTCGCCACGGCGCGACGACACCTTGACCGCCATGCCGCGCTGCAGGCCGCGCTTCTGGGCGTCGTCCGGATGCATGAAGATCTGCGCCTCCGGCACCGAGCGATGCAGTTCGGGCACGCGGCGGGTCATCGAGCCGGTGTGCCAGTGCTCCAGCACGCGGCCGGTGCACAGCCACATGTCGTACTCGGCGTCCGGCATCTCGGGCGGATCCTGGTAGGGCAGCGCGAAGATGATCGCCTTGTTGTCCTTGTAGCCGTAGAACTTCACGCCCTCGCCGGCCTTGACGTACGGGTCGTAGCCCTCGCGGAAGCGCCACAGGGTCTCCTTGTTGTCCACCACCGGCCAGCGCAGGCCGCGCGCCTTGTGATAGACGTCGAAGTAGGCCAAGTCGTGGGCGTGGCCGCGGCCGAAGCTGGCGTACTCCTCGAACAAGCCCTTCTGCAGGTAGTAGCCGAGCTCCTTCGACTCGTCGTTCATGTAGCCGGCCCAGGCATGGCCGTTGGCCTTCTCGAGGTCGGTCAGCGGGAACTTGTCGACCTGGCCGTTGGCGTAGAGCACGTCGTACAGCGTCTTGCCACGGTACTCGGGCTTCTTGGCGATCAGCTCTTCCGGCCACACGTCCTCGACCTTGAAGCGCTTGGCGAACTGGATGTACTGCCACAGGTCGGACTTGGCCTCGCCCGGCGCCGACACCTGCTGGCGCCAGAACTGGGTGCGGCGCTCGGCGTTGCCGAAGGCGCCTTCCTTCTCGGCCCACATCGCGCACGGCAGGATCAGGTCGGCCGACAGCGCGGACACGGTCGGGTACACGTCGGAGACCACCACGAAGGCTTCGGGATTGCGCCAGCCCGGGTAGATCTCGTCATTGACGTTGGGGCCCGCCTGCATGTTGTTGGTGGTCGAGGTCCAGTAGCACTTGATCTTGCCGTCCTTCAGGGCACGGCTCTGCGCCACCGCGTGGTAGCCGATCTTGGGCGAGATCGTGCCTTCGGGCAGCTTCCAGATCTCCTCGCTCAAGGCACGGTGCATCGGATTCATCACCACCATGTCGGCCGGCAGGCGGTGGGCGAAGGTGCCGACCTCGCGCGCGGTGCCGCAGGCCGAGGGCTGGCCGGTGAGCGAGAACGGGCTGTTGCCGGGCTCGGAGATCTTGCCCACCAGCAGGTGGACGTTGTAGATCATGTTGTTCACCCAGGTGCCGCGGGTGTGCTGGTTGAAGCCCATGGTCCAGAACGAGATCACCTTGCGGTTCGGGTCGGCGTACTGCTCGGCCATCTTGAGCAGGCGGTCTTCCGGCACGCCGGAGAGCTTGGACACCTTCTCCAGGGTGTACTCGGAGACAAAGGCGGCGAAATCTTCGAAGCTGCAATCCTTCGCAGCACCGGTATCGCCCTTGGGCTTGCCGTCGGCACCCGGGTAGCCGTTGCTGGTGGCCTTGGCCTCGAGCGGGTGGTTGGGGCGCAGGCCGAAGCCGATGTCACCCTCGCCGATCTTGAACTTGACGTTGCGCTCGACGAAGGCCTTGTTGACCTTGCCGCACTGGATGATGTGGTTGCAGATGTAGTTGAGGATCGCCAGGTCGGTGTTCGGCACGAAGATCATCGGGTTGTCGGCGAGCTCGTACGAACGATGCTCGAAGGTCGACAACACGTGCACCTGGCAGCCTTCCTTGGACAGGCGACGGTCGGTGATGCGGCTCCACAGGATGGGGTGCATCTCGGCCATGTTCGAGCCCCACAGCACCACGGTGTCGGTGTTCTCGATGTCGTCGTAGCAGCCCATCGGCTCGTCGATGCCGAAGGTGCGCATGAAGCCTGCGACCGCCGAGGCCATGCAGTGGCGCGCGTTGGGGTCGAGGTTGTTGGTGCGGAAGCCCGCCTTCATGAGCTTGGATGCGGCGTAGCCCTCCCACACCGTCCACTGGCCGGAGCCGAACATGGCGATGGAATCGGCGCCGTGCTCCTTGATCGCCTTCTTCCACTTCTCTTCCATGATGTCGAAGGCCTGGTCCCACGAGATCGGCGTGAACTCGCCGTTCTTGTCGTACTGGCCGTTCTTCATGCGCAGCAGCGGCTTGGTGAGGCGGTCCTCGCCGTACATGATCTTGGACAGGAAGTAGCCCTTGATGCAGTTCAGGCCGCGGTTGACCGGCGAGTCGGGGTCGCCCTGCGTGGCCACGATGCGGCCGTTCTGCACGCCGACCAGCACCGAGCAGCCGGTGCCGCAGAAGCGGCAGGCCGCCTTGTCCCAGCGCACCTTGGTGTTGGCGCCCGCCTCCTGCGCCTGGGTCACGACCGGGATACCGATGCCGGCTGTGGCAGCCGCAGCGGCGATCGCGTTGTTCTTGATGAATTCGCGTCGATTCATGCTCATTTCAGACCTCCGTCAATTCCAGACCAGCATCGGTGTATTCATAGGCGACCGTCAGTCCCTGGACCTTGGGGGCGAGATTCACCGCCAGGATCGAGTCGGTCACAGACCAGCCCGCACCGTCCTCGATGGTGATGACGATGCTGCCCTTCTCGGCAGACGACCCGTGCAGTTCGACGCCTGGAATCTTCTTCAGGGCCTCGATCACGTCCGGGAAGTCAGCGGGGAACGCCCGCACGACCAGACTTGCAATATTCATGTTTCCCTCTCCGTGGGAATGGTGTTGTCCGACTGCATCGCGATCGCCCGCGTGGGACAAGGGCCGATGCAGGCGCCGCAGCCCGTGCAGCCGCCGGCATCCAGGACGGGCTGGGCGACGCCGCCCAGTTGAAGTCGAAAACGGATCGCGCCCTCGGGGCAGGCTTCGCCGCACACCCGGCACTCGACGCCGCGCACCGCCAGGCAATCGGCACCGATCGCAGCCACCATGGCCCACGGCGAAGCAGCAGGATCGCTGCGCAACAGGGCCTGGGGTTCGCACCCGCGCACGCAATCGCCGCAGAAGGTGCACTCGCCACGGCTGAAGTCGACGCCGGGAAAGCCGCCGTCCATGCGCGTCAGGATCCGGGTGGGACAGACCTCGATGCAGCGATCGCAGCGCGTGCAGCGGTCGAGGAACAGCACCTCGTCGAGCGCCCAGGGCGGGCGCAGTGCGGGCTCGACCGCGCGCCTTCCCATCCGCAGGAAACCCCTGCGGGATGCAGTAACGCGTACGGACGACTCGGGAGCCAAGGGTATTTCCTGACAAAGCGGCAAAGCGGATTAGAGTCCACTCGCGCCGTCAGGTTATTGACTGCGATCAACTTGCGAACAACTCGCAACACGTCCGGGCTTGTCGAACGCCGGATCGGTCCGTCCCCGGCTCAGCCGCGCATGCGCTCCACCGCCCACACCGCCGCCTCGACCCGCGAGCGCAGGTCCAGCTTGCGCAGGATGTGCTTCACATGGACCTTGACCGTGCCTTCGGCGATGTCGAGCTCGCGCCCGATCTGCTTGTTCGACATGCCCTCGGCGATCTTCTCCAGGATGCGCGTCTCCTGCTCGGTGAGACCGGCAGCGCCCACCGACTGCGGGCGCGACTCGCTGCGCAGCGCCGCGGCGAGCAGGTGGTTGAGCTGCTCGGGGATCACGATCCGCCCGGCGGCCACCGCCTGCAGCGCCTCGAGCATGGCCTCAGGCTCCATGTCCTTGAGCAGATAGCCATCCACGCCGCCGCGCAGCGCCGCGACCACGTCCTCGCCCGAATCCGACACCGTCACCATGACCACGCGCGCCTCCACGCGCGCGGCGCGCAGCCCGCGCAGCACGTCGAGCCCGCTGACGTCGCGCATGTTGAGGTCGAGCAGGATCAGGTCGGGGCGCAGCTCGCGCGCAAGCGCCAGCCCCTCCGCCCCGCCCGCCGCCTCGCCAACCAGATGAAAATCCGGGATCACCTGCAGCAATTGCACCAGCCCGCGGCGAAACAGCGGATGGTCGTCGACGATGAGTACGCGATGTGTTTCGGTCATGCGCTGGAATCTCCCTGTTCGTCACGCACACCCATCGCCGGCGCAGCGACCCCGGTCGCCGCCCGGAAACGCACGCAGACGCGGGTGCCGTGTTCATCCATCGGGGCGATCTCGATCTCGCCACCCATGCTGCGCGCGCGCTCGCGCATGATGGCCAGGCCGTGGTGGTTGTAGGAATCGGCCGGCGGCGCACCGATGCCGCTGCCGTCGTCCTCGACGGCGAGGCAGACCGCGCCGTCCGCTTCGCCACGCAAGCTCACCCGTGCCGTGCGCGCCCGGGCGTGGCGCACCATGTTCGACAGCGCCTCGCGCACGATCTGCAGCACATGCACCTCCTGGTTGGGACTGAGCAGACAGTGGCCGAGCTCGACATCGAGCGCGATGTCCACGCCGCCGCGCGTGCCGTATTCGCGCACCGCGTCCTGGATCAGGGTGGGAAGATCGGCGGACAGGCCGAGGCGGAACGACACCAGCAGCTCGCGCAACTGCCGGTAGGCCGCGTTGATGCCCTCGCGCAGGTCGGCGAGGATGGGCGCGGCCTGGGCGTTGCAGGCCGGGTCGGCGAGCACCGGCTGCAGCAGGCTGACCTGGATCTTCATGTACGACAGCGCCTGCGCCAGCGAGTCGTGCAGCTCGCGCGCGATCACCGAGCGCTCCTCCTGCAGCGCCAGCAGGCGCTCCTGCTCGCTGCGCCGCGCCGCGCCCAGCGCCATGCCCATGTGGCGCGACAGCGCCTCGACGAGCTGGCGCTGCCAGTCCTCCAGGCGCACGCCGTCCGGCATGGACAGGCGGAGCATGCCGTAATGATGCTCGCGGTCGCGCAAGGGGAAGCGCAGCAGCGCCGGATTGTGCAGCGCCACGCCATCGCCGCCGGAGGCCGTGCGACAGGCGTTGCAGGCCTCGTCGCCACGCGCCGCGCGGTCCGGGCAAGGCCCGATCGACGACGCCACCACCGTCGCCGGGCCGCCATGGCGCGGCTCGATGCACACGAAGCTGCCCTGCAGGCCGGCCACACGGTCGATGTCGTGCAGCGTCGCCTCGTAGGCCTCGACCGCGGTCGGCGACTGGTACAGGCGTGCGATCGCGTGATAGAGCAGCTCGAGCGAGCGATTGCTGCGCTGCAGCTCCGCGGTCTTGTCGGCGACGCGCTGCTCGAGCGAGTGGTAGTACTTGGCGAGCTCGTCCGCCATCAGGTTGAAACCATTCCCCACGCGGCCGAGTTCATCCTCGCCGGTGTAGCCGACACGCACGCCGAAATCGCCCCCCGCGATGCGCCGCGCCGCATCGAGCAGACCGTTGAGCGGCCGCAACAGCGCACGCTGGAGCATGAAGAGGGCGATGATCACCACCAGTATGGTCACCGCAATGGCGACCCCGAGGATGAAGCGCAGGTCGTGGATGCGCGTCTCGGTGTCGTGCTCGAGCACCGCCACCAGGGTGTTGAGCTGCTCGACGAAGGCATCGACCTCATCGAGCAGCAGCTCCACCTGCGCGGCCGGCGGCGGCCCCGACTGGCTGCCGAGCGCCTCGATGCGCGGCTTGAGGCTCTGGTACCACGACGCGCTCACGCCGCGGTAGGTGGCGGCAAACAGCTCGCCGGGGGCGCGTTCGACGAAGCGCATCAGCGCCGGGTGCGCGAGCTGGCGCTCGAAGTCGAGCACCGCCGCGGCAACGCGCGCGGTCTCGACGCGACCGCTCAGCGCATCGACCGCGATCAGGTTGGCCACCCTATGTGTATAGCGCCGCAGGCTGCCGGCGATGTTGATCGCACTGGCGCTGCCGCGCGTGCTCTCCACCACCAGCACCGACGCGCTCATGCCCGCCAGGCTGATCAGCGTGAGCGCGAGCATGGCCACCGACACCAGCAACATGATCGAACGCCGCACCACCGGCCGCGGAATCACGAATCCCATCATCAGCCTCCTTCCCGGCCTCCACCCCACCGACAACGTGGACATACTCCTTCCAGGCATTTCTTGCCCCGGAAACGCCGCACCGTTTTCATTTTCTTCGCAATATCAGCGCCTTGAAAAAGTTCCCATGTACCTCTTTGGAGGTATGCGAACGTTTTCCATGCGCGCTCGCGCTCGCCACTGCCGCATGCACATGACACATCAAGGGCTAGTCTACAGTCCGTTCGCCGTACATGGCGCCAGCAGGAGAGCCGGATGAACTGCAGCAAGCCACCCGCCGTCGATACCCAGGATCTATTGGCCCGCTTCGCCCCCTTCAACATGCTCGACGCCCCCGAGCGCGCGCGCATCCAGAACCTCGCACGACCGATCCACGCCGCACGCGGCGAACTGCTCGTGCAGCAGGAAGACTGTCCGCGCGGCATCCACCTCGTGCTCTCCGGGCGCGTCAAGTGCTTCGTGCTGTCGCCCTCCGGCGGCGAGAAGATCGTGCGCCTGGCCGACCCCGGCTGTTTCTTCGGCGAAGAGGCCGCCCTGCTCAACCGCCCGCACATCGTCAATGCCCAGGCCATGAGCCCGAGCGAGCTGCTGTTCGTGCCCACCGGCCTGTTGCGCGAGGCGATGGTGAGCTCGACGCCGTTCTCGGTGTCGATGTCGATGCGCCTCGCCACTGCCAGCTACGATCTGATGTCGACCATGCAGGTTCAGTTTCAGCTCAGCGGCACGCAGCGCGTGGCGCATTACCTCACCCGGCTGGCTCCGGACGATGCCGAGCACTGCGAGATCCGCCTCGACATCGACAAGCAGACCATCGCCGCCCAGCTCAACCTCACGCCCGAAACCCTGTCGCGCATCCTGTCGCAGCTCACCCGCGAGGGCATGATCCAGCCGCGCGGCCGACGCGGCATGGTGCTCAGCAAGCTGTCCGAACTGCGTAGCTGCGCGGCGCACTGACGCGCCGGCGCGCCGGGCAGGCATGCCCGTCAGCGAACGAATGCTTCAGGCCGCGCACGCGGGCAAGGGCACGACCTGCTGCAGGTGGGCGGGCACCGTCAGCCAGCGCCCGACCATCCGCCAGACATCGACATCGAAGGCGCGCGGCGCGCGCGCTGCCAGCGCCACGGCCGCGGCCTCGTCGGCCACACTCCCCAGATGACACCAGCGGTCGAAGACGTGATGCCGCGTGCGGCCGCTCGCCGCGTGATGCTCGGTCACCCGCACCGCGCCCGCCCACGGCCAGGGCTTGATCCCCACCCCGGCCAGCGCGGCGGCGAGGCGTGCATCGTGCTCGGCGATCGACTCACGCCCCGCACACACGCCCGCGCAGCGCTTGGCACCCTGGGCGACGCACGGACCGCTCCCGCCCTCCAGGCCGAGCCGGCGCAGACACAGCCGATACAGCATGGCCAGCTCGCGCAGCAGGTTGTCCGCCTCGCGGCGATTGCGGAACACGCCATACAAGCCCGCCCAGCCGGCGGGATCGGTGCCGGCAATCGGCACGCTCTCGTGCATCGGCGGACGCCGCCGGTTGGCCAGCAGGCGGAGCGCGAACGCGCCGTCGGCGGGCTCCTGGGGGCGGTTGTACGGCGGACGGAAGTCGCGCAGCAAAGCCAGCTCCTGCAGCGAGGTGTCGAGCTCGCCGGCGGTCTCGATCCACTCCACGCGCTTTACCCGCGCCGCCAGTTCGGCATCGCGACCCTTGCGCGCGTGGGGCGCGAAGTGTTCCCTGACCCGCGCGCGCAGGCTCTGGGCGCGGCCGACGAACAAGGGCGGATCACGCCGCCCGTCGACTGGCGCCTCTGCGCCGGCATGGAAAAGATACAGCCCGGGCACATCCGGGACGGCCTCGAGCGCGCCTTCGGGCAGGCCGGGCGGCAGCACCGGCGCCTTCATCGCGCGCTCGACCGCACGCGCCAGCACCTCGGGCGCAAACGCCGCCTCGACCTGGCGCACGAACTGCCACAGCACCTCGACGTCGCCCATGGCGCGATGGCGCGCCGCGCACACCAGGCCGTGGCGCTCGATCAGCGCGTCGAGGCCGTGGCGGTGATGTTCGGGGAACAGCGCGCGCGACAGCTTGACCGTGCACAGCACCGGCGCCGCGAACTCGCGCCCGATGCGGGTGAAGGCGTTCTTGATGAAGCCGAAGTCGAAGCGCGCGCTGTGGGCGACGAAGACACAGCCCTCGAGCAGCGCGGCGACCGTGTCGGCCACGGCTTCGAAGGGCGGCGCGTCGGCCACCATGGCGTCGGAGATGCCGGTGACCTGCTCGATCAGCGGTGGAATCGCCTGGCCGGGTGCGACCAGGCTCTCCCAGCGCGCCACCACCTCGCCATCCTCGATGCGCAGGATGGCGATCTCGGTGATGCGGTCGCGCACCGGATGCGCACCGGTGCTCTCGACATCGATGATGGCAAGCCTGCGCGGCAGGCTCATGCCGGCCTGCGCGGCGTGCGCGCGGTTGCGCGTTCAGTCACGAGCAAGGACGGGAAACGCCCCAGGGCTCAGTGATTGGAGTCGTAGTAGTAGGGCTTGACCGGCACCTGAGCCGTGGCGACACGCTGCTGCTCGTCGACGCGCTGCGGCTTGTCCCACCACAGGGCACGGCCCTTCTTCTGCTCGTCGCGCTGTTCGGGATGCTTCTCCATCCATTCGCGCATGAACTTGGTGTGATCCGATTCGTACATCGCCATGTCAGGCCTCTGTTGATGTGGTTGCAGCGCCGGCCGCGCTGCGATCGGCACGCATTCTACCAGCGCCGGCGTGGATCAACCCACGCGCCCGTCGGCCTTTACGCGGCCGATGCGCACGACCTCCTGCACCCGGCGCACCGCGCGCATCACGCGCGCCAGGTGCATGCGGTCGTGCACCTGCACGACGAAGTTCAGTGCGGTGTAGTCGCCCTGCTCGCTTTCCATGCTGACGCTCTGGATGTTGCAGTCTTCCTCGGCGATCGCGCTCGCCACCCGGGCCAGCACCCCGCGCGCGTTGCGGCTGAGCACGCGGATGCCGACATCGAACAGGCGCTCGTCGACCACGTGCTCCCATTCCACATCCACCCAGCGCCCGCGGTCGCCGCGCAGCTTGGCCACGTTGGGGCAGTCGTGGGTGTGCACCTCCAGCCCCTGGCCCTTGCGCAAGGTGCCGATGATCGGATCGCCCGGGATCGGGTGACAGCAGCGCGCAAGCTGCACCGCGACGCCTTCCGAGCCGCGGATGGTGATGGCGCCCGCGGGCTTGGGCTTGACCACGTCCGGCCGGCCGGACTCGAGATCCTGCGCCTCGGCCAGGCGGCGGGCGACGATGACCGGCAGGCGCTTGCCCATGCCGATGTCGGAGAACACGTCCTTCTTGTGGCGCACACCGCGGTCGCGCAGGAAACGGTCCCAGGCGAAGGACGAGATCTGCCCGAGGGTGAGCCCGTGCGGGCGCAGGGCCTGGTTGAGCAGGCGCTCGCCGAGCGTGACCGACTCGTCCTGCTGGGCGTTCTTCATGAAATGCCGGATCTGCGCACGCGCCTTGCCGGTGCGCGCGTAGGACAGCCAGGCCGGGTTGGGGTTGGCCTGCGCGGCGGTGATGATCTCGACCTGGTCGCCGTTGCGCAG
>JAGOEI010000043.1 GCA_017997795.1 Thauera sp. | reverse complement strand
GGCCTGCTGCACCTGATGCCGATCACGGCCACGATGGCGATGGTGGCGGGCGCGTCGATGGCCGGTCTGCCGCCGTTCAACGGCTTCCTGTCCAAGGAGATGATGCTGCACGAGGCGGTGTCCACCACCTGGCTCGGCAACGGCTGGGTCATCGCCGCGCTGGCGACGCTGGCGGCGTGCTTCTCGGTGGCGTACTCGTTCCGCTACATCGCCCATGTGTTCTTCGGCGCGCGCCGCGACGACTATCCGCACCCGCCGCACGACCCGCCCGTCGGCATGTGGCTGCCGCCGGCGCTGCTGGTGGTGCTGGTGGTGGCGATCGGGCTGTTCCCCGACACCGTCGCCGGCCCGCTGGTGGCGGTGGTGGCGCGCGCGGTGACCAACGCTGCGCCGATGGACTATCACCTCGCGCTGTGGCACGGCTTCACGCCGGCGCTCGGACTGTCGGCGATCGCGGTGGCGGTCGGCCTGACCGCCCTCGCTGCTTACGTCCGCGTGCGCGCTGTGTGGCAGGCCGGGCCGCACCCCGAGGCCAAGTCGATGTTCGACGGCTGCATCGCCGCCGCGGTGGCGGTGGCCGAGCGCATCACCCACGGCCTGCACAACGGCTCGCTGCAGCGCTACCTGGCCTTTGCGATCACGGCGGTCACCGCCGCCGGCTTCGTCGCCTTCTTCAACGCCCCGCATGCGGCGGGCACGCGCGAACTGCTGCCGGCGGCGCCGGCGGCGATCGTGGGCTGGGTGCTGCTGGTGGGCGGCTGCGCGCTCACGGTGGCCCTGTTCCGCCGGCGCGTGCTGTCGGTGCTGATCGTGGGGATGGTGGGCCTGATCGTGTGCGTCGCCTTCATCTATCTGTCGGCGCCCGACCTTGCGCTGACGCAGATCTCGGTCGAGGTGACCACGGTGATCCTGATCCTGCTCGCGCTCTACTTCCTGCCCAAGTACGGGCCGCCGAGCTCGTCGGTGCGCGCCGACCCGCTGCGCCACCTGCGCGACGGCGTGCTGGCGGTCACTGCCGGCCTCGGCATGGCGGGCGCAAGCTGGGCGATGCTCACCCGCGACGGCACCTCGCTGTCGCACTACTACCTCGAGAATTCGGTGTCGGGCGGCGGCGGCACCAACGTGGTGAACGTGATCCTGGTGGACTTCCGCGGCTTCGACACCTTCGGCGAGATCACCGTGCTCGGCATCGCCGCGCTGGCCATCTACGCGCTGCTCGACGGCGCGCTGGTCGGCCGCGTCGGGCGCCGCCTGAGCGCGTGGTCGCCCGACCAGCCGCAGTCGGCCGACCGCCATCCGATGATCATGGTGGTCGCCACCCGGGTGATGCTGCCGCTGGCGATGCTGGTCGGCGCCTACATCTTCCTGCGCGGCCACAACCAGCCGGGCGGTGGCTTCATCGCCGCGCTGGTGGTGTCGATCGCGCTGATCATGCAGTACATGGCGAGCGGCTTCGGCTGGGCGGCGCACCGGGTGAAGGTGAACTACCACGCGATGATCGGCGCGGGCGTGCTGGTCGCGGCCGCCACCGGCGTGGCCGCGATGGTGCTCGACCAGCCCTTCCTGACCTCCACCTTCGGTCACTTCCACCTGCCGCTGGTGGGCGAGTTCGAGCTTGCGAGCGCGATGGCCTTCGACACCGGCGTGTTCCTGACCGTGGTCGGCGCGGTGATGCTGGCGCTGGCCAACCTGTCGCGAATGGGGCGGTGGACGAATCCGCATTCGATCAACAAGACCGCGATGGATGTGGACCCGAGCACATCCCTGCCCAAGGAGCACGGCTGATGGAGTTTCTCGTCGCCAGCGCGATCGGCGTGATGACCGCCGCCGGCATCTACCTGGTGCTGCGCGCGCGCACCTTCCCGGTGGTGATCGGCCTGTCGCTGCTCACCTACGCCACCAACCTGTTCCTGTTCGCCACCGGCCGGCTCGAGATCAACCGGCCGCCGGTGATCTCGGCCGCTGCCGCGGGCTACATCGACCCCCTGCCGCAGGCGCTGGTGCTGACCGCGATCGTGATCTCCTTCGGCATGACCGCGGTGGTCGTGGTGATGGCGCTGCGGGCCTACCTGGAGACCGGCAACGACCACGTCGACCTGCCCGGCGACGCCTCGCCCGAGGCCAGCGACGACGACTGGAAGCAGCGCGGCCACAAGCAGGCCGCCGGGCCGGGGGCGAAGAAAGGGGGCGTGCGCGCATGAATCACGCCCTGATCCTGCCCATCCTGCTGCCCGCGGTGGTGGGCGCGGTGCTGGTCATCGCCGCGCGCTACGACCGGGTGCTGGCGCGCGTGCTGTCGCTGGCGTCGATGGTGCTGATGCTGGCGATCGCGCTCGGCCTGTTCGTGCTCGCCAGCGACGGCAGCGTGCGCACCTATGCGCTGGGCGCCTGGCCGGCGCCGTTCGGCATCGTGCTCGCGCTCGACCGCCTGGCGGCGCTGATGCTGCTGCTCGGCGCGGTGCTCGGTCTGGGCGTGCTTCTGTACGCGAGCAACGGCTGGGACCAGCGCGGCAAGCACTTCCACCCGCTCTACCAGTTCCAGTTGATGGGCATCAACGGCGCCTTCCTGACCGGCGACTTCTTCAACCTGTTCGTGTTCTTCGAGATCCTGCTGATCGCCTCCTACGGCCTGATGGTGCACGGCGGCGGCGGCCTGCGGGTGAAGGCGGGCGTGCAGTACGTGGTCACCAACCTGGTCGGCTCCTCGGTGTTCCTGATCGCGGTGGGCATGATCTACAGCGTCACCGGCACGCTCAACATGGCCGACCTCGCGCTCATCGTGCCCAAGGTGGCGGCGGCCGACCAGGCGCTGCTGCAGACCGGCGCGGTGCTGCTGCTGCTGGTGTTCGCGGTCAAGGCCGCGCTGGTGCCGCTGCACTTCTGGCTGCCCGGCACCTACGCCAACGCGCCCGGGCCGGTGGCGGCGCTGTTCGCGATCATGACCAAGGTGGGCGCGTACTCGATCATCCGCCTGTACGTGCTCGCCTTCGGTGCCGACGCCGGCGAGGCCGCCTGGCTGGCCGCGCCCTGGCTGTTGCCGGCCGCGCTGGTCACGCTCGTGCTGGGCATGACCGGCGTGCTCGCCGCGCGCAGCCTGGGCCAGATGGCGAGCTTCGCGGTGATTGGCTCGATGGGCCTGCTGCTGTCCACGGTGGCGGTGTTCACCGAGCAGGCCACGAGCGCCGCGCTGTACTACCTGATCCACTCCACGCTCGCCGCGGGTGCGCTGTTCCTGATCGTCGACCTGGTCGCCGAGCGCCGCGGCCTGCTGCGCGACCGCCTGGTGCTGGCGCCGCGCATCGCGCAGGGCGGCTTGATCGCCAGCCTGTTCTTCGTCGCCGCGATCGCCATCACCGGCATGCCGCCGCTGTCGGGTTTCGTCGGCAAGCTGCTCGTGCTCGACGCGGTGCGCGCCTCGGCCCATGCCACCTGGCTGTGGACGCTGATCCTGTCGACCTCGCTGATCGCCATCGTCGGCTTCTCGCGCGGCGGCAGCATGTTGTTCTGGAAACCCCATGCGCTGCCCGCCGCGCCGGCGGCGGCCCGTCGCCCGGAGGCGCTGCCCTTCGTGGCCGTGGGCGGACTGCTCGCCTGCCTGGCGCTGCTCACCGTATTCGCCGGGCCGGTCCATGCCTGGCTCGAACTCACCGCCGCGCAGCTCCACGCGCCTGCGGGCTACATCGAGGCGGTGCTCGGCATCGCAGGAGAGGTGCGCTGATGGCCGGCCGACAACCCACGAACGACACGCGCAGCCGCCTCGAGCGCTGGCTGCCGCATCCCTGGCTCACCCTCGTGCTGGTGCTGCTGTGGATCCTGCTGCTCAACAGCTTCAGCGTCGGTGGCCTGCTGATGGGCGTGGTGCTCGGTGTGCTGATCTCGCACCTGACCAGCCAGTTCTGGCCCGAGCGGCCGCCGATCAAGTCCCTGGGCAAGGCATTTTCCTACCTGGGCCTGGTGGCCTGGGACGTGGTCGTCGCCAACATGCAGGTCACGCGCATCATCCTGTTCCGGCGCGCCGATTCGCTCGATGTGCGCTGGGTGGTGCTGCCGCTCGAGCTGCGTTCGCCCGAGGCGATCTCGGTGCTCGCCGGCACCATCACCATGACCCCGGGTACGGTGTCCTGCGACCTGTCGGCCGATGGCCGCAGCCTGCTGGTGCACTGCCTGGACGCACCCGACGCCGAGGACGCGGTCCGCGCCATGAAGGACCGCTACGAGGCCCGCCTCAAGGAGATCTTCCCGTGATCGCATACGCGCTCGATTTCGGCTTCTTCGCGCTCTCGCTCGCCGTGCTGCTCAACCTGTGGCGCCTGCTGCGCGGCCCCTCGCTGATGGATCGCGTGCTCGCGGTCGACACCATGGTGATCAACATCATCGCCTTGATCATCCTGTTCGGCATCCAGCAGCGCACCACGATCTTCTTCGAAGCCGCGCTGCTGTTCGCGATGTTCGGCTTCATCTCCACAGTCGCCTACTGCCGCTTCGTGCTGCGCGGCGACGTCATCGAGTGAGCGCGGAGGCGAGATGACATTCCTGCTCGAACTGCTCGTGTCCGTGCTGATCGTGCTCGGCGGCCTGTTTGCGCTGATCGGCTCGGTGGGCATGGTCAAGCTGCCCGACCTGCTGACCCGGCTGCACGCGCCGACCAAGGCCACCACGCTCGGCGTCGGCGGCGCGCTCGCGGCCTCGATGGTGTACTTCGCCGCCTTCGAGGGCGACCTGTCGATCCACGAGATCCTGATCACCGCCTTCCTGTTCCTGACCGCGCCGATCAGCGCGCACTTCATCGCCAAGGCGCACCTGCACGAGCACGCCGAACTGCGCGAGGGCCTGCCGCCGACCGGCCGTCCGCAGGGCTGGAGCACGTTCGAGAGCCTGCCCGACCCGGACGCCGATGAGGAGGGCGACGGCGACGATGCCCGCGCCGCGCATCACTGAGCCGGCGCTTCGGCGCAGGGCCTGCCTCCGCGGGACCCGCTCCTGATCAGCCCGCTCCCGACGTAGCCGGGACCGTCGCCACCACGCCGCCCGCATCGAGTGCCGCGATCGCCCCGGGTCGCGGCATGCGCGATTGGGGGATAATGCCGGCTCGACCAGCCAGGGGGCACCCTTGAACACGATTCGCCGAAACCCGCCCAAACCCGCGCCCTCGCGCATCAGCGGCACCCTCAAGGTGCGTTCTCGCGACACCGCCGAGCAGACCGCACCCGCTGCCCGCGAGGACGGCGAGCCGGCGCGCAAGCCCGCCCCGGCGCGTGCCGACAAGCCGGCACCAAAGGACCGCCCCGCGCGCGAACCGGGGCGCGGCGAGCGCGGCCAGGCGCGCGCAGACCGCGAGCCCGCACGCGCGGACCGCGAGCCGAGGCGAACGGAGCGCGATCAAGCGCGCGGCGAACGTGCTGCCGGGCGCACGGAGCGGGATCCCGCACGCAAGGAGCGTGACGGCGCTCGCACCGAGCGTGAGCGTCCGCGCATTGAGCGTGACGGCACTCGCACCGACCGTGAGCGCACCCGCACCGAGCGTGACGGTACCCGCAGCGCACGCGGGGCGGGTCGCGACGACGGTACGCGCGCGCCGCGTTCGGAATCCGCCGATCGCGGCCCCCGCCCCGCCCCTGCGCGCAGCAACAAAGCCGACGCGCCGCGCGCGGCACCCGAGCGGCGCAGAGCCGACGTTCCGCGTCCAGTGGAACCGAACGTCGAGCGCCCCCCGCGTGTGCCCGCTGCCGCCGGCGAGGTGCCGCCCGAGGGCGTGCGTCTGTCCAAGGTGATGGCCGAGCGCGGCATCTGCTCGCGCCGCGAGGCCGACGAGTTCATCGAGCGCGGCTGGGTCTTCGTCGATGGCAAGCGGGTGTCGGAGCTCGGCGTGCGCATCGACCCCGAGGCACGCATCACGCTCGCCGCCGAGGCCACCCGCACCCAGCAGCAGCGCGTGACCATCCTGTTGCACAAGCCGGTCGGCTACGTCTCCGGCCAGCCCGAGCCAGGCTATGCGCCGGCGGTGAGCCTGATCGGCGGCGACAACCAGTTCGACCGCGACAGCGCGCAGCGCTTCCATCCCAGCCAGCTCAAGAATCTGGCCCCTGCCGGCCGCCTGGACATCGACTCCACCGGCCTGCTGGTGCTGACCCAGGACGGCCGCATCGCGCGCCAGCTCATCGGGGCGGATTCGGAGATCGACAAGGAATACCTCGTTCGCGTCGAGGGCACGCTGGCCGAAAACGGCCTGGCGCTGCTCAACCACGGCCTGTGGCTGGACGACCGTCCGCTGCGCCCGGCGAAGGTCGAATGGATCAACGACGACCAGTTGCGCTTCGTGCTGCGCGAGGGCCGCAAGCGTCAGATCCGCCGCATGTGCGAGCTGGTGGGGCTGCAGGTGGTGGGCCTGAAGCGCGTGCGCATCGGCCAGGTCAAGCTCGGCGACCTGCCGCTGGGGCAGTGGCGGTTCCTGCGTGAGGATGAGCGCTTCGGGTGAGGGGGTGGTTCCCTGCCTTTGGGCCTCATCAAGTTGCCACCGCGTCAAGTCCTGTGCGAGCTGAATGACGTCTTCGGTGGCGCTTGGCGCTGCGTGAAAACGTCCCCGGCGGATTGGCGCCTGTCGCCCACAAACCCCCAGCACCCGAGTCCGCGCAAAGATGTCTCGTCAGCACCAAGCGAACTCACCGCCGGGAACTGAAGTCATGACCGCAAAGGCATTTTCCCGCGGCCTTCGTCCCCTCCGTCCGCATCCGCCAGCGCATCGCCAAGCGGCCCCGTGTGCGGGGTGATTCCTGCCCGATGTGCAGCGCGAGCCATCGCGTGGGCGGCCAGCGGCGCGGTGGCGAGCAGTACCGCTGCCGCAAACAGCGCAGCGAGCGCGAACGCGCCTTCGCTGGCCGCGGCCACGCCGGTGAGGATCAGCGCGGCGCCCAGCGCCCCGGCCTTGCTCGCCGAGTGCATGCGGGTGTAGCTGTCGGGCAGGCGCACCACGCCGATCGCGCCGATCAGGCCGAGTACCGCGCCCAGCAACAGCAGCACCGACGCCAGTAAGGACAGAAAGGCTTCCATCACGGTTTCTCCCCCGCAGCGTGCGTGTCGCTCCGCATCGGCTCGGCAGGCGCGGTCACCGTCTCGTCGTCGCCACGTCCGCGCCGGCGGAACATCAGGATGAAGGCCGTGGTGCCGAGGAAGGACACCAGCGCCAGCACCACCGCGGCGTCCAGCAGCATCGGCTGCGCGGCAGACAGCGCCAGCAGCGCGATGACGCCGATCGCGATCATGGTCAGCGCGTCGATCGCCACCACGCGGTCGACGGCGCGCGGGCCGCGCACCAGGCGTGCCAGGATCAGCGCCGCGCTGATGCCCTGCAGCGCGAAGGTCAGCGGCAGCACCCAGGCGGCGCCGGCAATTTCGCTCATCATCATGCTGTGCTCCCTTCCGGGCGCGCCGGCGATTGCGGCGGCGGAGGCGGCGCGTCGGCGTCGATCCAGCGCAGCAGCCGGCGCTCGATCGCGCGCACCCCGGCTTCAACCGCGGCCGCCTCCTTCGCGTCGATGGCGTGGATGTACATCAGCCCCGATTCGGGCAGATATTCGAGCGCCATGGTGCCCGGCGTGAGCGTCAGCAGGCAGCCGAGCAGGGTGGCGATGCGGTCGTCGGGGCGCGCCAGGCGCAGCACGATCACCGCCGGCTGCGGCGCCACCTTGCGGCCGAGCACGATGCGGGCGACGTCGAGGCTGGCCTTGAAGACCTCGGCCACGAACCACAGGGTGAAGGTGGTGCCGAGCTCGAGCCGGCGCAGGTAGCGGCGGATGCCGAGCAGGTCGATGGCCAGGCGCAGCGCGACGTAGATGACGAGGAAGGCGGCCACCACGCCGAGCGGGCTCAGCGCGTCGGCGAAGGCGGCCAGGCCCACCGCAAGCAGGATGTGCAGTCCGAGCATGTTCAGCGTCCTCCCGTGCCGGTGACGGCGGCGATGTAGTCGGCGGGCGCGCCGAGCTGTTCGGCGGCGGCGATCGCGTAGTCCATGACGGGGCCGGCCGCGAGGCCGATCGCCACCGTCATCGCCGCCAGCGCACTCACCGCCCACACCGCCGGGCGCATGCCGACCGCGCTGCGCTCGTCCGCGCGGCCCGCGGGGTGGGGCTTGAGGAAGGCCTCGTTCCAGATCTTGCTCATCGACAACAGGGTGAAGATACCGGTGACCAGCGCCACCGCGGCGGCGATCCAGGCGCTCGCGTCCAGGCTGGCCTTGACCAGCACGAACTTGGCCCAGAAGCCCGACAGCGGCGGGATGCCGGCGAGCGACAGCGCCGGGATCGCGAACAGCAGCGCCAGCCAGGGCGCGCGCGCATACAGTCCGCCCATCGCCGCCAGGCGCTCGGAGCCGGTCAGGCGCGCGGCGATGCCGCCGATGAAGAACAGGTTGGCCTTCACCACGATGTGGTGGATCAGGTAGAACACCGCGCCGGCGAGCGCGAGCGGCGTGGCCAGCGCCAGGCCCAGGATCATGTAGCCGACCTGGCTGACGATGTGGAAGGACAGGATGCGGCGCACCTCGACCTGGGCCGCGGCGCCGAGCACGCCGATCAGCATGGTCGCGCACGCCACCCACAGCAGCACCTCGTGGGCGACGCCCGCGTCCGGCCAGAACAGCGTGACGAGGCGGATCAGCGCGTACACGCCGACCTTGGTGAGCAGGCCGGCGAAGAGCGCCGACACCGGCGTCCACGCCACATGGTAGGACGCCGGCAGCCAGCCGAAGACCGGGAACAGCGCGGCCTTGATCGAGAACGCGGTCAGCATCAGCACCACGGAGGCGTGCGCGGTCGCCGGCACCTCGCCGCCGGCGAACTGCTGCGCCAGCAGCGCCATGTTGAGGCTGCCGCTGGCGCCGTAGAGCATGCCGGCGGCGAGCAGGAACATCATCGTCGCCACCAGGTTGAGCACCACGTACACCACCGTACCCGACAGCCGGCGCCTGCCGCCGCCGAGCACCAGCAGCGCGAACGAGCCCACCAGCAGCACCTCGAACCAGACGTAGAGGTTGAACACGTCGCCGGTGATGAAGGCGCCGCACACCCCCACCAGCAGGCCGTGCACCAGCGGGTGGAAGTCGCGGCAACGCGCCGGGTCTTCGTCGCGCGCCATCGCGAACACGATGGTGGCGGTGCCGACGATGCCGGTGATCGCCACCATCGCCGCCGACAGGCGGTCGACGACCAGCGTGATGCCGTAGGGCGCGGCCCAGTCGCCGGCCTGCGTGGCGAGGATCTGGCCCTGCGCGGCGTGGGCCACCAGCACCAGCCCGGCCACCGTGAGCGTCAGCGCCCCGGCCAGGCTGAGAGCCGTGACCGCGCGCGGCGAGCGGCGTGCGAGCAGGGTCGCCACCAGCGTGGCGAGCGGGATGAGCAGCGGGGAGACGATCAGCGTGTTCATGCGTGGCCTCCCGGTGCGGCGCCGTGGCGTGCGGCCTTGGCAGCGGGGGACGGCGTGGCCGGCAAAGCGCCAGACTCGGGCGATGCACCCGCCGCCTGCGTCGTCGCCGCAACGCCGGATGTGGGCGTCAGGGACTGCGCTGGCGCGGACAGGTCCGGCGCCGGCTCCTCGGCCACCGCGGTGATGCGGTCGGTCTCGATGTTGCCGTGCAGCTCCCAACTGCGCTTGAGCACCGCAAGCGCGAACACGAACAGCGCAAAGCCGATCACGATCGCGGTCAGCACCAGCGCCTGCGGCAGCGGGTTGGCGGCGAGCGCCGGGGCGCCGGCCTCGGTGACGAAAGCGGCGGCGCGGCCGTCGAGTCGCCCGGCGGAAAACACCGCCAGGTTCACCCCGTTGCCCAGCACCACGATGCCCAGCACCACGCGCAGCAGGCCGCGGTCGAGCAGCATCCAGATGCCAATGGCGACGAGCAGGCCCACGGTGATGGAGACGATGATTTCCATGCTCAGTCCTCCTGCCCGATCAGCGGCAGCAACATGTGCAGCACCGCGCCGAGCACGGTGAGGAACACGCCGACGTCGAACAGCAGCGGCGTGCCCAGTGGCAGGCCGCCCGGGAAGATCCAGTTGCCGGTGAGGAAAGCCTCGCCCTGCACCAGGCCGATCACGCCCGCACCCGCGGCCAGCGCAAGCCCCGCAGCCAGCATCACCACCGGCGACACCCGCAACACCGACCGTGCGCGCGCCACCCCGAAGGCCAGTGCCAGCAGCACCGTGGCGCTGGCTGCGACCAGCCCGCCGATGAAGCCGCCGCCCGGCAGGTTGTGGCCGCGCCACAGCAGCATCAGCGACACCAGCGCCAGCAAGCCCGACAGCGGCAGGATGGCCTGGCGCAGCAGTACCGAGGCAAAGTCGGTGCTGCCCCGCGAGGTGGGCGCGGCGGGCCGTTCGGCAAACTCGGGACGATCAGGCGTGGAGCCGGCTCGCGCCGGGCGACGCGCGCCATCGGCCGGATCGAAGCCGCCGCTGTCCGGGCGGCCGCCTGAGCGCGCGCTCCCCGCCAGCAGCCCCGCCGCCGCCAGCCCTGCCAGCCCGACCACCAGGATCTCGCCCAGCGTATCGAGTGCGCGGAAGTCCACCAGGATCACATTGACCACATTGGCGCCATTGCCGCCGGGCAGGCTGTTGTCGAGGTACCAGCGGGCGATGTCGCCGGGCAGCGGCTGGCTCACCGTCATCAGCATCATCGCGGTGACCACGCCGCCGAGCACGATCGCGACCAGCGCATGGAAGCGCCGCGCCGCGGGCTTGCGCGAACCCACCAGCCGTGTCGGCGGCAGCTTGCGCAGCACCAGCGCGAGGAAGATCACCGTCAGCGTCTCCACCATCAACTGCGTGATCGCCACGTCGGGTGCGCGCGCGGCGAGGAAGATCATCGCCATGCCCAGCCCGCTCGCGCCCAGCGTGGCCACCAGCGCCACCCGCCCCGGCATCGTCGCCGCGGCTGCCGCGCCCGCGACCGCGAGCACGCAGCCGAGGAGCGCGGCGATGTTCACCGGACTGGTCACCTCGGGCCAGACCAGGTCGTCGGCGGTCGACGCGGCCATGCCGATCAGCGCACAGACCACGATCGCCAGCACCAGCCAACTGATGTGCTGGCGCAGCGAGCCATGCTGGAAGCGATCGGCCACGCGGCTGGCGAAGGCAAAGATGCGCTTGAGCAGGCGATCCCAGATCATGTCGCCGCTCACCCGCCACAGCACCCGCCACAAGGAGAGCCGGCGCCGCAGCCGGGTGCGCTGCAGGTAGAAGAACACGCCCAGCGCCACCGTGAGCAGGCTGGCGAGCAGGGCCGGCGTGAAGCCGCCCCACAGGTACAGGTTCACCGGCACCACGGTGCGCGACACCGCCTGCACCGCGGCGTCGATCAGCCACACCTCGGCGAGGTTGTTGAAGGCGCCGAACACGAAGCCGCCGACCGCCAGCAGCATCGGTCCGATCCACATCGGCAGGCTGGCCTCGTGCGGCGCGTGCGGATAGCGCCCCTCCTTGCCGAGGAAGGTGCGCACGAACACGACCCCGGCGGCGGTGAGCAGCAGCGCGTTGGTGAGGATCATCACCGCGGTGGTGATCCAACCCGCGAGACCGAGTTCGATCAGCCCGGCGTACTTGAACTCCTTGGCGATGAAGCCGAAGAAGGGCGGCAGGCCGGCGTTGGAGAAGGCGGCGAGCGCCACCGCGAAGCCGGTGAGCGGCATGTGGCGCATCAGCCCGCCGAGCTGCGAGATCTGCCGTGTTCCGGTGGCGTGGTCGACCGCGCCCACCGCCATGAACAGCGCCGCCTTGTAGAAGGCGTGCGCCACCAGGTAGATCGCGAACGCCTGCAGGCCGTAGTGGGTGTTGGTGCCGAGCAGCATGGTGAGCTGGCCGAGCACGGTGACCGTGGTGTAGGCGAGCACGCGCTTGAGGTCGGTCTGGCGGATCGCCAGCACCGCGCCCACCAGCGCGGTGGCGGCGCCGATGGTGATCAGGATCGTGCTCCAGCTCGTGGAGCCGCCGAGCGCGGGGTTGAGGCGGGCGAGCAGATACACGCCGGCTTTCACCATGGTCGCCGAATGCAGGTAGGCCGACACCGGCGTCGGCGCCGCCATCGCGTTGGGCAGCCAGAGATGGAAGGGTAGCTGCGCCGACTTGGTGAAGGCGCCGATCAGCACCAGCGCGAGGATGGCCGGGTAGAGCGCGTGGTCGGCGATCGCCTGCGCCGACAGCCCGGAGAACTGCCAGCTCCCGCCGACGTTGCCGAGCAGGATCAGCCCCGCGAGCAGGGCCAGTCCGCCGCCGCCGGTGATCAGCAGCGCCTGCAGCGCCGAGCGCCGCGACTCGGGCTTGTCATGCAGGAAGGCGATCAGCAGGAACGAGGTGACGCTGGTCAGCTCCCAGAACACGAACATCGCGATCATGTCGTCGGCCAGCACCAGGCCGAGCATGGCCGCCATGAAGCCGAGCAGATAGGCGTGGAAGCGGCCGAGGTGGTGGTGATCGGACAGGTAGGCGCCGGCGTAGAGCACGATCAGCGTGCCGATGCCGGTGATCAGCAGCGCGAACAGCAGCGACAGGCCGTCGAGCCGGAAGGCGAGCTCGACCCCGAGCGCCGGCACCCAGGCGAGCGTCGAGGTAATGACCCCGCCGCCGGCGACGACGGGCATCTGGGTGAGGAAGTGGATGAACGCCGCCAGTGGCGCCAAGGCCAGCACCCAGCCGGCGCGCTGATCCATCCGTCGCGCCAGCGGCGGCGCGATGAGCATGGCGAGCGCGATCAGCCCGATGCTCGCTAGCACGCTTTACCCCGACAGGTCGGCTTCATGGTCGTCTCCCCGAAAGAACGGGCGCCGACCGCTGTGTGCGGGGCGCCCTGATTCTACTTACGGAAAAATGACCGCCTTGCCTGCTTCAGGTTCCTGAACTCCTTGGCGGGAGGTCTCCTCCTGATCCGGTCTTCATGCCATGTGCAAGATTGTCAGTGCAGCGTCGCATGCACGCGCGGCTGGCCGCGGGCGCCGATCTCCGGGTGCGCCTCGTACAGGCCGCTGCGGCGCGCGAAGTTCGCGGCGAGCGGGCAGATCTGACCTGGCGGGCATCCATGTTCGCAAGCGCATTCCTTGCGGGTTTCGTCCAGCAGCACCATTTGATGCATGGTTTCACAGCGGGCGATGGGGGCGTCGAACGTGCACATGATGGTCTCCTTTGGTATTGCCTTCTGGTACTGCGTTTTCTGTGTCTGTTCGTGATCGATTTCACGCCGGACTTGATTGAAATCTAGTTTTTCCACGTCGATCTTGCTGTTGTAAATGACGAAGTGTTGACTTGCGTCAACCTTTTGCGGGTTTTTGCATCAGAGCAACACGATGTTTGATTGCCGCAACGCCGGCGCCTGCGCTCACTCCGCGCGCAGCGCTTCCACGGCGTCGAGCCGCGCCGCGCGGCGCGCGGGCAGCACCCCGGCCAGCAGCCCGATGCCGAGCGCGAGCAGCTCGGCGATGACGACGAAGTGCCATGGCGTGGCCACCGGCATCGCCGGCACCACCAGGCTCACGAGCTGCGCCAGCCCGATGCCGATCGCCAGCCCCAATGCGCCGCCGACGCCGGCGAGCACCACCGCCTCGCCGAGAAAGAGCGCATGGATGGTGCGCCGCCGCGCGCCGAGCGCAACCAGCAGGCCGATCTCGTTGGTGCGCTCGGCCACGGCGATGGTCATGATGGTGACGATCCCGACCCCGCCCACCAGCAGCGAGATGCCGCCCAGCGCGCCCACCGCCGCGGTGAGGATGCCGAGGATGTTCGACAGCGTGGCGAGCATGTCTTCCTGGGTGCGGATGGTGAAATCCTCGCGCCCGTGGCGGGCGACCAGGCTGCGCTTGACGAGCTCGACCACGCGCGCGGCGGGGACGCTCTCTTCGTAACTGAGGCCGATCTCCATCAGCCCGTCGCGCTTGAACAGGGCCAGGCCGCGCGCGGTGGGGATGAAGGCGGTGTCGTCGAGGTCGATGCCGAGGAACTGGCCCTTCTCCTCCATGATGCCGATCACCCGGTAACGCTCGTCGCCGATCTGCACCCGCTCGCCGAGCGCGTTGCCGGCACCGAACAGTTCGCGCTTGAGCTTGGGCCCGAGCACCACGAAGGCGCGCGCGCTGGCGCTGTCGTCCGGCGGCAGGAACTGACCCACGCGAACCCGCATCGCGTACACCTCGTGCATGGCGGCGCCGACGCCCAGCACCATGGTGCGCCGCACGCGGCCGTTGGCGCGCACCTCGGCATTGCCGCTGACGTTGCCGGTGACGTGGCGAACGTGCGGCAGTCGCGCCAGCGCCGCCGCATCGTCGAGGGTGAGCTCGCGCGCGGTGGACGGCAGGCCGGGCGGGCCGCCGCGCGGGCCCTGGCGGCCGGGGGTGATCTCGATGACGTTGGTGCCGAACTGGCCGAACTCCTGCAGCACGAAGCGATGCAGGCCTTCGCCGATCGAGGTCAGCAGGATCACCGCCGCGATCCCCACCGCGATGCCGCCGAGCGTGAGCGCACTGCGCATGCGGTGGGCGGTGAGCGAGCGCAGCGCGAGCTGCAGGAAGTCGGCCCAGCGCATGGCGTCAGCGCTTCATCAGCGCCTGGACCGGGTCCAGGGCGGCGGCGCGGCGTGCGGGCATCACGCCGAACAGCAGGCCGGTGACGAGCGCGGTGCCCACCGCGGCGGCCACCGCCCAGTCCGGCGGCCACGCGGGCAGGGCGGGAAACGCCAGCCGGATGGCCCACGCCCCGGCATGGCCGAGCGCAAAGCCGGCCACCGCCCCGGCCAGCGACAGCAGCCCGGCCTCGGTCAGGAAGGCAAGGCGGATCGCGCGCGCGCTCGCGCCGAGCGCCTTGAGCAGGCCGATCTCGCCGGTGCGCTGGGTGACCGCGACCAGCATCACGTTCATGACCAGGATGCCGGCCACCGCCAGGCTGATCGCGGCGATGCCGGCGACACCCAGCGTGAGCGCACCGAGGATGCGGTCGAAGGTGCCGAGCACGGCGTCCTGGGTGATGACGGTGAAGTCGAGCTCGCCGTCGCGGCGCGCGCGCAGCAGGTCCTCGACCTGGCGCTGCGCCGGCACCAGCGCCTCGCGGCCGCGGGTCTCGACCATGATGCGGAACAGCGCGTTGGTGTTGAACATGGCCTGTGCGGTGGCCACCGGCACCAGCACCAGCTCGTCGGAGTTCATGCCCAGCCCGCGCCCGGCCGGACCCATGATGCCGATCACGCGCAGGCGGCGGTCGCCGAGGCGGATCATGCGGCCGATGGCGTTCTGGCTGCCGAACAGCTCGGCACGGATGGTCTCGCCGATCACCGCCACCGCGCTGGCGCGGCCGAAGTCCTCGCGTGGCAGGAACTGGCCGCTGGCGACCTTGAAGCCGCGGACGTCGAGATAATCGGCCGTGGTGCCGACCACCAGCACCTCGCGCAGCCGTCCGCCCACCGAGATCTCCGAGTTGCCGACGGTCAGGGGCGCGACCCGCTGCACCAGCGGCAGGCGCTGCAGGGCGGCGGCGTCAGCGGTGGTCAGGTCGCGCGGCGTGCTGCTGACGAAGCTGCCCGGGTTGACGCCGCCGGTCTCGGTGCGCCCCGGCAGCACGATCAACAGGTTTGCACCGAGTGCGGAGAACTCCTCGACCACATAGCGTCGGGCGCCGTCGCCGAGCGCGGTGAGCATGACCACTGCGGCCACCCCGATCGACATCGCCAGCACCATCAGCGCGGTGCGCAGCGGGTAGCCGAGCGCGGCCCGGGTGGCGAAGCGCAGGGTGTCGGCGGGGCTCATGCCGGCGCTGCGTCGCGGCGCAGGTCGTGGTGGATGGCGCCGTCTTCCATCAGCACCCGGCGGCGGGCGCGCTCGCCCATGGTGGGGTCGTGGGTGACGACGATCAGCGTCATGCCGGCGGCGTTGAGGGCTTCGAGCAGGGCGGTGACTTCCTGGCCGGTGGCGCGGTCGAGGTTGCCGGTGGGTTCGTCGGCCAGCAGCATCGCCGGGCGCATGATGGTGGCGCGCGCGATCGCCACGCGCTGGCGCTGGCCGCCGGAGAGTTCTTCGGGGCGGTGGTGGGCGCGGGGCTCGAGGCCGAAGTCCTTCAGCGCCTGCGTTACCCGTTGGGTGCGCTCCTGGGGCGGGATGCCGGCGAGCATCAGCGGCAGGGCGACGTTTTCGGCGGCGGTGAGGCGGGGCACGAGGTGAAAGCTCTGGAACACGAAGCCGATGCGCGCGCTGCGCACCGCGGCCTGTTCGTCGGCCGAGAGGGTGGTGACGTCGCGGCCTTCGAGCCGGTAGTGGCCGGCGTTGGGGCGGTCGAGCAGGCCGAGGAGGTTGAGCAGGGTGGATTTACCGGAGCCGGACGGGCCCATCACCGCGACGTATTCGCCGGCCTCGATGCGCAGCGACACGTCACGCAGCGCATGCACCTGGCTGTCGCCGAGCTGGAAGATGCGGTTGATGCCGTCGAGTTCGATCTGGGCCATGGGGCAGTTTTGTGGCGGCTTCAATTCAAGCCTGCGTGGATTGGCTGAGGCTGCTTGAAGCGGTTCTCGTGGGGTGAGGGGGGCGAATGAAAACCCTCGCTGCGTGACGGGTGGTGCGACGGGACGCGCACGGGGTGTTCCTTCCGGGGCTGCGGAACTCGCCCTTCGGGCTCGGACAGTCCTCGCCCCTTCAGGAACACCCCGCACGCATCCGGGAAGCGCTGGCGCATCTCAGCGAAAAAGCTAAAAACCTCCTTCTGAAACGTTGTCCCTGGGCGCACTGGTGCAAGCGCAGAGCATTGAGATCTGATGGTGTTACTGCTTCTAAGCGGCAACCACGGTAGCCGGGGATGTGTGGGGTATTCGTGAAGGGGCGAGGACTGTCCGAGCCGAGCGAAGCGAAGGTG
>JAGOEI010000175.1:2192-4937 GCA_017997795.1 Thauera sp. | reverse complement strand
CGGACACGGTGAGGTGGCCATCGGCGGTGGCGGTGCCGAGCACCGCGAAGGGGCAGCGCTCGCGCTCGCAGAAGGCCTGGAACAGCGGCAGGCTCTCGGGCGCGATCGCCAGCACGTAGCGCTCCTGGGATTCGTTCGACCAGATCTCGCGCGGGCTCATGCCCGGCTCCTCGATGTGCACCTCGCGCAGCTCGAAGTGCGCACCGAGGCTGGCGTGGTCGGCCAGTTCGGGCATCGCGTTCGACAGGCCGCCGGCGCCGACGTCGTGGATGGCGATGATCGGGTTCTTGTCGCCCTGCTGCCAGCAGGCGTCGATCACTTCCTGGCAACGGCGCTGGATCTCGGGGTTGCCGCGCTGCACCGAGGCGAAGTCGAGGTCGGCGGTGTTGGTGCCGGTGGCCATCGACGAGGCCGCGCCGCCACCGAGGCCGATGAGCATGCCCGGGCCGCCGAGCTGGATCAGCAGCGTGCCCGGCGGGAAGGTGGGCTTTTCGGACTGCTGGGCCTGGATGCTGCCGAGGCCGCCGGCGATCATGATCGGCTTGTGATAGCCGCGCACCTCGCCCTGCACTTCCTGTTCAAACGTGCGGAAGTAGCCGGCCAGGTTGGGACGGCCGAACTCGTTGTTGAAGGCGGCGGCGCCGATCGGGCCCTCGATCATGATGTCGAGCGCGGAGGCGATGCGCTCGGGCTTGCCGTAGGGCTTCTCCCAGGGCTGGCCGAAATCAGGGATGTTGAGGTTGGACACCGTGAAGCCCGCCAGACCCGCCTTGGGCCGCGAACCGCGCCCGGTCGCGCCCTCGTCGCGGATCTCGCCGCCCGCACCGGTGGCCGCGCCCGGGAAGGGCGAGATCGCGGTCGGGTGGTTGTGGGTCTCGACCTTGGCGAGGATGTGGGTGTCCTCGTCGTGGTAGCGGAAGGCGCCGTCGGCGTCCGGGTACAGGCGGGCGATGCGCGCGCCCTCGATCACCGAGGCGTTGTCCGAGTAGGCCACCACCGTGCCCTCGGGGTGGGCCTTGTGGGTGTCCTTGATCATGCCGAACAGCGACTTCTCCATCGGCCGCGCGTCGATCACCCAGTCGGCGTTGAAGATCTTGTGCCGGCAGTGCTCGGAGTTGGCCTGGGCGAACATCATGAGTTCGACGTCGGTCGGGTTGCGGCCCATGCGAGTGAAGTTCTCGACCAGGTAGTCGATCTCGTCCTCGGACAGCGCCAGGCCGAGTTCGCCGTTGGCTTTTTCCAGCGCGGCGCGACCGCCGGCGAGGATGTCGACCGTGGTCAGCGGCTGCGGCTGGTAGTGGTGGAATAGCGCCTCGGCGGCGTCGAGGGTGTCGAGCACCGCCTCGGTCATGCGGTCGTGCAGCAAGGCCGCCAGCGCCGCATTGCCCGCCACCCCGCGCGCATCGATCGTGTACGCGACGCCGCGCTCGATGCGCACGATCTTGTCGAAGCCGCACTGGTGCGCGATGTCGGTGGCCTTGGACGACCACGGCGAGATCGTGCCCAGGCGCGGCACCACCAGGCGCAGCGTGCCAGCGGGCAGCGCCGCGCTCGCCGGATGGGCGTCGAGCAGGTCGACCAGGCGGGCGGTCTCTTCGGCGTCCAGCGGGGCAGAGACTTCGACGAAGTACCAGTGCTCGGCGGCCAGCCCGGCGAGCTTGGGCAGCACCTCGCCGACGGCGCGGGAGAGACGTTCCTGACGGGACGAGGACAGCGCCGGGGCGCCACGCAGCTTGAGGATCGAGGTCATGTTCTTGGATAACCGGAGACGGAAAACGGGCGGAACGGACGGCCATTTGCGGGCACGATGACGGGCCCGACGGCAAAGGCGCCATTATAACCGAGCCCCCATCGCCACCCGGCCCGTTGTAGACTCCGCGCCTCCCCGATTGCGAGAGCCGACATGCCAGAGATCAACTACCTGTGGGCGCCCCCCGCGCCCGTCTCCCTGCCCGTGCGCGGCACGCGTGCGCGCTTTCCGGTGAACCGCCTGTTCTTCGTCGGCCGTAACTACCAGGCGCATGCCCGCGAGATGGGCACCTCGGTGGACAAGGCGAGCATGCGGCCGGTGTACTTCACCAAGTTCGCGGCCATGCTCGCCGAATCGGGCACGGTCGCACCCTACCCGCCGGAAACCGCCGACTACCATCACGAGATGGAGCTGATCGTGGCGCTCGGCCAGGGGGGCTTCCGCGTCAGCGCGGCGCACGCCCAGCGCCTGATCTTCGGCTATGCCTGCGGGCTGGACATGACGCGCCGCGACCTGCAGGCGACCGCGAAGGCCAAGGGCAATCCGTGGGACGTGGCGAAGAACGTGGAAAAGGGCGCGGTGGCGAGCGAGATCGTCCGCGCCGAAGGCCGCATCCTGTGCAGCGGCGAGATCAGCCTGCGCGTGAACGGCGAGCTGCGCCAGAACGGCGACCTCGGCGACATGATCTGGAGCATCCCGGAGATCATCGCCGACCTGTCGACCTACTACCACCTGCAACCGGGCGACCTGATCTACACCGGCACGCCCGAAGGCGTCGGTCCGGTGCAGCCCGGCGATCACCTGGAAGGCAGGATCGACGGCGTCGGCACGCTGAGCTTCGAGATCGGCGCGCCGGAGTGAGGGCGCGCGGCGCGCCGGAGTGAGGGCGCGCGGCGCGCCCGGGTGAGGACGCCACGCGCGCCATCCCTCGCGTGTTCCGGCGCTTCGTCCTCAGCCTGCTCGGCGCCGGCTCATCCAGCGCGCCCCGTCAGCCC
>JAGOEI010000175.1:0-2092 GCA_017997795.1 Thauera sp. | reverse complement strand
CGGCGCGCCGGAGTGAGGGCGCGCGGCGCGCCCGGGTGAGGACGCCACGCGCGCCATCCCTCGCGTGTTCCGGCGCTTCGTCCTCAGCCTGCTCGGCGCCGGCTCATCCAGCGCGCCCCGTCAGCCCTTGGCCGCCGGATTGAGCCAGCCGCGCATCAGGCGCGTGAGCCGCGGCATCACCACCCAGGTCATGGTGGCGACGATCAGCGCGGTGAACACCGCGGTGCGCGGCAGGAAAGGCAGGTCCTGGAATCCCGGCCACAGCGACACCAGCCACAGGTAAAGCGACACCACCGGGAAGATGCCCATCCAGGTGACGACCGCCATCTTGACCCGCGGCGGGTGCATGCTGGCCGGCACCACGGCCGGTTCGAACCAGGCCTCGAGGCCGCTCAGCTTGCGGAATTCAGGCTCGCCCTCGGCAACCTCCTTCATGCGTTCGAGCAACTCCAGGCGCGCGTCGCTCATGTCCCAGGTCTGCAACTCGGGCTCGGAAGCGAAGCGCACCACGAGCTGATAGTCCTCGCCGGGCGTCTCGGGGGGAATCAGATCGCCGCCAAGGAAGCCCTTGAACGCCCGCATCTTCGCGAGCATCTCGCGCAGCATGACTTCGTATTCGGCCTCGCGCCCGGGACGCGCGCGTCGGCGCGCGATGCGGGTGACGCGGGCGGGGGTGGTCTGGGCTGGCGTGGGCTGGGTAGGTGCATTCATGGTCGCAACTCTCCTGTTCTGGCGATGCGATGAAGTCTCGGGGTGCTTCAGCGCGGGTACAGGTGCACTCTAACGCAAAAATCTCGAGATTTTTATCAAATAAATCCCTGCAGCGGTTCGCTCAGCTTATGCGCGGCGATGACGAGGCACCCAATCGGCACCCTGAAGCGAAAAACCCCGGCCACCTCGTAAGGCAGACCGGGGTTTCTGACAGCCCCACGACGGGCTTCACGACCTCGAGCGTTACAGCGGCATGATCAGCTTGAGGATGAACTTGTCGCCTTCGAAGCGGTTCTCGGCGCTGGTCTCATGGGTCCACTGGCCGGTCAGATGCACGCCGCCCTTGGTCGTGTAGCTGACCGTGGGGCCGATGGCGAAGACTTCACCCTTGCGGCCCTCGGACCAGAACGGCGTTGCACCGATCGTCTGCCCATTGAGCTTGTCGTTGGTGGTCTGCTTCAGGTAATAGCCCGACAGGCCGACGCCCCAGGGTCCAAAGCGCTTGCCGACGAGGTAGTCCATGTGGAACTCGTCGCCGGATTCGTACTTCATCTTCGGCGCACCAACGTCCGGACGGAAATCCTTGTTGGAGGCCTTGATGTTGTACATGATTTTGGACGACACCTCCCAGCCGGTGTCACCCATGTAGCTGAACGCAAACAGGGGCTCGACGCTCCAGTAGTTGGCACCAATGCTCTGACGCGGCTCACCGCTCTTGTAAGCGCCCACCGGCAGGTTCACATCGAGCCCGATGGCCCAGTGCCAGTTCTTCGCGTGCCAGGACACGATGAAAGGATTCACCGTAACGTCGCCAAGCCCGAATTTCGACTTCGAGCCTGCACCGAGCGCCACATCCTGATGGACCAAGGGCACGATCACGTGCCAACCCCAGTTGCCGCCGAGGATCTTGTGCTCGGTGGTCTGCACGAAGCGGAAGGCGTTGAACCACGCATCCACACCAGCGCCGGACACCTTCTTGCCGCCGCCGTCGACCAGGTCGCCGCTGTAGTAGCCGAAGTAGTTGATGAATTAATTACCCGGGGGCGGCACGGCGCCGCCAAGCCAGGTCTCTGCACCATTGGGATACTGGTCGCCGCCTTCCTTCGCCTGGACGTTACCGATGGCCAGGGTTGCAAGCGCCACCGCGCTCGCGAGTTTGCCGAACTTCAATGCCATGACTCCTCCTTGATGATTGTGGTTTTGCGACGGTTTGCTGTTCTTTCCTCGGCGGCCTCTGCCGGGCCGCTTGCTTCGTCCTTGGCGCGGAGACGCCTCAGCGCCCCAGATCCTTCGCCGATACGCCGCCAATGCCCCAGTTCGTCTTCGGCACTTCGCGGATGACGACGCGGACGGTCTGGATCGGCGCGCCCACGGCCTCGAC
>JAGOEI010000174.1:2782-4944 GCA_017997795.1 Thauera sp. | reverse complement strand
ACGAAATCCAGCCCGCGGCTGCGCGCGCTGGCCTCGATGCCGAAGCCGACATCGGCCTGGCCGCTCGCCACCGCCTGCGCCACCGCGGCGTGCGAGGGTTCGTCCGCACCGTAGCCGTGGATGGCCGATCCGCTCAGCCCCAGTTCGCCAAGCAACTCGTCCAGCACCACCCGGGTGCCGGTGCCGCGCGCCCGGTTGACGAAGCGCACCCCGGGCCGCGCGAGGTCGAGCAGGCCGCGCAGGCGGAGCGGGTTGCCGCGCGCAACGATCAGGCCCTGGCTGCGGCGGGCGAAGCCGATGAGCTTGTGCAGGCCGGGGCGCAGCAGCGGCTTGTAGGTGCGCTGCGAGTGGGACGACGCCACCCGCGAGCCGGGCACCGCCGGCAGGCGTACGTGGAAGCCGGCCATCGTGCACCGGCCCTCGTTGAGCGCGCGGATCGCATCCACGCTGCCGGTGAAGCGGATGTCCAGGTGCAGGCCGCCGCCGCGCGCCTCGTCGCCGAGCGCGGCCAGCGCGTCGTCGTGGCTGGCGTGGAAGGACAGCACATGCACCGCATCGTCGAAGGCGATCGCGAACGCGCGCTCGAGGTCGGCACGCAGGGCCTCGATCTGCGGCAGCAGGCGGGCCTGCACCTGACGCTCGGCGAGCAGCAGCTTGGCGCCGAACTCGGACAGGCGCGCCGCCTGGCCCTTCTCCCACAGGATCAGCGGCTGGCCGAGTTCGAGCTCCCAGCGCTTGAGTTCGCCCCACACGTGGCGGTAGGACAGGTCCAGCGCGCGCGCTGCCGCCGAGATCGAACCGCATTCGGCCACGGCCTGCAGCAGGTCGAGCAGCGGGTTGCGGATCAGCGCCGGCGCGGCGGCGGTGCTCAGAGCGTAGTGGAGGCTGATCCTATGCATTTCTGTTCATATTGATCGGGTCGGACAGGGTCAATAGATTGCGCCAATCCGACCACGGGCGGCAATCGTCACGCCCGATGGCACGGATTCGCGCGTCGCGCAGGACAAGCGACTGCCCCCGGGATGCCACCGAGGCCCGGAGCGTGCAGGCGCGGTCCTTCGCACCACCCCGAAGAACCCCAGGAGACCCCCCGATGCTGCCCCAGATCCACACGCTTGCCCGCAAGCACCTCGCCGGCCTTGCCACAGCCACCCTCCTTGCGGTTCTGCCGTTGACGACCCAGGCTCAGGCGCCGTCGATCGTCGTCGCATCGACGACCTCCACCGAGCAGTCCGGCCTTTTCGGCCACATCCTGCCGCAGTTCAAGCAGGCCAGCGGCATCGACGTGAAGGTGGTCGCGCTCGGCACCGGCCAGGCGCTCGACGTCGGTCGCCGCGGCGACGCGGACGTCGTGTTCGTCCATGACGCGGCCGCCGAACAGAAATTCGTTGATGAAGGCCACGGCATCGAGCACCGCAAGGTCATGTACAACGACTTCGTGCTGATCGGCCCGAAGGACGACCCCGCCGGCACCAAGGGCAAGGACATCACCGCGGCGCTGCAGAAGCTCGCCGCCGGAAACGGCAACTTCGTGTCGCGCGGCGACAAGAGCGGCACCCACGCCGCCGAGCTGCGCTACTGGAAGGCCGCCGGGGTGGAGAACAAGGGCACGGGCTACAAGGAATGCGGCTGCGGCATGGGCCCGGCGCTGAACATGGCAGCATCGAGCGGCGCCTACGTGCTCGCCGACCGCGGCACCTGGCTCAGCTTCAAGAACCGCGCCGACCTCGCGGTGCTGGTCGAAGGCGACACGCGGCTGTTCAACCAGTACGGCGTGATGGTGGTGAATCCCGAGCGCCATCCGCACGTGAAGCAGGCCGAAGCGCGCAAGTTCGTCGAATGGGTGGTGTCGCCCGCGGGGCAGGACGCGATCGCGTCGTACAAGATCGAGGGCGAACAGCTCTTCTTCCCGAACGCAGGGCAGTAGGGCAGACCGCCTACGCCCCCACGGAGGACATTGCCCGCCTGTAGGAGCGACGCAAGTCGCGATTCAGCCGTAGCCGAGGCAACGCGGCGCGAAATCCAGGCGCCGCAATCGCGACTTGCGTCGCTCCTACAGCAAACCGGCGGGAGCTTCCGCGACCTGGCGATCGAATCCACGCAAACGCAAGGCCGTGGGGCCGGGGCGGCGCTCGCCAACTTCATGAGCGCCGAGGCGGAGG
>JAGOEI010000174.1:0-2682 GCA_017997795.1 Thauera sp. | reverse complement strand
GCCCGCAGCGAAGCGAAGGGCCGCGAGTGCAGGCGGCGAGCACCGCCCCGGCCCCGCGGCCGGATCGTAGCCGCGCCTGCCGCCTCAGGTCGCAATACCGCCCGTGTCGAACACCTCCGCATGGATGCGCGCCGACTCGACCCCCAGCTCGTGCAGCGTCGCGATCTGCGCCTCCAGGAAGCCGACCGGGCCGCACAGGTAGTAATCGGCCCCCTCGGCCAGCACCTCGCCCGCGAGCGCGCGCAGGTCGACCCGCCCCGACTGCACCGGTGCCGCGACCGGGCCTTCGTCGTGGAACAGGTGCAGCTTCACCTGCGGATGACGCTCCGCGACCTTGGCCAGATGCGCGCCGAAGGCGAACACCTCCGCATTGCGGCAGGCGTGCACGAACTGCACCGGGCGCGACGGCGCCGCCGCCACCAGGCGGTCGATCATCGCCATCATCGGCGTGATGCCCACGCCACCGCTGATCAGGACCACCGGCCCATCGTGCGTCTCGTCGAGGAAGAACTCGCCGAAGGGCGGCGCCAGCTCCAGCATGTCGCCCACCTTGTAGAAGTCGTGCAGGCGGTTCGACACCCGGCCGGCCGGCGTGGTCGTGCTCGCCGGCTCGCGCTTCACCGAGATGCGGAAGTGCATCGCCCCCGGCGCGATCGACAGCGTGTATTGGCGCAGCTGCATCACGCCGAGCTCGGGCACGAACGCGCGTACGGTCGTGTACTGGCCGGCGCGGTAGGAAGGCAGCGGGCCGCCATCGCAGGGCACGAGGTGGAAGGAGGTGATCTCCGCGCTCTCGCGCACCTTGTCGATGATGCGGAAGCTGCGCCAGCCGCTCCAGCCGCCGTCGCTGTTGCAGGCCTCGTTGTAGAGCTTGCTCTCGGCCTCGATGAAGACATCGGCGAGCGCGCCGTAGGCCACGCCCCAGGCGTGGATCAGCTCGTCGCTCGCGGCGTCGCCCAGCACCTCGCGGATCGAGGCCAGCAGGTGCTTGCCGACGATCGGGTAATGCTCGGCGCGGATGCCGACGCTGGCGTGCTTGTTGGCGATCAGCGTGATCACCGGCGCCAGCACCGAAGGGTCGTCGATGTTCTCGGCGTAGGCCAGCACCGCCATCGCCAGCGCAACCGGCTGCTTGCCGGTCTCGTTGTGCGACTGGTTGAAGATGTTCTTCAACTCCGGGTTGTGGCGGAACAGGCGCTGGTAGAAATAGGTGGTGAGGGCGACCCCATGCTCCTTGAGCACCGGGATGGTGGCCTTGACCAGTTCGCGAACGCGGGCGTCCATGTCGTCTCCTTGGTGGGTCCGCGCGCGGCGGACTTCGTGTCGGTTTGGCTCGAGCGCGGCGCAAGCGCCACGCAGCCCCGAGATCTTGGACGCCGACACCCGCCCCGGCTATCCACTCACAACGTGACATATATCCAGATTGTGCACACCCGTGCTCAGGCGCCGGGCAGCGGCAGCGCCGTCTTGTCGATCACCCGCCGCAGCACGAAGCTCGAATGCACCCCGGTCACGCCGGGGATGCGGGTGATGCGCTCGAGCAGCAGCGCCTGGTAGCCGTCCATGTCGGTGACCACGACCTTGAGCTGGTAATCGGCGTCCTGGCCGGTGATCAGCAGGCACTCCAGCACCTGCGGGATCTGCTCCACCGCGGCCTCGAAGTGCGAGAAGCGCTCGGGGGTGTGGCGGTCCATCGAGATGTGGATCAGCGCCATCAGCGACAGGCCCAGCTTACGGGCGTCGAGCAGCGCGCGGTAGCCGCGGATCAGGCCGGATTCTTCCAGCGCGCGCAGCCGGCGCAGGCAGGCCGAGGGCGACAGCGCGATGCGGTCGGCGAGGTCCTGGTTGCTGATGCGGCCGTCCTGCTGAAGGAGTTCGAGGATCTGGCGGTCGTAGCGGTCGAGTTGCATGATCGGGCGCCTCTTTAAACCATAAAAGCAGATTCTTTCACTCAATAAAAATTAAGTGAACTTTTCTGCACAAAAACACCCGCTTGCCCTGCAACAACGCAATCGTCTGCCGCAGCCGGCCGCGTAAACTTTCGTCCATCGAATCACGCCATGCCCACGAGGACCGCGCCATGATGCTGCCCAACCCCGCCGCCAAGTACCGCCCCTTCGCCCCGATCGCGCTCGCCGACCGCCAGTGGCCGAACAGGGTCATCGACCGCGCCCCGATCTGGATGAGCACCGACCTGCGCGACGGCAACCAGGCGCTGTTCGAGCCGATGAACGTCGAGCGCAAGATGCGCATGTTCCGCACCGTGTGCGACATCGGCTTCAAGGAGATCGAGGTCGGCTTCCCGTCCGCCTCGCAGACCGACTTCGACTTCGTGCGCACCCTCATCGAGGGCGGCCACATCCCCGCGGACGTCACCATCCAGGTGCTGACCCAGGCGCGCGAGGACCTCATCCGCCGCACCATGGAGTCGGTGCGCGGCGCGCCGCGGGCGATCATCCACGTCTATAACGCCACCTCGCCCACCTTCCGCGAGGTCGTGTTCGGCATGGAGAAGCCGCAGGTGGTGGCGCTCGCGGTCTCCGCGGTGCGCCTGATCAAGCAGATCGGCGCGGAAATGAAGAAGGAGTGCGGCACCGAGATCCGCCTCGAATACAGCCCCGAGACCTTCTCCGCCACCGAGCTCGACTTCGCCAGGGAGGTCTGCGACGCCGTCACCGCCGA
>JAGOEI010000173.1 GCA_017997795.1 Thauera sp. | reverse complement strand
GTTGCGATGTTGAGCGCGATGATGTTGTGGCGGATGCTGGCGCCCGTCATCGCGAAGATTTCGCCGGCGATGTACTCGTGGCGGACCGGCGAGCGCGCCTCGAGCGCGAGATATTCGCCTTCGTCGAGGGGTTTGTAGGTTTGCACGTGCATCGTGGATTCCTCTTCGTCCGGGGCCTCGGGGGCAGCAGGGGCGCGGTGGCAGTGTCGCTCGCGCTCCGCCTCAATCGGCGTTGCGGAACACCTTCTGCCACGGGATCGAGACCTCGAGGCTCTCCAGTTCGAGGGCCTGCTCGGGCGCGATGTCCTGCAGCTCCCAGCGCGCGTCCTGGTTGCGTCGGTAGTGCTCGATGCAGCGCAGGTCGGGGTCGATGAGGACGAAGTCCCGCAGCGAGGGGATGCGGCGATAGGCGGCGAACTTTTCGCCTCGGTCGTAGGCGGCGGTGGCGGGCGAGAGCACCTCGACGATCAGCGTGGGCGCGCGCATGAACTGGTCGGCGCGGTGGTCGGCGGGGTCGCAGGTGACGAGGACGTCGGGGTAGAAGTAGGCCTCGTCCGCGGCGGCCTGGACCTTCATGTCGGCCATGTAGGCGCGGCAGGGGCTGCCTTCGAGGGCCTCGTCGAGGGCTGCGGCGACATTGAGCGCGATCGTCACGTGCCGGCGGCTGGCACCCCCCATGGCGAAGGTCTCGCCGTGGTAGTACTCGTGCTTGTCGGGCTGCCCGGCCTCCCACTGCAGGTAGTCTTCGGCGGTGAAGGGGGCGGTGGGCTGGGGCAGGGCCATGATGTGCTCGTCCGGACGGTGAAATCTCGAACGGATTATAGTCCGGCGCATGAACGCCAAACCCCGCCACGTCGAGCGCGCGCTGCAGGAGCCGGTCGAGATCGTGCCCTACGATCCGGGCTGGCCGGCGCTGTTCGCCGCGGAGGCGGAGCATCTGCGTGCGCTGCTGCCGGCGGTGTTGATCGGGCGCATCGAGCACTTCGGCAGCACGGCGGTGCCCGGCCTGGCGGCGAAACCGATCGTGGACATGCTGCTCGAGGTGCGCTCGATGGAGGCGGTGGCGCAGCACATCGCGCCGATCCTGAAGCGCGAGGGCTACGAGTTCTTCTGGCGTGACCGCGAGCGCGGGCTGCCGGGCATTGCCTATGCCTGGTTCATCAAGCGCGACGCGGCGGGGCGGCGCACGCATCACATCCATTGTCTGGAGCCGGGGTCGGCGGAGTGGGAGCGTTTGCTGTTCCGCGATTACCTGCGTGCCCATCCAGCGGCGGCGCGTTCTTACGGCGAACTGAAGCAGCGCATGGCCGCCGAGCACCCGGGCGATCGCGTGGCGTACGCGAAGGCCAAGACGGACTTCATCGCTGCCGCGATGCGGGCGGCGCGGCGGGGGTGAGCGATCACGGCGTTGCCGTCGTGCCGGCACCGGTTCGCTTCGGTTCGATCGCGACTTGCGTCGCTCCTACGGGGCCCTGCTGGGCTTCCGGTCTGCTGAACGCGGTGATCGCGACTTGCGTCGCTCCTACAGGACCGCTGTGTTTCCGGTCCGCTTGTGGGAGCGACGCAAGTCGCGATCGCGCGGCCCTTACATGCCCTGGTAGATCGGCCCTTCGCCGCCCTGCGGCACGACCCAGTTGATGTTCTGGGTCGGGTCCTTGATGTCGCAGGTCTTGCAGTGGATGCAGTTTGCCGCGTTGATCTGCAGGCGCGGGCCGGCGTCTTCCTGCACGATCTCGTACACCCCCGCCGGGCAGTAGCGCTGCTCGGGCGAGTCGTACTTGGCAAAGTTCACCGAGATCGCCACCGACGGGTCCTTCAACTGCAGGTGGCAGGGCTGCTCTTCCTCGTGGTTTGCGTTCGACAGGAACACCGACGACAGGCGGTCGAAGGTGAGCACGCCGTCGGGCTTGGGATAGTCGATCTTCGGGCACTCGGACGCGGGCTTGAGCTTGTCGTGGTCGGCGCTGTTGTGCAGCGTCCACGGGGCCTTGCCGCGGAACAGCATCTGGTCCATGCCGAACAGCAGCGAGCCCAGGATCAGGCCCTTCTTCATCAGCGGCTTGAAGTTGCGGTACTTGTGCAGCTCGGTGTACAGCCAGGAGTCGCGGAAGGCGGCTGGGTAGGCGGTGAGCGCGTCGCGCTGGCGCTCATGGGCGAGCGCGTCGAAGGCGGCTTCGGCGGCGAGCATGCCCGACTTGATCGCGGTGTGAACGCCCTTGATGCGCGCGGCGTTGAGGAAGCCGGCGTCGTCACCGATCAGCGCGCCGCCCGGGAAGATCAGCCGCGGCAGGCTCTGGATGTTGCCGGTGGCGATGGCGCGTGCGCCGTAGGCCAGGCGCTTGCCGCCCTCGATGTGCTTGCGCACCGCGGTGTGCGTCTTCCAGCGCTGCATTTCGTCGAACGGCGACAGGTGCGGGTTGGTGTAGTTGAGGCCGACCACGAAGCCGAGCGCGACCAGGTTGTCCTCGAGGTGGTAGATGAAGCCGCCGCCGTAGGTGGCGTTGTCCATCGGCCAGCCGGCGGTGTGCACGACCAGACCGGGACGGTGCATCTCGGGCTTGACCTCCCACAGCTCCTTGATGCCGATGCCGAAGGTCTGCGGGTCGACGCCGTCGCGCAGATTGAACTTCTCTTCCAGCATCTTGCCGAGGTGGCCGCGGCAGCCTTCGGCAAACATCGTGTATTTGGCGTGCAGTTCCATGCCCGGCTGGTGGTGCGGGCCGGGGGTGCCATCGCGGTTGAGGCCCATGTCGCCGGTGGCGACGCCCTTCACGGCGCCGCTCTCGTCGTAGAGGATCTCGGCCGCGGCGAAGCCGGGATAGACCTCGACGCCGGCAGCCTCGGCCTGCTCGCCCAGCCACTTGACCATATTGCCCAGGCGGACGATGTAGTTGCCGTGGTTCTCGAAACAGTCCGGGGTGAGCGCGGCCGGGTTGCGGAACGAGCTCTTTTCGGTGAGGAAGATGACCTGGTCCTCGGTGACCGCGGTGGTCAGCGGGGCGCCTTTTTCCTTCCAGTCGGGGATCAGCTCGGTGAGCGAGCCCGGATCGATGACCGCACCCGACAGGATGTGCGCACCGATCTCCGCGCCCTTCTCGATCAGGCAGACCGACAGGTCCTGACCCTTGGCTTCGGCGAGTTGCTTCAAGCGGATCGCGGCGCCCAGCCCGGCCGGGCCTCCACCCACGATCAGCACGTCGAATTCCATCGATTCGCGTTCCATCCTGTTCTCCTGTTCCCTTTTCGGGCACGTCGATGCCGCCAGTTTAAACCCTCGCGCAGGCCCGGGAAGCGCATGAAGACATCAATCCCGGGCGCTGCACAACATACGGGGCCGTATGTTACATTAGCTCGCTCGGAAAACACAAAGAGGAGATCGCACGATGAACGAACAGGCCAAGCTGATCTACACCACCCGCATGCCGGTGCGCTGGGGGGACATGGACGCCTACAACCATGTGAACAACACGGTGTACTTCCGCTACCTCGAGCAGACGCGGGTGGAATGGCTCGAGCAGATCGGCTGCCGGGTCAGCCCCGACGAGCCGATCGGCCCTGTCATCATCAATGCGGCGTGCACCTTCTTCGCGCCGGTGAATTATCCTGCGACGGTCGTCATCAAGATGTACGCCGGCGAGCCGGGGCGCTCGAGCGTGATGACCTGGTACGAACTCTTCGTCGAGGGCGAGGACCGCGTCTATTGCGAAGGCTCGGCGAAGACGGTGTGGATGGACACCCGCACGGGCAAGTCGGCACCGATTCCCGATGTGGTGCGTGCGCTGTTCGACTGAGTCGCCGGCGCTGCGCCGACGCCGCAAGGTCGGCGTCACCGGGTATCGCGCCAGGACGAGCGCGGCCCGAAAACCAACCCGAAGTTTCGATTGATGGTGAGGAGACATCATGAATCTGCATGAAGACAAGCCCTTGTGGGTGCCCTCTGCCGAGCGTATCGCCGGCGCCAACGTCACCGCCTTCCGCCTTGCGGCTGCGCAGCGCTGGGGCGTCGCGCTGCCCGACTACGACGCGCTGTACGACTGGTCGGTAGCGCACCCGGAGCAGTTCTGGGTGAGCGTGTGGGAGGGCGACTGCGGCGGTCGTGGGGTGATCGGCGAGCGCGGCGAGCGCGTGCTGGTCGATGGCGACAAGATGCCCGGCGCGCAGTGGTTCCCCGACGCAAAGCTCAACTTCGCCCGCAACCTGCTGCGCTCGCGCGACGCGCACGACGCGATCGTGTTCTGGGGCGAAGACCATGTGATGAACCGCATGAGCCACGGCGAGCTGTACCGCGCGGTGGCGCATTTCGTCGCCGCGCTGCGCGAGATGGGCGTGGAGAAGGGCGACCGCGTCGCCGCCTACATGCCCAACATGCCCGAGACGGTGATCGCCATGCTGGCGGCGGCGAGTATCGGCGCGATCTTCACCTCGGCCTCGCCGGACTTCGGCGTGCAGGGCGTGCTCGACCGCTTCGGCCAGACCGAGCCCAAGGTGCTGATCGCCTGCGACGGCTATTACTACGCCGGCAAGACGGTCGACGTGCTCGGCAAGCTCGGCGAGATCGTCGGCCAGTTGCCTTCGGTGAAACGCGTGGTCGTCGTGCCCTACGTGCATCACGACCACGACCTGTCGCACGTGCCGCATGCGCGCATGTACGCCGACTTCATCGCGCCTTACCACTTCGTCGACGACATCGAGTTCGCCGAGCTGCCCTTCGATCACCCGCTGTACATCATGTATTCCTCGGGCACGACGGGCGTGCCCAAGTGCATCGTGCATTGCGCCGGCGGCGCGCTGTTGCAGCACCTCAAGGAACACAAGCTGCACGGCGACGTGAAGCCCGCCGACCGCGTGTTCTACTTCACCACCTGCGGCTGGATGATGTGGAACTGGCTGGTCTCCGCGCTCGCCGCCGAGGCCACGCTGCTGCTCTACGACGGCTCGCCCTTCGCCGG
>JAGOEI010000172.1 GCA_017997795.1 Thauera sp. | reverse complement strand
TCGTCACCGCCGCCACCTTCCTGTGGCTGTCGGCGCCCGACCTGGCGCTGACCCAGTTGATGGTGGAGACCGTGACCACGGTGCTGATCCTGCTCGGCCTGCGCTGGCTGCCGCCGCGCATCGAGGCTACCGACGAGCCCGAGATGGCGACGCGCGGCGTGTGGCTGCGGCGCGCGCGCGACCTCGCGGTGGCGGTGGCGGGCGGCTGCGCGCTGGCCGCGCTGACCTACGCCGTGCTGGTGCATCCGGCCTCCGACACCATCGCCGACTTCTTCCTGCTCAACGCGCTCGAAGGCGGTGGCGGCAGCAACGTGGTCAACGTGCTGCTGGTGGATTTCCGCAGCTTCGACACCCTGGGCGAGATCACCGTGCTCGCAGTGGTCGCGCTCACCGTGTATGCGCTGCTGCGCCGCTTCCGCCCGGCGCCCGAGAGCGTGGGCGTGCCCACGCAGCAGCGCCACGACGCCGACCCGGCGCGCGGCCAGAGCCCCGCCGAGCAGGCCGACAGCGGCTACCTGATGGTGGCCGGGGTCTATCTGCGCCTGCTGCTGCCCTTCATGGGGGTGATCGCGGTGTACTTCTTCATGCGCGGCCACAACCTGCCGGGCGGCGGCTTCGTCGCCGGGCTGATCTTCGCGGTGGCGATCCTGGTCCAGTACATGCTGGCCGGCACGGTGTGGGTGGAGAGCCACCTGCGCCTGCGCCCGCACCGCTGGCTCGGCTTCGGGCTGGTGCTGGCGTGCGCCACCGGGCTCGCGGCGTGGCTGTTCGGCCATCCCTTCCTCACCACCCACACCGCGCACGTCGACTGGCCGCTGGTGGGCGAACTGCACCTGCCGAGCGCCTTCATCTTCGACCTTGGCGTGTTCACGGTGGTGGTCGGCACCACCATGCTGATGCTGGTCGCGCTCGCCCACCAGTCGCTGCGCGCCCACCGCCTGCCGGGCGAGGACACGGCGCACGACCATTCACACGCCGACAGGAGGGCGAACTGATGGAAATCGTCATCGCGCTCGCGGTCGGGGTCGTGTTCAGCTCCGGCATCTGGCTGATCCTGCGCCCGCGCACCTTCCAGCTCATCACCGGGCTGCTGCTGATGTCGTACGCGGTCAATCTGTTCATCTTCGCGATGGGCCGGCTGTGGGTGGACATGCCGCCGATCACGCCCACGGCGGGCGTCGACCCGGCGCAGTTCGCCGACCCGCTGCCGCAGGGCCTGGTGCTCACCGCGATCGTCATCGGCTTTGCCACCACCGCGCTCTACCTGGTGATGATGATCGGCGCGCGTGGCCTCACCGGCAGCGACCATGTGGACGGGGAGGAGCCGCGCGCATGACCACCCTGCCCTGGCTGCAACACCTGATCGTGGTGCCCGTGCTGCTGCCGCTGCTGGTCGGCGCGCTGCTGATCCCGGTCAACCAGAACCGCCACACGCTCAAGTTCGCCATGAGCCTCACCAGCAGCGTGCTGCTGTGGCTGGTGGCGGTGGCCCTGCTGCTGATGGCCGACGGCGGGCACTGGGCGGACGGCATCGGCGTGTATCTGGCCTCGAACTGGGCAGCGCCGTTCGGCATCGCGCTGATGGTCGATCGGCTGGCCGCGCTGATGCTCGTGCTCACCGCCACCATCGCGCTCGCCGTGCTGGTGTTCTCGGCGCAGCGCTGGGACCGGGTCGGGGTGAGCTTTCACTCGATGTTCCAGTTCCTGCTGATGGGGCTCAACGGCGCCTTCCTCACCAACGACCTGTTCAACCTCTTCGTGTTCTTCGAGGTCATGCTCGCCGCGTCCTACGGCCTGGTGCTGCACGGCTACAACCTGCGCCGCATCCGCGCCGGCATGCAATACATCGCGATCAACCTGGCGGCGTCGCTGCTGTTCCTGATCGGCGTGGCGCTGATCTACGGCGCCGCCGGCACGCTCAACATCGCCGACCTGAGCCAGCGCGTGGCCACGCTCGGCGCGCAGGACGCCTGGCTGCTGCAGGTCGGCGCCAGCATCCTGGCGCTCGCCTTCCTCACCAAGGGGGCGATGTGGCCGCTCGGCTTCTGGCTGCCCACCACCTATGCCTCGGCCTCGGCGCCGGTGGCGGCGATGCTGGTGCTGATGACCAAGGTCGGCGTGTATGCGGTGCTGCGCGTGTGGCTGGCGGTGTTCGGCGACGCGGCCGGCGCGCTGGACGGCTTCGGGCTGGCGGCGCTGGCGGTGGGCGGCATGGCGACGCTGGCCTTCGGCGCCATCGGCATGCTCGCCAGCCAGGACGGCGGGCGCATGGCCGGCTACGGCGCAATCGTGTCCTCGGGCACGCTGCTGGCGGTGATCGGGCATTCGGGCAGCGCGGTGCTCGCCTCCGGGCTCTACTACCTGCTCGGCTCCACGCTGGCGATGGCCGCGTTCATGCTGCTGATCGAGCTCACCGAGCGCATCCGCCCGCCGGGCGCCGCCCTGATCGCGATCACCATGGAAGCCTTCGCGATCGAGGACAAGCCCGAAGAGCCGGTCGGCGTCGGCATCCCCGGCAGCCTCGCCTTCCTCGGCCTGAGCTTTGCTGCCTGCGCGCTGGTGATCAGCGGCATGCCGCCGCTGGCCGGCTTCGTCGCCAAGTTCAGCCTGTTCCACGCCATGCTGGCGAGCACGGCCGAGATGGACGGTGGCGTGCCGACGCGCACCTGGGTGCTGATCGCGCTGATGGTGGTCGGCGGCCTGGCCGCGATCATCGCCCTGATGCGGCTGGGCGTGCGCACCTTCTGGGCTGCGGGCGCGGTCACGCCGCCGCGGCTGCAGGTGTCGGAGGCGGCGCCGGTAACCGCGCTGGTGCTGCTGTGCGTGCTGCTGACGGTGCAGGCGGGGACGGTGTTCGACTACCTCGGGCGCACCGTCGATGGCCTGGCGCGCAATGCCGACTACAGCGCGCGCGTGCTCGGCGAGCCGCCGGTGCTACGCGCCCCGGCCGCGGAGGGCGCGCGATGAGACGCTGGCTGCCCGCCCCGCTCGTGTCGGCGAGCCTGCTGCTGATGTGGCTGATGCTCAACCAGACCGTCCACCCGGCGCACTGGCTGCTCGGCGGCGTGCTCGCCATCGCCGCGCCGCTGCTCGCGCGCCCGCTGCAGCCCCACGGCCACGCCCGCCTGCGCCACCCGCGCGCGCTGCTGCGCCTGCTGTGGTTCTCGGCGATCGAGATCGTGCGCTCGTGCTTCAACGTCGCCCAGATCATCGTGCTGCGCCGCTCGGCCGACGTGAACTCGCGCTTCATCCGCGTGCCGCTCGACCTCAGGAGCCCGCACGGGCTGGCCCTGCTGTCGTGCCTGATCAACTCCACGCCGGGCACGGTGTGGGTCGAGATCCTCCCCGACAAGCACGAGTTGCTGCTGCACGTCTTCGACCTGCACGACGAAGCATGGTGGATCGACACCATCAAGACGCGCTACGAACAACCCATCATCGAGGTGTTCGAGGCCCCCCGAACCGAAACCGAAGGAGACCCGGCATGACGACCGCGACGCTGCTGTCGGCAGCGACCCTGTTCGCGCTGGCGTGCGTCGTGCTCGCCATGATCCTGTGCACCCTGCGCCTGATGATCGGCCCGAGCGCGCAGGACCGCGTGCTGGCGCTCGACACGCTGTGGATGTGCACCATGCTGCTGATGCTGATGCTCGGCATCCGCCACGGCAGCCAGATCTACTTCGAGGCCGCGCTCATCATCGCGCTCCTCGGCTTCGTGTCGACGATCGCGCTCGCCAAGTTCCTGATGCGCGGCGAGGTGATCGAATGAGCGGCGCCGAAACCCTGCCCTGGTGGGCCGCCGTCCCGGTCGCCTTCCTGCTCGTGCTCGGCGGCCTCATCACCGTGCTCAGCACCCTCGGCATGCTGCGCCTGCAAAGCTTCTACCAGCGCATCCACGGCCCGGCGATCACCATCACCCTCGGCGCCGGCTGCATCCTGGTGGCGTCGATGCTGTACTTCTCGCTCACCCAGTCGCGCCTGGTGATCCACGAAGTGCTGATCGCGCTCTTCGTGCTGATGACCGCGCCGGTGGTGTCGATGCTGATCATGCGCGCCGCGGTGTATCGCGACCTGCGCGCCAGCCGCGCCCACACCGCAGGGCGCGACGCCGAGGACGTGTAAGCCGGCCTCACACGAAGAACGCCTCGACCTCCTCGCGGCGCACCTCGGCCACCGACCGATGCCGCCAGCGCGGCGTGCGGTCCTTGTCGATCACCAGCGCGCGGATGCCTTCCATCGTGTCGCCGTGCGCGAAACAGTGCGCCATCATCGTCCGCTCCATGCGGAAGCAATCCTCCAGGCCGAGGCGGCGACCGCGCTGCAACTGCTCGAAAGTCACGCACAGCATCAACGGCGAGCGCTGCGCCAGCAGGCCCAGCGTGCGCTCCACCCAGGGCCGCAGCGCGGGGTCGGTCTCGCCGGCGAGCGAGGCGAGGATCTGCGCCACGTCGGGCTGGCCGAAGTGGCGCGCCACCGCGGCGAGCACGGGCGCGGTGAGCTGGCTGGCAACCGTGGTATGCGTCGGCGCCGCCGGCCACGCGCCCGCGTCGATCGCAGCGATCAGCGCGGGCAGGTCGGCGAAGAAGCTGCTCGGCACCAGGCGATCGGCCAGGCCGCTCACCACCGCGTCGGCACCGCTGAGGGTGTCGCCGACCACGCCGACCCAGGCCCCCAGCGCCGGCGGCAGGCGCGACAGGAAGTAGCTGCCGCCCACGTCCGGAAAGATGCCGATCGCCGTCTCCGGCATCGCCATGCGCGTGCGCTCGGTGACCAGGCGGTGGGTGCAGCCCTGCGACAAGCCCATGCCGCCGCCCATCACCACACCGTCCATCAGCGCGATGGTGGGCTTGGGGTAGCGGTGGATCAGGCAGTCGAGCGCGTATTCCTCGTCGAAGAAGCGCTCGAGATCGGGCGAGCCCGCGCGCTGCAACTGGTGCAGAGAACGCACGT
>JAGOEI010000171.1 GCA_017997795.1 Thauera sp. | reverse complement strand
ATGTTTTCGCGGCCCGTGCATTCGGGCTCGTTGAAGTTTCTCTGCCTCAGCCTGCTGGACTCGGCGACGCTGCAGACCGCCCTGTTCCGACTCAGTCGCTTCTTTCATCTGCTACTGGATGACTTCCGCATCGAACTTTCCCGCGAAGGCAGTCTCGTCCGGATGGCCCTGATTCCGCGGATGCCGCAGGCCGCGGCGAATACCTTCGGACAGGAGATCTTGCTCAAGCTGATCCACGGCGTGGCCTCCTGGCTCACCGGGCACCGCATGACCCTGGCGCGCGTCGATTGCAGTTATCGGCGCCCGAGCCACGCGTCGGAATATGGTTTTCTCTATCCCGGCCCGGTGTTTTTCGAGCAAGCGGTTTCAGCCCTCTACTTCGAGGCCGCCCAGTTGGCCACGCCGATCCGCCAGGATCGGCGCTCGCTCGCCAAGTTCCTGGCCCGGGCCCCCGGCGACTGGCTGTTCGTCGCCTTCGAGCAGCACCCGACCCGGCAGAAGGTCCGCGAGCATTTGCGCCCGCGCCTCAGCCTCCCGATCACCGCCGGCCAGACCGCCAGCGCGCTGCACCTGTCTCTGCGCACGCTGACCCGCCGGCTGGCCGCGGAAGGCACCACCTTCCAGGCGATCAAGGATGAACTCCGCAGGGACGCGACGATTCAGTTGTTGACGAAAACCAAGACCCCGATCGCCGTCATTGGCCAGGAAATGGGCTTCGAGGACCCCAACACCTTTCATCGCGCGTTCCGGAAATGGACCGGCAGCACCCCGGGCGCCTACCGCCCCAAGTAAGGTTCAACCGCAGGTCCCCGAAGACCCGATCCCTTGCAGTTGGCTGGTCGCGTCAGAGCGTGATCCAAAGATCGACCGCAGCGACCCCATCTGTGCGACCTGGCATGACTCCTGCGTCAGCACCCACCATGTCGCACACCGATCCGGCCGTCGTGCAGCGCCGAGGCCACCAGCCAGGCGTTCGCGCCCGACGCGGCGGCACGCTGCAGGTCGGCCGCGTCGCGGATGCCACCGGCGCCAATCAACCGCACATCCGGCCGCAGGGCCTGCGCGTTGCGCAGGGTGTCGAGGTCGGGCCCGGCGTCTGCGCCCACTCGGTCGAGCGTCATCACGATCACCCGCTCGGGCCACCATTCGGGATGCGCGTGGCAACCGGCCGCATCGAGCAGGCTGCCCTCGCGGCGGTCGAGTGACAGAATGCAGTGCGCGCGGTGGGCTTCGAGGCAGCGGCGCGCAGTGTCGGCGTCGGGCAGCGACTCGCTGGCCACGATCGGCGTGACGCGATCGGCGTGCGTGCCAAGGCGTTGGCGCAAGGTGTCGATCGCCGCGGCGTCGCGAAAGCCGCCGTCGAGCCAGATGTGCACGGCGGGCAGGCGGTCGAGCAGCGCGGCGAGGATGTCGAACTGCAAGGCGCCGCCCATCAGCGCATCGAGGTCGGCAACGTAGAGGGTGTCGCTCGCCGCGCGCGCGAGCAGGCGCGGCGCGAGATCGAGTGGCGCGCTCGATTCACACAGGGACGACCGGATCGGCCGGTAGGCGCTGCGTTCGCCGCGCACGCCGCGGACGACCTGGCCGGCCATCAGGTCGATGACGGGAATGAGCTGCATGACAAGGACTCGACGGATTCTGGTGTTCGAATTTATCAGCGCGGGGGGGCTGGGAGAAGCCGCGCCTGCCGAGCTTGCAACCGCCGCGGGCGAACCGCTGCTCGCCCAGGGCGTGCGCATGCGCGATGCGCTGCTGGGCGAATTGAGCGCCCTGCCCAATCTGGAGATCAGCGTCGCTGACGCCGGCCTGGCGCCGCTGCCCGAGCATGAGCCCATGCACGCAGGCGGCGCAGCCGTGCAGCGCCTGGCCACCGCCGGGGTCGACGATCTGGTCGTCTGGTTGCGCGCACAGCATGCGGCCTTCGACCTGGTGTGGGTGATCGCGCCCGAGACGGATGGCTGCCTGCTCACGCTGTGCGAGGCGGTCGCGCCGGCACGCTGGATCGGCTGCAGCGCCGACGCGATCGGGGTCTCGTCCAGCAAGACGCGCACGCGCGAGCACCTCGCCGCGCAGGGCATCCCCACCCCGCAAGCGTGGGCGCCGGGCCTGCCCGCACCCGCGCACCCCGGACGCTGGGTGCTCAAGCCCGACGACGGCGCCGGCAGCGAGCACACCCGCGTGTTCGCCGACTTCGCCGCTGCGCGTGCGGCGCTGGCCGCAGCCTGCGCGACGGACGGTTCTGGCGAAACGCAACCTGGCGCCGACCTCGCCCCGCGGTGGACGCTCGAAGCCTGGGTCGAGGGCGAGGCGCTCAGCCTGTCGCTGCTATGCGCAGCCGGGCGCGTCGAGGTGTTGAGCGTCAACCGCCAGCGCCTCACCCTGGCGGCCGACGGCCAGCTCGGCTATGCCGGCGTCGACACCGCGGTCGAGCCCGTAACGCCGGCGCTGCGCGACCTGGCCGAACGCTGCACCGCCGCCGTGCCCGGGCTGGCCGGCTTCGTCGGCATCGACCTCGTGCGCCAGCCCGACGGCCGGCTGTGCGTCATCGAGATCAACCCACGCCTGACCTGCGCCTACGCGGGACTGGTCGGCGCGGCGCTGGAACGCACCGACGAACGTAGCCGAGCCCGGCGCAGCCCGTCCCCCTGCAGCCCCACCGGCCGCACCCAGACCTCGCATCTGCGTAACCTCGCCGCCGACATCATTGCGGCGCACGACGCCACACTTGCCCCCCATGCGATCGACACCGCCGATGCCACACCCGAGCACTCCTGAAGCACCGCGCGCTCATGACGCCGCGACCTCGACCGCGCCCCTCGTCGGCCCGGCCTCGCCTCCCGCGCCCGTCATCGGCTGGGATGTCGGCGGCGCCCACGTCAAGGCCAGCCTGCTCGAGGGCGGAACGGTCACCGCCATCGCGCAGTGGGCCACCCCGCTGTGGACCGGACTCGAACACCTCGACGCAGCGATCGAGGCCGCCCGCGCGCGCTGGCCGGCCTTCGCCCACGCCCGCCACGCGGTGACGATGACCGCCGAGATGACCGACCTCTTCCCCGACCGCGAGGCCGGCGTGCGCGCACTGTGCGAGCACCTCGCCGCCCTGCTCGGCCCGGCGGTGCGCTTCTACGCCGGCGAGGCCGGCTGGCTGGACGCGTCCACGGCCGCCGCCCGATGGCCGGCCGTCGCCTCCGCCAACTGGCTCGCCACCGCCAGCCTGGTCGCGCAGCGCCTGCCCGACGCCGTGCTGATCGACATCGGCAGCACCACCACCGACCTTATCCCCGTCCGCGCCGGCCGCCCCGCCCCCGCCGGACGCAACGACGCCACCCGGCTGGCGAGCGGCGAGTTGGTCTACCTCGGCGTGGTGCGCAGCCCGCTGTGTGCGCTCGCGCGCCGCATCCGGTTTCGTGGCCAGGCCTACAACGTCATGAACGAGTTCTTCGCCACCACGGCCGACGTGTTCCGCCTCAGCGGCGAGCTCGACCCCGCGCACGATCACTACCCGCCCGCCGACGGCGGCGCGCGCGATGCGGCCGGCAGCCGTCTGCGCCTGGCCCGCATGATCGGCCACGACGCGCGCGACGCCAGCGCCGACGAATGGCAGGCGTTTGCGCTGCGCTGGCGGGCGCAGATGCTGGCCGAGATCCGCCGCAACCTCGTCCGCGTGCTCCAGCAGGCGGCGCTGCCCGCCTCCGCCCCGCTGGTGGCGGCCGGCTGCGGCGCCTTCCTGGTGCGCGAGCTGGCCGACTCGCTCGGCCACCCCTGCATCGGTTTCGACGCGCTCGCCGCGGTCGCGCCGGACTGCGCCGACTGGGCGCGGGTGTGTGCGCCGAGCGTGGCCGTCGCCCAGCTTGCTGGCGCCCAATTTGCTGACCCCGAGCGTGCGGCGGCTCGCCCCGCTGACGGTCCTGCCACAGGAACCCGGCTCGCCGCCGCCCATCCCGCCGCCACCACGCACGCCGGCAAAGCAGCCGACGTCGTCTCTGTCCGCGCCACATCGGTCACCCCCCCACCATGCGCGTCGTAAAACTCGGCGGCAGCCTGCTGCACGACCCCTTGCTGCCGGCATGGCTGAGCCGCCTCGCCACCCAAGGTGCCGGGCAGATCGTGATCGTGCCCGGCGGCGGCCCCTTCGCCGACGCGGCCCGCGCGGTGCAGAAAGAATGGCGGGTCAATGAGCTCTGCGCCCACAACATGGCAGTGCTCGGCATGGCGCAGTGCGCGCACCTGCTGCACGGGATCGAACCGCGACTGGCGCTGGCCGACTCCGAGGCGGGGCTGCGCGCGCGCCTCGCCGAGGGCCGTGCGGCGATCTGGCTGCCGCTGACACTTCAGCGCGATGCGCCCGACGCGCTCACGAACTGGGACGCGACCAGCGACAGCCTGGCCGCGTGGCTCGCCCTGCGTCTTGGCGCCCGCGGCGTGGTGCTGGTCAAGTCCTGCCCGGTACCTGCGCAGGCGACCCCGGCCGAACTCGCCGCGGCGGGCATCGTCGATCGCGCCTTTCCCGGCTATGCGGAGCAGTGCGCGCGGGCGGGCATCGCCTGCAGCGTGCTGACACGAACCGACATCGACCGCGCAATCAGCTAGATTCAGCGCGCCCCGGCCGTGCCGGGGACGCTGCGCAGAGGTCCGAGCAGCGTCTCGACCTTCATGATCTCCTCGCTGTCCTCGCCCGCCGGCACCGGCGCGCCGCGCGGAAGGCGGCCACGCCGGCCGTCGAACACCAGGCCGCGGCGTGCGCGGCCTTCGCCAACGATCAGCGGCCGCCAGCCATTCACCTGAGAGAACCCGAGACGCACCGGCCCGGGTGCGTCGGCCAGGGTGCCGGCAAGGCGAGGACGCCCGGCGCGGTCCTGGGTGAGCACGTGGATCGCGCAACGCTGCCCACGCTCGGCGTCGCGCCGGCACAGGCGCAGGATCAGCTCATCGACGGCATCGGCGTCGAGGTCTCCGCGCCA
>JAGOEI010000170.1 GCA_017997795.1 Thauera sp. | reverse complement strand
GGCACCCGGCGCAGCGCCGGCAGCCAGCGGCGCACGAACACCCCCTGCGGGTCGTGGTCGCGCGCCTGCTTGATCGGGTTGTACACGCGGGTGGTGTTGATGCCGGTGGTGCCGGATTGCATCTGCATCTGGCTCCAGTGGATGCCCGGCTCATAGTCGAGGAAGGCGCGCGCCAGCCACAGGCCCACCTCGCGCCAGTGCAGCCATAGCGCATAGGCCGCCACCGAGACCAGCATCGCGCGCATGCGAAAGTTGATCCAGCCGGTCTCGCGCAACATCGCCACGCAGGCATCGACCAGCGGCCAGCCGGTCCGCCCGGCGACCAGCGCGTCGAAATGCGCCGGGTTCCATTCCGGTTCGCGCAGGTCGTCGTAGCCGCGGTGCAGGTTGCGAAACTCCAGCGCCGGCTCGCTCTCCAGCTTCTGGATGAAATGGCAGTGCCAGTACAGCCGACTGACGAAGGCGCTCAGGCCGGCGCGGCGGCGGTCGCCCGCGGGCAGCGCGGCGATGCGCGCGCGGGTGGCCTGCACCAGCTCGCGCAGGCTCAGGCAGCCCCAGGCGAGATAGGGCGACAGCCGCGAGCACGCGGTGGGTGCCTTGAGCGGCGAGGAGATGCCGCCGCGGTAATGGCCGCTGCGCGCATCGAGAAAAGTCGCCAGCGCGTCGAGCGCCGCACGCCGGCCGCCGCGCTGGCGGGCCGGCGGCTGGAAGGGGTCGAGGCCGAGCGCGACCGCCTCGGGCGCACGCGCGGCGACGATCACGCCCGGCGCCGGTCGCGCGGCCCCATCGGTCGGCTGCAAGGTCGCAGGCAGCGGGGCAAACCTCAGTTCCGTCGGCAGCACGGCTTGCGGCGCGGCGACATGCGCCTCCCACGCCGCCTGCCAGCGATCGCGATCGTCCAGCCGACGCACCACCCCGAACTGCGGCACTTGATGCCAGCGTACGCCGCGCGCCCGGCACCACGCCGCGACTGCGCGGTCGCGCGCGTAGCTCGCGCCGTTGCCGGTCTCCTCGTGCGAATACAGCTCGGCGAAGGGCGCAGCGGCATGCAGGCGGCCGAGCACCGCGACCGCGTCGCCCACCATCAGGTGCAGGCGGCCGCCAAGGCGGTGCAGTTCGGCGTGCAGCTCGCGCGCGCTCTCGAGCATGAACTCGTAGTGCTGGCGCGCGGCATCCGCCTGCGCCCACAGCGCGGGCTCGACGACCGCCACGCACAGTACCGGCCCGCGCCGCGCCGCTGCGACAAGCGCGCCATGGTCGGCGAGGCGGAAGTCACGCTTGAACCAGACCAGCCCGTAGCTCATCGCGCACACTCGCCAGCACACGCTGCGCCAGCGCGTGACCGCTCAGCCAGGCACCCTCGACCCGGCCGCCGTTCACCCAGTCGCCGCACAGGCCGACACCGTCGCCCGCGTCCCAGGCGCAGCCGCCGTCGACCGCCGAATCGGTGATCGCGTAACGCCAGCGCTGCGCCGACCACACCAGCGGGGCGGCGCCGCCGAGCGCGCAGAAGGCGGCGATCAGCGCCGCGGCGACGCTCTCGGGGCTGTCCTCGACATGGGCTTCGCTCCATTCGGCGCTCGCATGCAGCGTCCATGTCTCCGAGCCCTCGCGTCCGGGCTTGCTGGTGTCGCGCGCGATCCAGCGCAAGGGCCCGTGATTGACGAAGGCGGCATCGAAATCCAGCGCCAGCGGCGCCACGAAGCGCAGCATCAGCGCCCAGCACGCCTGCATGGGCGCGCCGCCCGCCAGCGCCGCAAGTTCGGGCGACACGGGCTGCAGCAGGGGCACCGCCTGGGGCGCCGGCACCGCGAGCAGCACACCGTCGAAGGCCTCGGGCAGCAGGCCGCGCTCGGCGGTGGCGAGTTCCCAGCCGTGGTCGTAGCGCTGCAGCGCGGTCACCGTGGTCTGCAGGCGCAGGTCGAGTCCTTCGGCGAGCAGACGCGCCGGCGCGGTCATGCGCGGCGTGCCGACATGGCGGGCCGGTTCGTCACCCCCGGCGTCACCCCCGCCCCCGCCGGCCGCATCACCCCCCGCGCCACCCTTCGTGCGCAGACCGTCCGCACCAAACACCACCAGCCGCGGCTGCCAGCGCGCCGCCACCCCGGCGGCCTGCCAGCGCGCGAGTTCGGCCTGGAACAGCGGATCGCGCGCGGTGAAGTACTGCGCGCCGTGATCGCACGCCCAACCCTCGCCGCGGCGCGTGCTCATGCGCCCGCCGGGGCCGCGGCTCTTGTCGAAGACAGTGACGTGCACGCCGGAGGCGGCGAGCGCGCGCGCGCAACTCAGGCCGGCGATGCCGGCACCGATCACGGCGTAATGGAGCGGAGGGTTCATGTTGGCATCCACAGAGGACAGGCAGACAAGCGCCGACAGCGCGGGGTCGAATCAACAGACGCAAATATACTCTTTTTGTCCTGGACAAACGAGAATTGAATTACTAGCATCAGCTCAGACAACGCACAGATAGAACAGGAAACCTGCCGAATCTCCGCGCAGCTTCGTCCAGGACATAGAACCTCCCAGCACCCGAATACAGCATCGCCCAGCCGCCGTCCAACTACCGCACCTTTACAGGCACCAAGATGACCCCCGCACTCCCCGACTCCCTCCGCCGCACTGCCCGCTGGCTCGGCTACGGCGGCCTGATCCCCTTCCTCGTGCTGGCGCCGGTCAGCCTGCTCGACAGCCACCACGGCTTCACCTGGAGCGACGCGCTGTTCGCCTACGGCGCGGTGATCCTCAGCTTCGTGTGCGCCCTGCACTGGGGCTTCGCCATGGCGCTGCCCGGCCTCGACGACGCGCGCCGCGTGCGCACCATGTTGTGGAGCGTGGTGCCTTCGCTGATGGCGTGGCCGGCGCTGCTGCTGGTGCCGATGGAGGCGGCCGTGCTGCTGGTGACCGGCTTCGTGCTGCATTACATCCAGGACCGCCGCCTCGCCCGCCACGCCGAGCTGCCCGCCTGGTATCTGCCGCTGCGCCTGCAGCTCACCGTGGTCGCCTGCCTGAGCCTCATCGCCGGCGCCTTCGTCCAGTTGCCCTACTGAATCGGCGGCCCACGGGCACGCCAGGGAGACACGCCGCATGAACACCGAAGCCCGCGCCACTGCCGTCCCCGACGGTCGCCTGTCCCGTCTCGCCCGCCTCGGCTCGCTCGCCACCGGGGTCGCCGGCGGCATGCTCGCCGAGGGCGCGCGTCAGCTCGCCGCCGGCAAGCGCCCGAAGGTGAGCGAGCTGGTGCTCACCCCGGCCAACGCCCGCCGCGTCGCCGACCAGCTCGCGCAACTGCGCGGCGCGGCGATGAAGGTCGGGCAGTTGATGTCGATGGACGCCGGCAACCTGCTACCGCCCGAGCTCGCCGAGATCCTCGCCCGCCTGCGCGAGGACGCGCGCACCATGCCGATGAGCCAGGTGGTGCAGGTGCTGGAGACGCACTGGGGCAAGGGCTGGGAGCAGGGCTTCGAGCGCTTCTCCTTCACCCCGTGCGCGGCGGCCTCGATCGGCCAGGTGCATCGCGCGCGCACCCGCGACGGCCAGGAGCTGGCGATCAAGCTGCAGTACCCGGGCGTGCGCCGCAGCATCGACAGCGACGTGGACAACGTCGCCACCCTGCTGCGCGTGTCCGGCCTGCTGCCCAGATCGCTCGACGTCGGCCCGCTGCTCGAGGAGGCCAAGCGCCAGCTCCACGAAGAGGCCGACTACCGGCGTGAAGCCGAGAACCTGCGCCGCTTCGGCAGCCTGCTCGCGGACGCGAACGACTTCGTGCTGCCGCAGCCGGTGGACGCGCTGACCCGCAGCGACATCCTGGCGATGAGCTGGGTGGAAGGCGTGGCGGTGGAGTCGCTCGCCGACGCGCCGCAGGCGCTGCGCGACCGCATCGCCACGCTGCTGATCGGCCTGCTGTTTCGCGAGCTGTTCGAGTTCCGCCTGATCCAGACCGACCCCAACTTCGCCAACTACCGCTTCGACGCCGCCAGCGGCCGCCTGGTGCTGCTCGACTTCGGCGCCACGCGGCCGTATTCCGGCACCGTGGTCGAGTCCTACCGCCGCCTGATGGCGGGCGCGATCCGTGGCGACCGCGCGGCGATGAGCACGGCCGCGCAGGAGATCGGCTACTTCCAGGACACCATCCACGCCCACCAGCGCGACGCGGTGATCGACCTCTTCGCCACCGCCTGCGAGCCGCTGTGCCACGCCGGCATCTACGACTTCGGCGCCAGCGACCTCGCCGTGCGCCTGCGCGACGCCGGGCTCAAGCTCAGCCTGGATCGCGACTTCTGGCACACGCCGCCGGCCGACGCGCTTTTCCTGCACCGCAAGCTGGGCGGGCTGTATCTGCTCGCTGCGCGGCTCGGGGCCCGCGTCGATGTGGGCAGACTGGCCGAACCCTGGCTGGGCTGAATCGATACCGGGCGGGTCCGGCCAAACCTCGGGGCAGCTCGGGCCTGCTCGCGAAGATTGCGGGTAGGAGGGTCGCGTTCGCGGCCAATCCAGCCTCCCGCGACCGCCGTGCGCCCACCGGCAGGCGGCACCCCGCCGACGGCGCGGTGGGCTGCGCCGCGGTCGCTCAGCGCGCAGCCGTAAACACCGTCAGCACGCCGGTGTAGCCATACAGCCGGTTGTGCGCGATCTCGCCGCCGGCGAAGAAGCCCACCAGCGGCACGTCGCCGATCACGTCGCGGATCGTGGCGAGCTCGGCCGCCGGCGTGCCGAAATGCGGACCGCCGCGGCCCGAGCAGCTCACATACACGGCGCCGAGCGCCACGCGCGCGCTGTCGACCAGCTCGTCGCGAATCTCGCACGCGATGCGGCGCAGGTCGGCGAGCGCGGCGGCGGGGTCGCGCCGACAGAAGATCAGCCACGCGCCCTTGGCCACCTCGTCGCCGATCGCCACCACCCCGGCGCGCGGGTCGAGGCCGATGATGTTGCGCACCAGCATGTCGGCACCGAAGGCCGCGGGCGCGACGATTTCGGC
>JAGOEI010000169.1 GCA_017997795.1 Thauera sp. | reverse complement strand
ACACCGAGATGCTCGGCGACGGCATCCTGTCGCTGCTCGATTCGGGTGCGGTCACCAACCGCAAGAAGACCTTCATGCCGGGCAAGACGGTCGCCACCTTCGCGCTCGGCTCGCGGCGCCTGTACCGTACGCTGCACCGCAATCCGGCGATCGAGATGCATCCGGTGGAATTCACCAACGACCCCTACATCGCCGCGCGCAACGACAATCTGTGCGCAATCAACGCCACGCTGCAGATCGACCTGATCGGCCAGTGCGGCTCGGAGACCCTGGGCCACCTGCCCTACTCGGGCACCGGTGGCCAGGTCGACTTCGTGCGCGCCGCCAACCGCTCGAAGGGCGGCAAGGCTTTCATCGTGCTGCCGTCGACGGCCAAGGACGGCGCAGTGTCGCGCATCGCGCCGGTGCTGTCACCGGGTACGCACGTCACCACGAGCAAGAACGACATCAACTACGTGGTCACCGAATTCGGTGTCGCCGAACTGCGCGGCAAGACCGCGAAGCAGCGCGCCGAGGCGCTGATCGGCATCGCCCACCCGGACTTCCGCAGCGAGCTGCGTGAATCCGCGCGCAAGATGAACCTGCTCTGACACCGGCCCGCGGGCGCACTGCGTCCGCGGGCACGGCAGCCGCAACGGTCAGAGAATGACCGTGATCTCCTCGCGGCGCACGAGCTCGGCACCGAAGTCGATCGCATCGAGCTGCAGCGCGTCGCGCGCGGTCACGACACCGACCGGGGACTTGGCGGCATCGACCACCGCGACGTGACGGATGCCGTTTTCGTACATCATGTGCAGGGCGTGGCCGAAGGGCTTGTCTTCGGCCAGCGTCATCGGGTTGTGCGTCATCACCTCGCCCACCGCGGTGGTGTCGGGATCGAGGCCGGCGGCAATCACGCGGAAGGTGGCGTCGCGCTCGGTGAAGATGCCGGTGAGCACGCCGTGCTCGGTGATCAGCGCCGCGCTGCAGTGCTGCGCCTGCATGAGCTGGGTGACTTCCCGCACCGAGGTGAAGATCGACACATCGACGAAGGAACGGTCGGCAAGGACCTGATGGATCGGACGGCTGGGCATGATCTGTCTCCTTTTGCATTTATGGAACGGCACGGTTCACTAGCTTCAATCGTGCCAGCTTGCCGGACGTGCCTCTGCAAGCAGAGAGCGATCGGCAAGCCACTGTTCTATAGGAGTTTTTTGACCGTGTCGTGACGCAGGCGAAACGCTGCGGCGCAACACGGGCCGTAAGATCATGCATCGATGCCGTGCATCGCCTGCTGCAATCGCACCACCGCTGTGCATTGCGCCACAGCGCCGACGCGGGCTCAGTCGCCCTTGGTTGCCCTTGGTTGCCCTCAGTCCCCTACGGGCCGACGCTGCCCCATGACCTCGCCCATGCGCACCGGCCGCGACGGCGCCCAGTCGGACGCGAAGCGCAGCGCGTGCTTCGGGAACAGCATCACCACCGTCGACCCCAGCAGGAAGCGCCCCATCTCGTCGCCCTGGCCGAGCACGACCTCGCCGGCGCCATAGGTGCGCTTCTCGATGTCGGGCATGCGCGGCGGATTGACCACACCGTGCCACACCGTCGCCATGCTGCCGACGATGGTCGCGCCCACCAGCACCATCACGAAGGGGCCGAACTCGCCCTCGAACACGCACACCACGCGCTCGTTGCGCGCGAAGAGGCCGGGCACCCCGCGCGCCGTGGTCGGATTCACCGAGAACAGGTCGCCGGGAACGTAGATCATCTGCGTCAGTTGCCCGGCGCAGGGCATGTGGATGCGGTGGTAGTCGCGCGGGGAGAGGTAGATCGTGGCGAAATCGCCGTCCTCGAAGCGTGCGGCAAGGGCCCGGTCGCCGCCGACGAGCGCGGTGGTCGAGTAGAAATGGCCCTTGGCCTGGAAGATCTGGTCGAACTCGATCGGCCCGAACTGGCTGATCGTGCCATCGACCGGGCAAACGAAATCCGCCTCGTCCAGGGGGCGCGCACCGTCGCGCAGCGGGCGGGTGAAGAACGCGTTGAAGCTCGCGTAGCCGGCCGGATCGGCGTTGGCCGCCTCGGCCATGTTCACGCCGTAGCGCTTGATGAACCAGCGGATCACCGCCGTCGTCGCCTTCCCGCCCTCGAGGCTGGCGAGCTTGCCGGCAAACTGGGTGAGCAGACGCTTGGGCAGGGCGTACTGGAGGGCGACGGCGAGGCGTTCGGACACGGCGGGATCCTGGGCGAAATGCGCGCGACTTGCGCTGGAGCAGCAATTATACCGAGCGCCCCTCTGCCCGCCGGCGGTGAAACACACTGTCGCGAAACAGGGTCGGCACGCCTCACGCGCATCCGTGCCCGCGTCAGCGTCAGGCCAGCAGCAGCGACGCCGCGATGCCCCACAGCATCAGCGCCACCAGCGCATCCAGCACCCGCCAGGCAAGCGGCCGCGAGAACAGCGGCACGAGCAAGCGGGCGCCGTAGCCGAGCAGCACGAACCACACGATCGACGCGGAAATCGCGCCGGCAGCGAAGAGCGGACGCAGGTCGTCGGCCTGCTGGCTGCCGATCGAGCCGAGCAGCACGACGGTGTCGAGGTAGGCGTGCGGGTTGAGCAGGCTGAAGCCGGCCGCGGCCAGCAGCGCCTGGCCGCGCGACATGCGCCGATGCTCGGTGACATCCACCGCCCGCCCACCACGCAGTGCCGAACGCAGCGCGCGCGCGCCGTACCAGATCAGGAAGGCGGCACCGCCGTAGCGCGCCACCGCCATCAGGTCGGGGTTGGCGACGAAGAGGCTGCCCAGCCCGGCGATACCGAGCGTGATCAGCAGCACGTCGCACAGCGCCGACACGCTGACCGTCAGCAGCACGTGTTCGCCGCGCAGGCCCTGGCGCAGCACGTGGGCGTTTTGCGCGCCGATCGCCATGATCAGGCCGAGGGTCAGCACGAAGCCGTTGAAGTAGACGTTGCTCATGATGCGTTCCGTTGTTGTTTTCAGCGCGGTCCCCCGCGGAGGACAGGCGCCAGGATAGGCGCGACTGAGCCCTTTCTTAAGTAGAATCGATTTAATTCACTTTCAAGTAAAAACACTAATGCTGGACCACCGCCTGCTCGCCTTCGAAGCCGTGCTGCAGGAGGGCAGCTTCGAGCGCGCGGCGCGCCGGCTCGCACTCACCCAGTCGGCCGTGTCACAGCGCGTGAAGCTGCTCGAGGCCGAGCTCGGCCAGGTGCTGCTGGTGCGCAGCAAGCCCGTGCGGCCCACGCCGGCCGGGCGTCGGCTTCTGCCCTACCTGGCGCAGTTGCGGCTGATGGAGGCCGAGGCGCGGCGCGCGCTGGCGCCGCGCCAGGCGCACGGGCCGCTGCGGCTGGCGGTGGGGGTGAACGCCGACTCGCTCGCCACCTGGTTCATCGACGCGGTGGCCGAGGTGGTCCGGGACGAAGGCCTGGTGCTCGACTGCGTGGTCGACGACCAGGACCACACCCACGCCCTGCTCGCCGATGGCGAGGTGCTGGGCTGCGTCTCCACCCGCGCCGACCCGATGCGCGGCTGCGCCGCCGAGCGCCTGGGCGTGATGCCCTACCTGTGCGCGGCCTCGCCCGGCTTTCGCGCGCGCTGGTTCCCACGCGGCCTCACCCGCAGCGCGCTGGAGAAGGCCCCCGCGATCGTCTTCGGCCGCCACGACGACATGCACGAAGCCTTCCTGCTGCGCCACTTCGGGCTCGACGCCGGGCAGTATCCGCACCACGTCGTGCCCTCGTCGGAGGGCTTCATGGCCTTCGCGGTCGCCGGCCTGGGCTACGGCTTCATCCCCGAGATCCAGGCCCGCGCGCACCTCGCCCGCGGCGAGCTGGTCGACCTCACGCCCGAGCGCGAGGACGTGGTGCTCTACTGGCACCACTGGCAGGTGCAGTCGCCGGTGATGGCGAGGCTGGCGCAGGCGATCGCAGATGCCGCCGGCAACGTCCTGACGTCGCCAACGCCCGCCGCGTAGGCCCGCCGGCAGGCGCGAAGGCGGCGTACGTCTTCGTCCGCCAGGTCAGTGCCTCGACCGCCTGTTCGCGGCTGCCGCCGCTCCTACAGGGGCGCTGCGGGCGTGAGGCTTCGTGTAGGAGCGCCGCAAGGCGCGAAAGCGGCCGCGGCATGTCACCCTCGCACCGATCCCCGCACCGCGCGCTCGCGATCAGGCGCCGAACAAGCCCGCCACCGCCGCCGGATTCGACGGGAACCAGAAATGCACGTAGGAGGCGGTGATCGGGCCTGAGCGGTAGATCGCCTCGCCCTCGCCGCCGTCCGGCCGGCGCGCGCGCAGCCAGGGCGCGAGCGGGGTCTCGGTCTGCGAGTAATGGAAGGTGTGGCCGGTGAGCCGACCGCCGGGCAGATCCACCTCCTGCATGCCGAGGGCGGCGAGCCGCTTCTGCATCACGGCCCGACCCGGCAGCAGCCCGGCAAAGGTATGCTCGACCCCGGCCTTGTCGACGATGGCCTCGAGCAGGCTCATCAGGCCGCCGCACTCGGCGAGCACCGGCTTGCCGGCGGCCACATGCGCGCGCAGGCCTGCCCACAGCCCGGCGTTGGCGGCGAGCGCGGCGCCGTGCAGTTCCGGATAGCCGCCCGGCAGCCACACCCCATCGCAGCCTGCGGGCAGGGCGTCCCCTGCGAGCGGCGAGAAGAAGGCGAGCTCTGCCCCCAGCGCGCGCAAGGTGTCGACATTGGCCGGGTAGATGAAGCCGTAGGCGGCGTCGCGGGCGATCGCGATCTTCCTGCCGGCGAGCAGGGGCGGAATCACAGGCGCTGGCACCGCCGGGAACTCGACCGCAGGCGGCAGTTCCGCAGCGCCCGTCTGCTGCAGATGATCGGCCAGGCGCTCGAGTCGCTCATCGAGGTCTTCGATCTCCGCCGCCTGCAACAGGCCGAGGTGGCGCTCGGGCAGCGCGGCCTCCGCATCGCGCATCACCGCGCCGAACCAGCGCATGCCTTCAGGCAAGGACTCGCGCAACATGTCGGCGTGGCGCGCGCTGCCGACGTGGTTGGCG
>JAGOEI010000168.1 GCA_017997795.1 Thauera sp. | reverse complement strand
TGCGCCAGCCCCTGCAACTGGCTGCGGTGGCCGGGCTTGTTGTCGGTGATGAGCCAGAGGGTGGTCATGAGTGTCGTGTCGCTTATCGGGCGGATATTTCCCGGTCGGCGAAGGTTCGCCAGCCGAGCGCGAGGCAAGCCTGGCGTTCATATTCCCCCTCGCCTCCATAGATGATCCATGGCGCCAGCGGGCTGCCGCTCAGTTTCTGCCATTTCAGGGCGGAAGCCGGCCAGTCGCTGGCGAAGGTGTGGCCAGACTTGATTTCCACCGCCTGCAGACCGTCCCGCGTCTGGAACAGCAGGTCGACTTCATGGCCCACGTTGTCGCGCCAGAAGTAAAGGTCGGCGGGGCGGCCCGCATTGAACTGCTGTTTGATGAATTCGGAGACGACCCAGGTTTCGAACAGCGCGCCGCGCATGGCGTGGGTGCCCACGGACTCGGCGTCGCGAATACCGAGCAGCCAGCACGCCAGGCCGACGTCGAGAAAGTAGAGCTTGGGTGTCTTCACCAGGCGCTTGCCGAAGTTCTCGAAGTAGGGCGGGATGCGCGCCACCAGATAGCTGGCCTCCAGCACGGACAGCCACTCGCGCGCGGTGACCGCGGTGATGCCGCAGTCGGCACCGAGCGCGCTCAGGTTCAGCAGTTGGCCGGAGCGTGCGGCACACATGCGCACAAAGCGCTGGAACTGGGTGAGGTCGCGTACCGCGATCAGCTGGCGGACGTCACGTTCCAGATAGGTCGCGACGTAGTTGGCGAACCAGTCTTCCGGGCTCAGGTCGCGGTCGTAAAGGGCGGGGTAGCCACCCTTGAACAGCATGTCGTCGAGGCGCGCGGGCAGGCGAGCAGCCGCGGCGAGCTCACGGGTGGAGAGCGCGAGCAGCTCGACCCGGCCCACCCGGCCCGCGAGCGACTGTGTCATGCCCGAGACGAGCTCGAACTGCTGGGAGCCGGTGAGCACGAAGTCACCCATGCGCTTGCGCGTGTCGACGATGCCCTGCAGCCACGACAGAAGCTGAGGGCAGCGCTGAACCTCATCGAGAATGGCGCCGTCCTCGAAGCGGGCAAGAAAGCGCCTGGGGTCGGATTCGGCAAACTCGCGCTCTTCCGGGTTCTCGAGCGAAACATATGCTTTGTCGGCAAAGGTTTGCTGAGCGAGCGTGGTCTTGCCGGCCTGGCGCGGGCCGGTGATGGCGATCACGGGGAAACCACGCGCCAGGCGCTGCAGGGTCGAGAGAGCCGATCGCGGGATCATCTTACAAATCTAAAGTTGAAGTTTGGATTTGTAAGATAGGCGCCGTGAACGTGCGCCGCAAGCTTGAAAGGGGCGTCTTTCAGGCGAGGCCTCACCGATTGAACCACTTCAACACCACGCCCCAGCTTTCCACATCGATGCGCGTCACCTGCCCGCAGCCGAAGTCCAGCCCCAGCCAGCGCTCCGGCGGCAGTCCGAGGAGGTGGCCGGCGATGGCGCGCAGCGGGCCGCCGTGGGCAACGACGACGAGGTGCTCGGGCGCGGTGCTCGGAAATAGGGGACAGACCCCAATTCCATCTGAAATTGGGGTCTGTCCCCTAATCTCCCCAGGCCGCGCTGCAAGTCGCAGCCCTTCCCTGATGTCCTCCAGCCAGTGCAGCACCCTTGCCGTCATCTCGCGCGGCGACTCCCCGCCCGGCGCGCGAAAGCCGAGCGGGTCCGCCGCCCAGTCGTCGATGGCGCTGCCGATGTCGGCAAAGCTGCGTCCTTCCCACTCGCCGAAGTGCATTTCCTTCAGGCGGTCGTCGAGCGTGGGCGTGCCGAGCGCTTCGGCGAGCAGGCGCGTGCGGGCGAGCGGGCTGGCGTGCAGGGCGAAGGATTCCGGCAGCAGCGGGCGCAGGCGGGCAGCAATCTCGGCGGGGCATTCGGCCAGGCCGAGATCGGTCTGCCCGTAGCAGATGCCGGGCGCGACGGCGGGGCGGGGGTGGCGGATGAGGTGAAGTTGCATGGGGGAGGAGCAAGCCTTCAGGAGGCAGCGCCGAGGATGCCGACATAGCACGCCAGCTCCGCCGCCTGCTGCACCGCGCCGAGCAGGTCTCCGGTGTGGCCGCCGAGGCGGCGCAGGAAGAGGCGGGCGAGCCACAGGGTGACCAAGGCGGCCAGCGCCAGCACAGCGAGGGTCTGAAGCGGGGTGAGGAGGACCAGCGCCGGCAGCAGGCCGAACGCGCTCGCCATCGCCAGCTCGGCGCGGTTCAAGCGCTGCGCGACGGGTGCCGCCTTGCTGCCGTCGTCGCTGCGCGCATAGGGCAGGGCGTGCAGCACGGTGGTCGCTGCCAGGCGCGACAGCGGGTGGGCGACGAGCAGGGCGAGGGCGGCCGTCGCAGGGCTGGTGCCGGCCAGCTCGATCAGCGCCGCGGCCTTGGCCAGCAGCATCAGCACGATGCCGATCGCACCATAGCTGCCGATGCGCGAGTCCTTCATGATCGCCAGAATCTGCGCCTTGTCCCAGCCGCCGCCCAGCCCGTCGCAGCCATCGGCGAAGCCGTCCTCGTGGAGGGCGCCGGTCAGGCGGATGGTCGTCGCCATCGACAGGATCACCGCGAGGCTGGCCGGCAGCACGAGGGCAAGCCCATGCAGCGCTGCGGCCCCCGCAAGCCCGATCACCCAGCCCACCAGCGGCAGCCAGGCGGCCGCGTGCGCGAGCCGTTCCGGCGACCACGCCACCCAGGCCGGTACCGGCAGGCGGGTGAAATAGCCGAGGGCGGTGAAGAAGCGGGCGAGGTGTTCGCGCATGGGCGGGCAGGGGCGTGCAGACGGGCCTGGCCCCCTGGCCGGGGGCGGGGGGCCGATCTTACTGCGCAGATTCCTGGTCGCTCACCCCGGCGGACTCGAAGCTCGCCATCTCGTTGAGGAAGTTCACCGCCGCCTGCACCAGCGGCAGCGCCAGCGCGGCGCCGGTGCCCTCGCCCAGGCGCAGGTCGAGCTCCATCAGCGGCTGCACGTCGAGGTGGTCGAGCTGCACGCGGTGACCGGGCTCTTGCGAGCGGTGCGCGAACACGCAGTAGGCGAGCACGTTGTGGTTGATCGCGTGCGCGACCAGTGCCGCAGAGGTGACGATGAAGCCGTCGATCAGGATCAGCATGCCCTTTTCGGCCGCGCCGAGCATGGCGCCGGCCATCATCGCGATCTCGAACCCGCCGTATTCGGCCAGCACGTCCAGCGCGGAGTGCGGCCGCCCGCCGCGCTCGAGCGCCTGCGCGAGCAGGGTGCGCTTGCGGAACAGGCCGGCATCGTCCAGACCGGTGCCGCGGCCGGTGACGGAGTACAGGTCGGCGTCGTGCTCGGCGCCGACCAGGCAGTGGGTGATCAGCGACGCGGACGCCGTGTTGCCGATGCCCATCTCGCCGAAGCCGACGCAGTTGCAGCCGTTGTCGGCGAGCGCATGGGCAATCTCGCGGCCGCGCTGCAGCGCGGCATCGCGCTGCTGGGGCGTCATCGCCGGCTGTTCGAGGTAGTTCGCCGTGCCCGGCGCGATCTTGGCGTCGATCAGCCCGCCGCGCTTGCCGAAGTCGTGACTCACCCCGGCGTCGACCACGGTCAGCCCCAGCCCCATCTGCCGGCTGAAGACATTGATCGCCGCGCCGCCGGCGAGGAAGTTCTCCACCATCTGCCAGGTCACGTCCTGCGGATAGGCCGATACGCCAGCCTTCGCCGCACCGTGGTCGCCGGCGAAGACGACGATGTGCGGTTGGCTGATCTGGGGCGTCAGCGTCTGCTGCACCAGGCCGATCTGGTGCGCCAGCGGCTCGAGCTGGCCGAGCGCGCCGAGCGGCTTGGTCTTGTGGTCGATCTTCTGCTGCAGCGCGGCAGCGAGCAGGGTGTCGGGCGGGGCGATGGCGAAGGGTGTCATGCGGTGCGGGGATGGGTTTCAGTTAGCGGTTGCGGCGGGGTCGGGCGTCGCGTCAGGCAGGTCGCGGTACAGGTCGGCCAGCGCCAGTTCGAAGCCGAATGCGGGCAGCGCGAGGCTGGCGGTGTCGCCGCTGGCCTCGCTCAGGATCCAGCGCCCGTCTTCGCCGCGGGTGAAGCACTCGACGTGGGGGCGGTCCTGTGACAGGAAGAGCACCGTCTTCAAGCCCGTGAAGCGGCGGTAGGCAGCGAACTTGTCGCCGCGGTCGTAGGCTTCGGTCGAGGGCGACAGCACCTCGGCGATCAGTACCGGGTCTTCCTTGACCTGGCGGCGGTCGCGGTCGGCGTCCGAGCAGGTGACGAAGACGTCGGGGTAGAAGAGGTCGTCGGACGCGGCCAGGCGCAGGCGGACGTCGGACATGAAAACGTTGCAGCGCGTGTTCTGCAGGCCGATTCGCAAGGCCATGTACATGTTTCCAGTGACGACGTTATGCACATCAGACCCGCCCGCCATCATGAAGGCCTCGCCGTCGAAGAACTCCCAGCGCTCTGGCTGCTCCGCCTCCCAGGCGAGGAACTCATCCAGCGTCATCTTGTGCTTGGTTGCAGGCAGGCCCATGGCGGTCTCCCGGAATGTCAGGTCGCCTTGCAGTTTAGCCCTGCTTCAGCACCAGCGGCAGGCCGGCGGCGACGAAGACCACGCGTGGGCACAGCGCCGCCACCGCCTGGTTGAGCCGCCCCGCCTCGTCGCGGAACAGCCGCCCGAGCGGCGTCTCCGGCACCAGGCCGAGGCCGACCTCGTTGGCGACCAGGATGATGCGGCCGGGCAGCGTGGGCAGCGTGGCGAGCAGGGCGTCGCGTTCGCGGCGGAACAGCGGCAGCTCGTCCGCGCTCGCGCCCGGCGGCAGGCGGTCGGCGTCGGCCAGCAGGTTCGCCACCCACAGCGTGAGGCAGTCGACGAGCAGGCAGCGATCGGCGGCGGCCTCGGCGCGCAGCGTGTCGGCGAGCGCGAGCGGCGCTTCCACGGTACGCCAGCCTGCGGGGCGGTCGTCCTGGTGGCGGCGGATGCGCGCGGCCATCTCGGCGTCGAGCGCCTCGGCGGTGGCGATCACGGTGACCGCCAGGCCGGAATCGGCGGCGCGGCGTTCGGCTTCGCGGCTCTTGCCGGA
>JAGOEI010000167.1 GCA_017997795.1 Thauera sp. | reverse complement strand
GACATGATGGTGGAGCGTTCGCCGCGCGCCGCGCCTGCGCGAATGCGCGGCTACGCGAGTGCGCCGCCGTCGATGAGGCTGATGGGTGGCATGGCGGCGCTGACCAATGCCTTGCACCATCGACTTGATCCCGCGCGGATCTTTACCGGCCACACGGTGCGCGCGCTGCGTGTCACCGAAGCGCAGGTCGAGTTGGAAAGCGTCGATGCCTCGGGTTGCTTGACGGCCTGGCGTGCTGCGCACGTGCTGCTTGCGCTGCCGCCACGGTTGGTCGATGCGCGCATCGCCTTCTCGCCGGCTTTGCCGGAGGGGCTGTCGCGGCAATGGCACGCCACACCGACCTGGATGGCACCGCATGCCAAGTATCTCGCGATCTACGACGCGCCGTTCTGGCGCGAGCAGGGCCTCTCCGGCGAAGCCCGAAGCGCCTGCGGACCGCTTGGCGAGATCCACGATGCGTCGATCCCCGGTGGCAGCGCTGCGCTGTTCGGGTTCTTCGGTGTGCCGGCGACTGCGCGCAAGGGGGTGCCCGAGGCGGAACTGCGAGGACTTTGCCGTGCGCAGCTGGTGCGCCTGTTTGGACCACTGGCAGCCACACACAGCATGGACTTCATTCAGGACTGGGCACTGGAACCCTACACTGCGACCACCGCCGATCTGGACTCGGCCGGTCAGCATGTCGAGGCGCCGCCCTCGATGGCTGCAAGCGGTCCCTGGTGCGGTCGGCTGACCGGGATCGCCAGCGAGTGGTCGCCGCAATTTCCAGGCTATGTCGCTGGCGCTGTCGAAGCGGCCAGCCTGGCGGTTCAGATGCTGACCGAAAAGCAATAAGCGGCTGGGGCCCCGCCCGAAGCCCGTGCGCGCGGAAGGGCAAGGGAGCGGGATGTAACGCACCCGAGCGACGCCAGAACACACCGCCGAGCATGTCGTGCCAGAAGCTCCAAATGCTCTGCGCGACCGTTTGCCTTAGCCGCGTGCGGCGCTTCCTCCTGTCATCGGCGATAATCGGGCCGTTTCGCCCTCACGACCCGAGCCCATGAACCAGCAAGCCCTCTCCGCCCTCATCTGGTCGGTCGCCGACCTTTTGCGCGGCGACTTCAAGCAGTCCGAATACGGCCGCGTCATCCTGCCCTTCACCGTGCTGCGCCGGCTCGACTGCGTGCTGGCGCCGACCAAGGCGGCAGTGCTCGCCGAATACCGCGACAAGGAGCAGGCCGGGCTGCCCTTCGAGCCCTTCGTGCTCAGGAAATCCGGCGTGCCCTTCTACAACGTCAGCGCGCTCGACCTGCCCACGCTCGCCGGCGACCAGGACCACCTGCGCGCCAACCTGCACGGCTACATCCAGGGCTTCGCGCCCGACGTGCGCGACATCTTCGAGCGCTTCGACTTCGCCAACACCGTCGAGCGCCTGCACAAGGCCGGGCTGCTCTACCTGGTGGTGGAAAAGTTCGCCCACATCGAGCTCCACCCCCGCCGTGTCGACAACGTGCACATGGGCCTGGTGTTCGAGGAACTGATCCGCAAGTTCGCCGAGATCTCCAACGAGACCGCCGGCGAGCACTTCACCCCGCGCGAGGTCATCCGGCTGATGGTGAGCCTGCTCTTCATCGAGGACGACGAGGCCTTGAGCAAGCCCGGCGTCGTGCGCACCATCTACGACCCCACCGCCGGCACCGGCGGCATGCTGTCGGTGGCGGGCGAGCACCTGCACGACATCAACCCCGGCGCGCGCATGAGCATGTACGGCCAGGAGCTCAACCCCGAGTCCTACGCCATCTGCAAGGCCGACATGCTGATCAAGGGCCAGGACGTGCGCAACATCGTGCTCGGCAACACGCTCTCCGAGGACGGCCTGCTCGGCAAGCTGTTCGACTACATGCTCAGCAACCCGCCCTTCGGCGTGGAATGGAAGAAGGTCGAGAAGGAGGTGCGCCGCGAGGCCGAGGACAAAGGCTTCGCCGGCCGCTTCGGCCCCGGCCTGCCGCGCGTGTCGGACGGCTCGCTGCTCTTCCTGCTGCACCTGATTTCCAAGATGCGCCCGGCCGAGCAGGGCGGCAGCCGCATCGGCATCGTCCTCAACGGCTCGCCGCTATTCACCGGCGGCGCCGGCTCGGGCGAATCCGAGATCCGCCGCTACCTGCTCGAGAACGACCTGGTCGAAGCTATCGTCGGCCTGCCCACCGACATGTTCTACAACACCGGCATCAGCACCTACGTGTGGATCCTCACCAACCGCAAGGTCGAGGACCGCAAGGGCTGGGTGCAACTGATCGACGCCTCGAGCTTCTGGCAGAAGATGAGGAAGAGCCTCGGCTCCAAGCGCAAGGAACTGTCCGAGGCCCACATCGACGAGATCACCCGCATCTTTGGCGGCTTTCTGGAGGTGGAGCAGGCGGTGGTCAGCGACGCCCAGGGCAAGGAAGTCGCCCGCGTCACGCTGTTCCCGGACGTGAAGCTGCCGACGCCGCCCGGAGGCGGCAAGGTCAAGCGCGTGCCCATCGCCCGCGTCTTCCGCAACGAGGACTTCGGCTACCGCACCATCACCATCGAACGCCCGCAGCGCGACGCCGCCGGAAACGTCGTGCTCGGCGAGCGCGGCAAGCAGAAGGGCAAGCCCCAGCCCGACAGCGCGCTGCGCGACACCGAGAACGTGCCGCTGTCCGAGGACGTGCAGGCCTACTTCGAGCGCGAGGTGCTGCCCCACGCCCCCGACGCCTGGATCGACCACGACAAGACCAGGGTCGGTTACGAGATCCCCTTCAACCGCCACTTCTACGTCTTCGAGCCACCGCGGCCGCTGGCGGAGATCGACGCGGACCTGAAGCGCTCGATGGATCGGATCAAGCAGATGATCGAGGGGTTGGCGGGATGAGCTTTCCGCGTTATCCGGAGTACAAGGACTCGGGCGTCGAGTGGCTGGGGGAGGTGCCGGGGCATTGGTCACTGAGACCACTTTGGTCCCTATTTAGGCGTACCAAGCGCACGGGCTTTGAGAACGAGCAACTGCTTTCCGTATATCGAGATCATGGGGTCGTTCCGAAAGCGAGTCGTGACGATAACAACAACAAGCCCTCGGATGATCTCAGCACCTATCAGTTGGTCGATGTGGGCGACCTCGCGATAAACAAGATGAAAGCGTGGCAGGGATCGGTCGCGGTATCTGAACATCGCGGTATCGTGAGCCCAGCCTACTTTGTCTATGAAGGCACGCATTCCGAAGACGGACGTTATTTGCACCATTTGATGCGCTCACCTCGCTACGTTGGCGCATGTCACGCACTCTCGAAGGGGATCCGCGTTAACCAATGGGATCTCGATCCTACTTACCACTCGCGGCTACCCGTTTTGTTACCACCCAAGGCCGAGCAAGCGTGCATCGCCGCATTCCTCGATCGCGAAACCGCCAAGATCGACGCCCTCGTCGCCGAGCAGCAGAACCTGATCGCGCTGCTGAAGGAAAAGCGCCAGGCGCTGATCTCGCACGCGGTCACCAAGGGGCTGGATCCGGATGTGCCGATGAAGGATTCCGGGGTGGTGTGGCTGGGGGAGGTGCCAGCGCATTGGTCTGTGGGCAAGACCGGTTATTACTTGGCAATCGTTGCCGGGTTCGCGTTCTCCTCTGCGGGGTTCTCGCTGGAACAATCTGATGCCAGGCTGCTTCGTGGCATCAACGTTGGGGTCGGAAGGATCAAGTGGGAGGAAGTCGTCTACTGGAAGCGAGTCGTGGGGGATGGTCTGGAGCCCTACGAGTTGAAAGTTGACGACCTCGTGATCGGGCTGGATCGTCCGCTTATTGCGGAGGGAGTCCGAATTGCCAGGATCAGCGAGGCTGATCTGCCTTGCCTTCTTCTTCAGCGAGTTGCTGCGCTCCATCCTAGACCGTCCATGCATTCCGCCTACATCTACTACCTATTGGCATCCGACATGTTTGTGGCTCACTTCGCCCCAGAAACCACTGGCGTCAGCGTTCCGCATATCAGTCCCGACCAGATTGGACAGTTTGTTATCCCTATCCCCCCTCTGCCGGAACAGGTGGAAATAACCGACCACGTCATTTCCGAGTCGGAAAAGATTGAAGTGCTTATGTGCGAGGCCAAGGCGAGCATTGAGCTCCTCCAAGAACGCCGCACCGCCCTGATCTCCGCCGCCGTCACCGGCAAGATCGACGTCCGCCACCTCGCCGTCGCCACCGCCGACCCCACCCCGGAGCCCGCATGACCCCCGCCGCGCGCCCGCAGACCATCCAGATCTTCCTGCCGCTCGGCGACCCGCGCGGCATCCGCATCGCCGAGATCACCACCCGCATCGTGCAGCTCATCGAGGTGCCGCGCCCGCAGCTCGACGTCTTCCTCGCCATGCCCGAGAGCGAGCAGGTGGCGGTGTATTTCCTCTTCGGTCAAAGCGACGACGGCGCCGAGCCCAGGGTCTACATCGGCCAGACCGGCGACCTGCGCAAGCGCCTCGCCAGCCACAACAAGGACAAGGACTTCTGGCAGCGCGCGCTGGTGCTGATCTCGCGTACCGGCAGCCTCACCCAGACGCACGGGCTGTTCCTGGAGTGGCAGTGCATCCAGGCCGCCCGCCAGGCCGGGCGCTACCTCACCGAGAACGGCACCGCCGGCACCCGGCCGCACACCCCCGCGCCGCTCGAAGCCGACTGCATGGAGATTTTCGACACCGGCCGCACGCTGCTCGCCACCCTCGGCCACCCGCTCTTCGACCCCGTCGCCAACCCTGTCGGCCCGGCGGGCGAGGCGGAGCTCTTCCACTGCCGCCGCGCCGGCACCGACGCGCGCGGCGAATACACCGCCGAGGGCTTCGTCGTGCTCAAGGGCTCGAAGGGCCGCGCGCAGATCGCCAGGGCCTTCGAGCATCACGCCTTCGCCAAGCGCCGCAACGCGCTGATCGAGCAGGGCAGGATCGTGGTCGATGGCGACGCCACCGTGTTCACCGAGGACGTGCTGTTTGCCTCGCCGAGCGGCGCGTCGGCGGTGGTGTGCGCGGCGGCGTCGAACGGGTGGTTGGACTGGAAGACGGCGCGCGGGGAGACGCTGAGCGAGGTGAAGCGGGGAGGGTGAATTCAG
>JAGOEI010000166.1 GCA_017997795.1 Thauera sp. | reverse complement strand
TCGACGAAGGCGAATATCTCGCGCTCGAGGCGCGCTCGCCGGTCCGCCACGAGTACATCGCCGGCGAAATCTTCGCGATGACGGGCGCCAGCATCCGCCACAACATCATCGCGCTCAACATCGCAACCGCCCTGCGCACCCATCTGCGCGGCACGCCCTGCCGCGCGCTCATGGAAGGGGTCAAGCTCTACCTGAAGAAGGAGCGCAGCTACTTCTACCCCGACGTGATGGTGACCTGCGAGCCGCGCCTGCTCGAGCTCGACGCGCAGGCGCAGGTCGTCGACAGCCCCGTGCTGATCGTCGAGGTCCTCTCCCCCTCCACCGAAGGCATCGACCGCCGCGAGAAACTGCGCGCCTACCGCACCCTGCCCGGCCTGAAGGAATACGCCATGGTCAGCCAGGACGAATGCCGCGTCGAACTACACCGCCGCCGCAGCGACATCGGTTGGGACATCATCACCTTCGAACCTGGCGACGCGGTCGAATTCGCCAGCGTGGAGTTGCAGATGCCGATCGCCGACATCTATTTCGAGGCCGGGGTGGCGTGCTCGGGGTAGCGATGGCCGACAAGCCGCCGAGCCGCACCAGATACGACCGCCGCGCGATACCGCCGGCGGTCGTGGCGTTTCAGGCGAAGCCGCCGGGGAAAGGCGTTAAACAACTGAAAGGTCTGGCTCCCGCCCCTGCTCGGTACGTCACCGTGGGCGACATCGTCGACATCCGAACCGCCTTGATCCGAAACCGCAAATGACCCATCCTCCCACTCGAGTTGGATGACTTGCAGGAGCCAGGCACATGCCACCCACCGCACTCGCACGTGACGACAAAGCCCTCGCAGACTTCTGCCGTGCGCACGGCATCCGGCACTTGTCCGTCTTCGGCTCGACAATCAAGGGCACCGCCCGGCCCGACAGCGACCTGGACCTCCTCGTCGAGTTCGAGCCCGACCGCGTTCCCGGACTGCTGGGCATGGCCAAGCTCGAAGAAGAACTTTCGGTGCTCATGGGTGGCAAGACGATCGACCTTCGCACCGCTGGGGACCTCAGCCGGTATTTCCGCGACGACATCATCCGTACCGCTCAGACTCGATATGCTGCCTGATGACCGGATCCGCCTGCAGCACATGCTGGACGCAACGCAGGCCGCAATCGGCTTCCTGCGCGCCCGTGACCGTCTCGATCTCGATACCGACACGATGCTTCTCTTTGCGACAGTGCGGGCCCTCGAGGTCATCGGCGAAGCGGCAGGAAAAGTATCGGACAACACGCGTTCGGCAGCGCCCCAGATTCCTTGGCGCGCGATGGTCGGCATGCGCAATCGGCTTATTCACGGCTACTTCGACATCGACACGGAGGTTGTCTGGCGCACCGTCAAAAGTGAGCTGCCCGAACTGGCCTCTGCAATCGAGAGCGCCCTTCAGGGTTGAAGTGGCGTAGCGCAGCACAGCGCCGACCCGCCCGACGCCGCCAGCGCTACCGAATTCCTCGGCCTCCAGCCGGCAGATCACTGACCCTGCGGGTCTCACCGCAGCGCGGCTCTGCGACCGCCGCGCGATACCGCCGGCGGTCGTGGCGTTTCAGGCGAGGAGAAAACGTGGTTTGTCCCCTATTTCCCACAGAGGCTGGCGCCAATGAACGTGAACCTTGGAAGCTGTAACTGTCGGTTGTCGCGCCTGGATGATTTGCGATGGCGGCGTTTGCAGCGCAATGCGCTGGCGATCCGGACCCCTGAACTCGTCGCAGATATCTGGCAAGCGGTCGCGCGGATGCGGGCGGACCGGCCACAGCTTGCCTCGACATACACGGTCTTGCGGGCGCTTTTCGGAGAGAGCGGTCGTTGTTTCGACGATTGGAAGGGGGCGTTCTCGTTCCCCTTCGAGATCGAGGTCTCGAAGGGGAGCGTGCGTTTCGCATATTTGCTGGAGGTCGCAAGTTGGCGCGGAGCACTGGAGTTTCGCTTTGCACGACAACTTGGTCTGGCGGAGCGAGGCTTTAACCGAAGCATGTGTTACCCGCCCTTCGACCCAGAATTCTCTGCCACCGAGATGGCGAACCTGGTTTCGTTTTTGTGCGCTTTCATCGACGGGACGGTGGACGCCTTTCAGCGCACGCGCACGCTCGAGGACTTCGCCCTTCGGGTACCGTCTGAGAAGACGCTTTTCGGAGTACGAAAGGGCGTGTTCTTTCTGGAGCAGTACGACAATGAAGACGAGTGCTGCATCACCACCGGCGGTCGGGCTCTTTGAGGCGAGCCCTGCCCGCCGGCGCTTTAAAGCAACGCAAGCGTGCATGGAACCTTCAGCTTGAGCACCCCACCAAGTAGAATGTAGAAACATACCTACAGCCAGGAGCATGCTGCGATGAACACCACTTTGTCGAGTCGCGAATTCAACCACGACGTCGGGCGCGCCAAGAAAGCCGCGCTCGAAGGCCCCGTCTTCATCACCGACCGCGGCCGCCCTTCCCACGTGCTGCTCTCCGTGGAGTCCTACCACAGCCTGATCGCCAAGCAGCCGAGCGTCGTCGATCTGCTCGCCATGCCTGGCATCGAGGACATCGAATTCGAGCCCGTGCGTGCGAGTGCGCCGCTCTTTCGCCCGGCAGATCTCTCCTGATGTACCTGCTCGATACCAATGTCGTTTCCGAGCTGCGCAAGGCCAGAACCGGCAAGGCCGACGCGCGGGTCGCCGCCTGGGCTCAGGCAACGCCCGCCAGCGCGATGTTCCTGTCGGCCATTTCCGTGCTGGAGCTCGAGCTGGGCATCCTGCTCGTCGAGCGGCGAGATGGCGCGCAAGCCGCCCTCCTGCGCGCCTGGCTCGACCAACACGTGCTGCCGGCTTTTGAAGGACGGATTCTTCCTGTCGATACCGCAGTCGCACGTTGCTGCGCGAAGCTGCATGTTCCAGACCCCCGTGCGGAGCGCGACGCCCTGATCGCGGCCACTGCCTTGGCGCACGGCCTGACGGTGGTCACGCGAAACGTCGGTGACTTCGCGGCCACGAACGTAGGCGTGCTGAACCCCTGGACATAACTGCACGCCTGGGCAGCTGATGCACTCACGCACGCACCAGGAGAACACGATGTCCAAGACCGCCTTCCCCCTACGAATCCACCAAAGCGAGCGCGACCGTGGCCGGCGCCTGGCCGAGGAGCTCGGCGTCTCCGAGAACCGCCTCTACGCCGAACTCATCCATGACGGGCTGCTGATCCGCGAGCAGATGCTCTACATGACCAAGCTCAGGTCGCTCGCAGCCACGACAACGAGAGCCGACGCAATCGCCGTGCTCGATCGCGCGGCCGATGAACCCCTGCTGCCGACCGATCGATATTGACGCCGCCTGGCCCACCGCCGGCCGATCACTGACGCCTCCCGCGCCTCACCCCACCACGACCGCCGCGCCACTTGGCGTACGCCGGCAGACATCAAAGCCGCACACCGAAATGCCAGCTTTCTGGCGAACAATCGGGTGGTCTTCAACATCAAAGGCAATGACTACCGTCTGGTGGTGGCAGTGAGATACACGTCAACCACGATGTTCATCCGCTTCGTTGGTACTCATGCCGAGTACGACAAGATCGACGCTGAAACCATCTAGGAGAATGCCTGCCATGGAACTGAAGCCTATCCGCACCGATGCCGAGCATGCCGACGCACTGGCCGAGGTCGAGCGCCTGTGGGACGCGCCCGAGGGCAGCGCCGAGGCGGACCGCCTGGAAGTGCTCGTCATGCTCGTCGAGGCCTATGAGACTGCACGCTTTCCGATCGAAGCGCCCGATCCGATCGACTTCCTCGAGTACGTCATGGACTCGCGAGCGCTGACCCGGAAAGACCTGGAGCCCTACATCGGCCCGCGCGGCCGGGTGGCCGACATCATGAACCGCGCGCGCCCCTTGTCCATCGGAATGATCCGCCGCCTGTCGTCCGGCCTCGGCCTGCCGGCGGACGTGCTGATTCAGCCCTACCCGCTGCGCGAACCTGCCGCAGCCTCTGCCCGGTTTCTGTAAATGGCAACCGGAGCATCGCACGGTGGGCTTTGACCCCCAATTTCCCTTCACGACCGCCGCGCCTCACCGCCGGCGGTCGTGACGTTTAAGTCGAGGAGAAAATATGGTTTGTCCTGTATTCGCATATTCGGCCGACATCATCGAGGCACTGAGCCCGTAACCGTACTCTCAATGCCCTCGCCCCCAACTCATCTGGTCCTTTGATCACAACGCAGCACCAGACTACAATTGTGGTAAATAAATTCCAGTGGAGATGGCGATGAGCACCGTGTCCGTGCGTATCGATGAGAGCCTGGTCAGTGCCGCACGCGCTGCAGCCAAAGCCGAGTTCCGTACCGTGCAAGGCCAGGTCGAGTTCTGGGCCAAAGTGGGTCGAGCCGCGCTCGACAACCCGGATCTGCCGGCCTCGTTCATTGCCGAGAGCCTGATGAGCATGGCCGAGCCGCGTGAGGACAGCACCGTCTTCCTCCCGCGCTCGGCGGCCAAGGCATGAGCTGGGACGGTCGGCAGACCCGACGCTTTGCTCGCGTCTACAAGAAGCTGCACGACAACATGTTGGCCGAGGTGGATGCGGCCGTCGAAGCGGTGGCCCAGAACCCTGACAGCGGCGAAAAGAAGAAAGGCGACCTCGCGGAATTGTGGGTCTACAAGTTCCGCTGCCTCGGCCAGTTGTACCTGCTGGGCTACACCCGCGATGACGGCGTGCGACTGGTCTATCTGGAGGCTGTTGGCCCCCACGAGAACTTTTACCGCGACTTGAAGCGCTGAGGCGCCCGAGGCCTAAGCGGGCACCGCTAAAAGTGCCGACCACGATCCGGTTTGACGCCGACGTGCTGGCCGCGCTAAAGGCGACCGGACCGGGCTGGCAGACGCTGGTAAATACAGCAATGCGCGAGTGGGTCAGCTCCCACCCTGCGGAAACGTGATCTATCTCGTATTCCCCGCGCGGCTCACAGCCCGCCAAGGTCGTCGCGAAAACGCGCGGTCTGATGCATCCGTTCATGCAGTATCGTCACGATGCCGATGTCGCCGTTCGACAGACGTCGCCAATAGACGAAATGGCGCTCGTAGCGAAAGTAGA
>JAGOEI010000042.1 GCA_017997795.1 Thauera sp. | reverse complement strand
GCCATCGGCCACCTGAGATCACGCGCAGGCAGACGAATTTCACCATGGACCACGAACTCAAGACCCTCACCGCCCGTCTGCTCGCGCAGCGCTGGCTGCCGCGCAACGACAAGCTGGTGCGGCGCGCACTGGTCGACGAGAGCTTCCGCCTCGAACTCGACCGCCGGCTGGCCGAGGTCGGCCTGCGCCTGCTCGACAACCCCTACGCCGCCCATGTCGGCGTCGCGCTCGAGGCCGAGCTCGCCGAGCCGGTATTCGGCGCCGGCCGCGAATACGCCGCCAGCAACCTGGGCCTCACCCGCGACGAGATCGCCCTGCTGGTGATCCTGTGGGCGCTGATCGTGCTGCCCAAGCGCGAACGCCAGGTCACCCGCCGCGAACTCGCCGACGACGGCCAGAGCGACCTCTTCGGTGGCGGCGACAAGCCGGTGGCACACGGCGAGTCGGTGTCGGGCGCGCTCACCGAGGCCTCGCTGATCGCCGACTTCGGCCCGCGCCTGGGCGGGCGCACCAAGGTCCGCAACTTCATGCTCGGCAAGCTCGCCCGCCTCGGCTTCATCGAACGCCGCAACGGCCTGATCAGCGAAGGCCCGCTGCTCGACCTCGCGCTCGACTACCGAGTGATGGCCGACCGCATCATCCACGGCACGCTCGGCGAGGTGCTCGCCGCCGCCGGCCACGCCCTGCCCGAGGGCAATGCCTTCGATCTTGCCGACGTGCTCCCCGACGAGGCCGACAGCGCCGAAGAAGACCATTGAGGGAACGCTGAACCCATGCCCCTGCCCCACATCGACCCCGCGCGCTACGCGGAGCAGCTCGCCGCCAAGCTCGACCGCTACCGCGCCGACTTCGCCGAATTCGAGCTGCCCGAGCCCGCGGTCTTCCGCTCCGCGCCGCTGCACTACCGCCTGCGCGCCGAGTTCCGCCTGTGGCACCAGGACGGCCGCATCGACTATGCGATGTTCGACAGCGCGGACCCGAAGCAGCCGATCCTGCTCGACACCTTCCCCGCCGCCGCCGAACCGATCGCCGCCCTGATGCCGCGCCTGCGCGACGCGCTCCAGGCCAGCGAGCCGCTGCGGCGCAAGATCTTCCAGGTCGAATTCCTCGCCACCCTGAGCGGCGAGTGCCTGGTCAGCCTGGTCTACCACCGCCCGCTCGACGAGGCCTGGGAAGCCGCCGCGCGCGCGCTCGCCGCCGCGCTCGACATCCAGGTCATCGGCCGCAGCCGCAAGCAGAAGATCGTGCTCGAGCGCGACTGGGTGCAGGAGGTGCTCGAGGTCGATGGCCAGCGCCTGCGCTACCAGCAGTTCGAAGGCAGCTTCACCCAGCCCAACGGCGGCGTGAACCAGCACATGCTCAGCTGGGCGCGCGCGCAGGCGAAGGCGGTCGGCGCCGGCCCGCAAGGCGCGGGCGACCTGCTCGAGCTCTACTGCGGCAACGGCAACTTCACCGTCGCGCTGGCGCCGCTGTTCGGCCGCGTGCTCGCCACCGAGATGAGCAAGAGCTCGGTGCGCGCCGCCCACACCAACCTCGCCGACAACGGCGTGGGCAACGTCACCATGGTGCGCATGGCGAGCGAGGAGATCAGCGACGCACTCGCCGGCGGCCGCGAATACCGCCGCATGGCGGGTGTGGACCTGGCCGGCTATCGCTTCACCACGCTCTTCGTCGACCCGCCGCGCGCCGGCCTCGACGAGGGCACGATCGCGCTGGCGAAGGGCTTCGACAACATCCTCTACATCTCCTGCAACCCCGAGACCCTGCGCGCCAACGTCGCCGCGCTCGCCGCCACCCACCGCATCGCCGCGGCGGCCGCCTTCGACCAGTTCCCGTACACCCACCACCTCGAGTGCGGGCTGCTGCTGCAGCGGCGCTGAGCCTCACCGCGACCCCGGCCCATGTTCCACATCAAGACCCTCGAGCTCGTCCACTGGGACTTCTGGCGGCGCTTCGCGCTGCCGCTGGACGCGCAGATCATCACCATCGTCGGCCCCAACGGCTCGGGCAAGACCACGCTGCTCGACGCCCTGCGCACGCTGTTCGCGCTGCGCTGCTCGGGCAAGCGCGACTTCCGCCGCTACGTGCGCCGCGCAGACCGCAGCTTCGCGTGGATCCGTGCGGTGGTCGCCAACCTGCCCGGCCACACCGGCAAGCGGCCCTTCTTCCCCTGCCTGGCCGACGAGGTCACGCTCGCCTGCCGCATCCGCAAGGCCGGCGGCGACTGGATCCGCGACTACACCATCGTCGACGGCAACCTGCCGATCGAGGCGCTCGAGCAGACGAGCGACTGGATCGGCCTGCGCGACTACCAGAACCGCCTCGCCTGGGGCGGCCTGACACCGGCGATCACCAAGGTGCTGGCGCTGGAGCAGGGCGACACCGACAAGCTGTGCGAATACTCGCCCAAGGCGCTGCTCGAGCTGGTGTTCGACGTCTTCGGCGACAAGGAGGTGCTGGACAACTACCAGGCCGCGCGCGAGGAACAGAAATCTGCCGAACGCGAGCTCGGCGAGCTCGGCATCGACCTCGACCGCCTCAAGACCCAGGCCGAGGAGAAGAAGGCCGAGGCCAACCGCTTCCTGGAGTGGAAGCAGCTCGCCGACGAGATCCACGCGCTGGAAGCCGAGATCGTGCCGCGCCTGGAGGTCGCCGAGCTGGAGCGCGAGCTCGCCGCCGAGCGCGAGGCCCTGTACCGCGTCGGTCACGAGCGCGCCGACAAGCTCGTCGAGCAGCGCGAGTCGCGCCAGCGCCTGGAGATCGTGCGCGCCGAGCAGGAGGCGGCGCAGGCCGAGCGCAAGCGCCTGAAGGACGACGACCGCGCCTCCGAGCAGCGCTACCTCGCCGCCCACGACCGCGTGCGCGACCTCGACCGCCTGCTGGAAGAGCGCGACATGCTGCGCGCCCAGCTCGCCAGCGAGCACGGCGCCGACGCCGTGGCGCTGGAGAAGGAGCACGAGGAGGCCGACGCCGCGCTCGCCGCGCTGCGCCGCAAGGAGCGCGAGCTGGTCGCCGCCTTCGAGGAGCGCAGCGAGACCCTGCGCGGCGAGCGCAACCGCGCCGGCGCGCCGGGCGACGCCGAGGTCGCGCGCTTCCGCGTCAAGCTGAGCGCCGAGGGCATCGCCCACCGCAGCCTCGCCGAGGTGGTGGAGGTCACCGACCCCGCCTGGCAGGCCGCGCTCGAGGCCATCCTGCGCCCCTACCGCCACCTGATCCTGCTCGAACGCGAATCCGACCGCCACGCCGCCTGGGCGCTCGGCGAGCGCGAGCGCTTCCGCCACTTCATCGTGGCCGAGCGCGAATCCGCCCCGCCGCCGCGTCCGCTGAGCCTGGCCGAGGTGGTGGAGTTCGGCGCGCCGGTGCCGCGCTGGCTTGCCGATCTGCTCAACCGCATCCGCCGCGTCGACGACGCCGAGGCCGCGCGCGCGCTGCCGCGCGAGCAGGAGTGGATCACCCGCGACGGCTACCACCGCGAACGCCGCGGCGCCCGCCACCTCGGCCGCCCGCAGGAATTCCACTTCGGCGAACTCGCCCGTCAGTCGCGCATCGCCGCGCTGCAGGACGAGATCGGCGGCCTCGACAGGCAGCTGCAGGCCCTGCGCCCGAAGCTCGACGCCGCCGCTGCAAAACTCACCACGATCCGCCAGCGCCTGCTCGGCCTGCAGTCGGCGCAGCTGCTCGCCGCCAAGGCCGAGACCTACGCCAGCGCCGAGGCCGAGCTGCCCGCCGCGCGCAAGGCGCTCACCGAGGCGATCGCCGAACGCAGCGACACCCGCGGCGAGATCGACCGCCTCGCCGAGAAGGTCAACGGCATCCAGATCGAGCTCGACCGCCGCAACCGCGAGCTCAAGGCCATCGAGCTGCGCCTGGCCGACATCGCGCGCGAGCACGGCCCGCGCCGCCGCGCCCAGGCCGAGCGCATCCTCGCCCTGCGCCAGCGCCGGCGCGGCATGCCGGCGCACTGGCTGGACGCGGCCGAGCTCGCCCTGCTCGCCGACAAATACGGCGACGCGCGCGGCGCCCGCCTGCAGCTCGAGCGCCTGCGCCGCCACCTCGACGAGGGCGAGTGGATCACCGACCCCGCCGTGCTGGTGGTGCGCGACCGCCTCGGCGCCGACGTCGCGCTGCGCGAGCGCGACTACCTCAACCGCCAGGGCTACTGCGCCACCGCGCGCCTGCACACCGACAACGCCCGCGCGGCCTACATCGCCAAGCTGCGCGCCACGGTGCGCCAGTACGCGAAGAATCTGAAGGCGCTCGGCGAGCTCGCCAACCTCAGCGTCGACTGCCCCACCCCGCACCTCGAAAACGACGACCTCTCGCTCGCCCAGGCCGGGCTGGAGGTGCGCTTCGACTTCGACCGCAAGGGCGCGGTCGGCTTGAACGACGGCGAGGCCTCGGGCGGCCAGCAGGTGATGAAGTCGCTGATCCTCCTGATCGGCCTGCTGATGGACGAGTCCCGCCCGGGCGGCTTCGTGTTCATCGACGAGCCCTTCGCCCACCTCGACGTCGCCAACATCGACCGCGTCGGCACCTTCCTGCGCGCCACCCGCGCGCAGTACCTGATCACCACCCCGGTCACCCACAACGCCAACGTCTTCGCGCCGGCGCAGCTCACGCTGGTGACGCGCAAGAAGCAGCCGGGCAACGACTGGGCACCGCCGATCGGGGTGCTGCAGCGCGCGGTGGATTGAGGCCTGGGCGCAGCGGTCTTCGGGACCGCGGCGTGAGTGCGCGCGGGACGTCGCTGCAGCAGCGCCGGATCTGACCGGCGGTCGGCGCGACAGCGCTGGATTTGACGGGTGGTTGATGCGGCAACGGTGGATCTGACGGGTGATCGGTGCGGCAACGCTGGATCTGACGGGTGATCGGTGCTGCAACGCTGGTTCGCGACTTGCGTCGCTCCTACAAAGCACATCCGGGGCGTGCCGGTCCTCCTGTAGGAGCGACGCAAGTCGCGATCGGCCGCGTGGGGGGAATCAACCGGCGGATCTCCCCCTCTCCCCGAATCACGACGCCCGCTCAGCGTTCCAGCAGCGCCTCGGCCGGTGCGCCGATGCGCACGTTGCCCCAGTGGCGGCCACCCACCATGATCGGCATGGCGATGTCGCACAGCACCTCGCCGGTGTCGCGCAGGTAGGTCTGCAGCAGCATCGGCTCGGCGTTGCGCGCGGCGCGCAGTTCGGGCGGGCGTTCGAACTTGCGGCAACTGCGGTTGCCGACGAGGTCCTTCTCGGGGTCGCCGGTGAGCGGCCTGGAAAAGCGGGTGTTGTGCGCCGACAGGTAGCTGTCGGTATTGACCGCCACCGCGAACACGGCGCCGCGCGCCCGCTCCAGGCTCTCGTCCAGGATGCGCTGGCAGCGACGGGTGAATTCGTCGCCCCAGCTCACCTTGAACTTGGCCGGGTTGGTGCCCGCCACCGGGCGGTAGTTGCGGTCGAACACGTCGATGCGCGCCGCGGCCATCTGCTCGAGTTCGCCCTGCACGCGGTCGCGGAAAGTGCGCGTCTCGTTCACCAGTTGGTCGAAGGCGCCGCTGCCGATCTTGAAGCGCGACACCAGCTCCTGCACCGCCTCGGTCGAACTGGTGAGGCCCACCGTGCGCTGCTCGCAACTGTCCATCTGCCCCGCCACCTCCATCGACAACTGATGGATGTCGGTGACGTTGGCATGGACATGGGCGTTGGTCTCGGTCAGCGACTGCATCCCGGTGGCGATCTGGGTGAGTTGGCCACCGGTGCGCTCGAACTCGCCCACCATGTGCTCGAACTGCGCCGCCGAGCGCGTCACCACGTCGCGCGTCTGCTCGACGTCGTCGTTGATGACGTCGTTTTCGGCGCGGGTCTCGCCCACCAGGTCGAGCATGCCGTTGATGTTGCCGACGATCTCCTGGGTGGCCTGGTTGACCCGCTCGGCCAGCTTGCGCACCTCGTCGGCCACCACCGCGAAGCCTCGCCCGGCCTCGCCCGCGCGCGCAGCCTCGATCGCGGCGTTGAGTGCGAGCAGGTTGGTCTGGTCGGCGATCTCGCGGATCAGCGCGGCGATCTTCTTGACGCTCTCGGAGCGCTGCGACAGGTCGTCGACGGTGTGATTGAAGCGCTGCAGCTTCTCGCTCACGGCGTTGATCTTGGAGGCGATGTTGCGCACCTCGTCGAGCGACTCGCGGGCGATGTCCAGGTTGCGCAGCGTCGAGGCGTCGATCTCGCGCGCATTGTCGGAGACCTCGCCGATGGCGGCGGTGGAGCGCGTGCTGGCCTCGAACACCGTCTGCGTCATCTCGCCCTGACGGCGCGCGTCCTGCGCCGAGCGCTCGATGCCGAGCTTCACCTGCACCGCCTCGCGCGCGATGCCGACGCTCATGGTGCGCACCTTGCCGATGATCTCGCGCATCTTGGCGGCGAAGCGGTTGTAGCCCACGGCGAGCTCGCGCAGCTCGTCGTGCGTGGTCAGCGGCAGGTCGCGCGAGAAGTCGCCCTCGCCGCGCGCGATCTCGTTGAAGATGCCGGTGATCACCCGGATCGGGCGCACGATCAGGTGGCGCAGGTAAAGGATCTGGCCAAGCATCAGGCACAACGCCAGCGCGGACAGGCCCAGCATCCAGTGCAGCCCGCTGTCGAACGCGGCCGCGACCCCCGTCAGCGTCGCCGGCGGCGCCCCGCCCGCCTGCAGGGCGGCCTCCACCGCCGCACGCTGCTGCATCCAGATCGCCAGATAACCGAGGTTGACCACGAACAGCAGCATGAAGCTGAAAAGCTTCTTGGTCAGCGAGTTCCAGAGCGTGCGCTCCAGTGCTTCGTAGAGGTCTTTGAATGTGGACATGGGACTCTTGCTTCTGATGGGTGGATACCTGTCTCCTTATCGGTCCCCAAGTCGGGGACTTTAGCCCGAGATGAGATTGATTCGCGCGCGCATGCAAAACGCGCCCGTTTTTCGTCCTCCGGACGCGGGCACGATCGCCCGCGCGCGTTGGCAGTGGAGCGTGAGCACCGCCACAATTGCCCCGCCCTGCTTGCCCTGCCACAATCACGCCTTTGGCGCGGGCATCAGCGCGCGCTCACGCACTTTCCACCGAATCGAAGCAGACGCCATGTCCGAACAGACGAACATCCAGCCCCAGGACGAGAACCACCTCATCGCCGAGCGCCGCGAAAAACTCGCCGCCTGGCGCGCCAGCGGCCGTGCCTTCCCCAACGACTTCTCGCGCGAGAACACCGCCGGCAAGCTCGACGAGCTCTACGGTGACAAGGACGCCGAGGCGCTGGAAGCCACCCCGGTCGAGGTCAAGGTCGCCGGGCGCATCATGCTGAAGCGCGTGATGGGCAAGGCGAGCTTCGTCACCATCCAGGACCTCTCGGGCCGCATCCAGCTCTACGTGCAGCGCGACGGCGTGGGCGAGGACGTCTATGCCCAGTTCAAGACCTGGGACATCGGCGACATCGTCGGCTGCGTCGGCACCGTGTTCAAGACCAAGACCGGCGAGCTGTCGGTCAAGGCCGCCGAGATCCGCCTGCTGACCAAGAGCCTGCGTCCGCTGCCCGACAAGTTCCACGGCCTCACCGACGTCGAGCAGAAGTACCGCCAGCGTTACGTCGACATGATCATGAACGAGCAGACGCGCTTCACCTTCGTGGCGCGCAGCCGCATGGTGCAGTCGATCCGCAACTACATGACCGGCCACGGCTTCCTGGAGGTCGAGACGCCGATGATGCACCCGATCCCGGGCGGCGCCGCGGCCAAGCCCTTCACCACCCACCACAACGCGCTCGACATGGAGCTCTTCCTGCGCATCGCGCCCGAGCTGTACCTGAAGCGCCTGGTGGTGGGCGGCTTCGAGAAGGTGTTCGAGGTCAACCGCAACTTCCGCAACGAAGGCCTCACGCCGCGCCACAACCCTGAATTCACCATGATGGAGTTCTACGAGGCGTACGCGAACTACCGCACGCTGATGGACTTCACCGAGGGCCTGATCCGCCACGCCGCGCGCGAGGCGCTGGGCACCGAATCCTTCGTCTACCAGGGCCGCGAGCTCGACCTGTCGAAGCCCTTCCACCGCCTCACCATCGTGCAGGCGATCCGCAAGTACCACCCGGGCTTCACCGAGGAGCAACTCGCCGACGCAGCCTGGCTGAAGGAAAAGATCGTCGCCTTCGGCGAGAAGGTGAAGCCGGGCGGCCTCGGCAGCTTGCAGTTGCAGCTCTTCGAGGCCTGCGCCGAAGCCGAGCTGTGGGAGCCGACCTTCATCATCGACTACCCGGTCGAGGTCTCGCCGCTCGCGCGCGCGTCCGACACCGACCCCGAGATCACCGAGCGCTTCGAGCTCTTCATCGTCGGCCGCGAGATCGCCAACGGCTTCTCCGAGCTCAACGACCCCGAGGATCAGGCCGCGCGCTTCCGCGCTCAGGTCGAGGCCAAGGAGGCCGGCGACGAGGAGGCCATGTATTACGACGCCGACTACATCCGCGCGCTGGAATTCGGCCTGCCCCCGACCGGCGGCTGCGGCATCGGCATCGACCGCCTGGTGATGCTGCTGACCGACGCGCCGGCGATCCGCGACGTGATCCTGTTCCCGCAGATGCGCCCCGAGTACTCGGCCAGCGCCGCGCTGCAGGAGCGCGAGCTCTGATCGCCCCGGCTGCGGTGCGGCGGCGCCCCCCGCCGCCGCACCGCAGCGGATGATTCGCTCGCGGCCCGCCTGATGCCGATCATCCCCGCCCGCCTCGAGCGCACGCCGGACGGCGTGCTGTATTCGAGCGCGTTCGACGACGTCTACCACTCGCCAGAGGACGCGCTCGGCCAGGCCCGCCACGTATTCATCGCCGGCAACGGCCTGCCCGAACGCTGGCAGCGCCGCGAACGCTTCACCCTCGTCGAAACCGGCTTCGGTGCCGGCCTCAACTTCCTCGCCACCTGGGCCGCCTGGCGCGACGACCCGCTGCGCTGCGCCCGCCTGCACTTCGTGTCGTGCGAGCGCCAGCCCTTCCGGCGCGAGGACCTCGCCCTCATCCATGCGCGCTGGCCCGCCTTCGCCACGCAAGCCGCCGAACTGCAGGCGCAATGGCCGGTGCTCGCCCCCGGCCTGCACCGGCTCAACCTGGACGGCGGCCGTGTCACGCTGACGCTCTTCCTCGGCGACGCCGCCGATGGGCTGGCGCAGATGGTGGCGCGCGCCGACGCGTTCTACCTCGACGGCTTCGCGCCGGCGAAGAACCCGGATCTGTGGTCGGCGCGCATCTTTCACCTGCTCGCCCGCCTGGCGGCGCCGGGCGCCACGCTCGCCACCTGGTCGGTGGCCGGCAGCGTGCGCGAGGGCCTGCGGCGCGCAGGCTTCGAAACCGAAAAGGTGCGCGGCTTCGGCGGCAAATGGCAGATGCTGCGCGGTCGCCTGGCACGCGCCGCAGCCGAGGACGCGCCACCGGCGGCACCGACCGCCCGCCACGCGCTGGTGATCGGCGCCGGCATCGCCGGTTGCACGCTGGCCGAGCGTCTCGCCGAGCGCGGCTGGCGCATCGACCTGGTCGACGCCGCCGCCGCGCCCGGGCAAGGCGCATCGGGCAACCTCGCCGGCGTGCTGCGCCCCCTGCCCAGCCTCGACGACAACCGCATGAGCCGGCTGACGCGGGCCGGCAGCCTGCATGGCTGGCGCAACATCGCGAACCTGGCGGCGCGCGGCTTTCCGGTCCGTTCCGATGCGTGCGGCGTGCTGCATCTCGCCCGCGATGCCGCGCAGCAAGCGAAGATGCGCGCGGTGGTCGAGCGCCTGGCGCTGCCCCCGGAGCACGTGGCGTACGTGGATGAAACCCGCGCGGCACAGATCGCCGGCTGCGCGGTGGCGGCCGGCGGCTGGTGGTTCGCCGGCAGCGGCTGGGTGCAGCCGCCCAGCCTGTGCGCCGCGAGCCTGGTCGCCGCCGGCACGCGCGTGCGCGCGCAGTTCGGGCGCCCGGTGGCCAGGCTGCAGCGCGACGCCGAGGGCTGGCGGGCGATCGCCGCCGACGGCAGCACGATCGCCGCGGCACCGGTCGTCGTCCTCGCCGCCGGCGTGGGCGTGCGCGACTTCGACGTCGCCAGCGGGCTGCCGGTGGTCAGCGCGCGCGGCCAGGTCTCACATCTGCCGGCCTCGCCCGGCACGGCGCCCAAGGTGGTGGTGTGCCGCGGCGGCTACGTCAGCCCCGAGGTGGACGGCGTGCGCTGCGCCGGCGCCACCTTCGCCGTCGATGACGACGACACCGCGCTGCGCGCTGCCGACCACGCCGACAACCTCGACAAACTCGACGCGATGCTGCCGGGCTTCGCCAGCGGCTTCAGCGCCGCAAGGCTCTCGGGGCGCGTCGGCTTTCGACCGGCCTCGCCCGACCGCCTGCCGATGATCGGCGCCGTCGCCGATCCCGGCGTGCCGCCGCACAAACCCGAACTCGCCGCGGTCGCCCGCCAGCCCGGCTTGTACGTGCTGTCCGGCTACGGCGCGCGCGGCCTGGTGTGGTCCGCGCTGGCCGCCGAGTTGCTCGCCAGCCAGCTCGAACACGATCCGTTGCCGCTGACCCGCGACCTGTGCGAGGCGGTCGACCCGGCCCGTTTCGTCGTTCGCCCGCCCGCCACCGGGCGCATCGACGAATGAAGCGGCGCAGGGTGGGCCTTCTGCGCGCCGCGCTCGACAGCGCGGTCTTCCGCCTCGAGGCCACGCAGGACCTAGCCCGCGTCGGCGACTGGGAACTCGATCGCCATAGCGGCCGCATGCGCTGGTCGCGCGAACTGTTCCGCCTCTTCGATCGCCCCGAGGCCCTCGGCGTGCCCGACATCAACGAGGCCCTCGGCTACTACGGCCCAACCTCGCTCGAGCGCACACGCGACGCCTTCTGGCAGGCGATCGACACCGGCAGGCGCTGCGCGCTCGAGCAGGAGGTGATCCTGCCCTCGGGCCAGGTGCGCCACCACGTCACAGTGATCGTGCCGGTGAGCGACGGCCAGGGCCAGGTGTACAAGCTCTACGGCACGGTGCAGGACATCACCGAGCGCAAGCAGATGGAGGCCGAGCGCATCGAGCACCTGGCCCGCCTCGAGGCGCTGTCGCGCCACCTGGTCGTCATCGAAGAGCGCGAGCGCCGCGAGCTGGCGAGCGCCCTGCACGACCGCGCCAGCCCCAACCTGGCGGCGCTGCGCATCCTGTTCGCCAACCTGTCCGCCCAGCTCGCCCACACCCTGCCGGCAGACGCGCACGCCGGGCTGCAGCCGCTGCTCGACGATGCCGCCGCCCTGCTCGCCGACACCACCGCCGGCATCCGCGAGCTCTGCACCAACCTGCGCCCTGCAACGCTCGACTACGGCGGCCTGGCGCCAGCGCTCCACGAGTACCTCACCCAGTTCCGCCAGCGCACCGGGCTCGACGCAGCGATCGAGGTCGCCTCCGACGCCGACACCTGCGCGCTCACGCCGGCATCGACCGCGCTGTGCTTCCGGCTGGTGCAGGAGGCGCTCACCAACTGCGCCAAGCACGCGCAGGCTGGCGGCGTGCGCATCCAGCTCGAGCGCGACGCGCACCACATCCGCCTGACCGTGGCCGACGACGGCGTGGGCTTCGACCTGTCGCGGCTCGGCGAAGCCGGCAGCACGCCCGGGCTGGGGCTGATCACCATGCGCGAGCGCGTCGAGCTCGCCGGCGGCCGCTTCACGCTGCGCACCCGACCGGGCGAAGGCACCGAGATCACGGTCGATCTGCCCTGCCTGCCCCTTCCTCCCGAGCCCCCGGAGCCGCCGCGATGAGCCTGCGCATCGTGCTTGCCGACGACCACCAGATGTTCCGCCACGCGCTGCGGGCCTTGCTCGCGCGCGAGCCCGGCTTCGAGGTGGTGGCCGAGGCCGCCACCGGCGACGAGGTGCTGGCGATCGCCGCGGCACAGCCGGTCGACCTGGTGTGCATGGACATCGCCATGCCGGGCATGAACGGCATCGACGCCACCCGGCGCCTGCTCGCCGCGCATCCCCAAATAGGCGTGATCGGGCTGTCGGCCTTTGCCGACCGCCAGTTCGTCATCGACCTGCTCGACGCCGGCGCGCGCGGCTACATCACCAAGGCCGAGGCCGGCGACGAGCTGGTGCGCGCCATCCACACCGTGCGCGAGGGGCGCACCTACCTGTGCCCCGACGTCGCCGCCACGGTCGCGAGCGCGCTGCGCGATCGCGGCAGCCTCTATGCCGCCGCCCCGCGCCTGACCGAGCGCGAGCGCCAGGTGCTGCAGCTCATCGCCGAAGGACTGACCTCGATGCAGATCGGCGATCGCCTGCATATCGCCGCATCCACGGTGGATGTGCACCGCCGCAACCTGATGCGCAAGCTCGACCTGCACAACGTCGCCGATCTCACCCGCTACGCCATCACCCAAGGCATCAGCCCAACCCGCCAGGCGCTCGACGGCGGGCTTCCGAACTGAGCTGCGCCCGACCTGCACGCACGGGCTCTACCGGTTTCCCGGTAGTCGAAACACACCGAACCGGGTATGTACCCGTAATGGGCAATGACGTAACCTCCAGCGTTCAAGACATTCCTACGGCATCACTCGCGGAGACATTGCCATGACGACTCAACCCGCCTTCCAGAAGCTCGCCGAAACGGCGCACACCAACGCCGAGCACTTCCAGGCCTGGGCCCAGATCACGCTCGACGCCTCGGAAAAGCTGCTCGCCATCAACTTCGGCGCTGCGCGCTCGCTGTGCGAGTCGCTGTCCGCCGCCCCGGCACCGCTGGTCGGCGCCGATGCGCAGGAGACGCTGGCGAAGCAGGCCGCCGCGCACAGCCGCAACCTGGAACAGGTTGGCGACTATCTGCGCCGCGTCAATGAAGTGTGTGTCGATACGCAGAGCGAGCTGGTGGAGCTCGGCAGCCGTCAGTTCGAGCAACTGCAGGAGTCGATGAGCGCGCTGCTGCAGCAGGCCCGCACGCTGAACCTGGTGAGCGCGGCCGACGCCGACACGGCGACCGAATCGCGTGGCCGCAGCATGCGCAAGGCCGCCTGAACCCCGGCCAGCGTTTGAAAGCACGAAAGCCCCGGTTTGCGCCGGGGCTTTCGTCGTTTCGGGGCGGCGAGCGGGCCGACGTGACCCGCCCGCCGCATCCGATCAGAGGTGGCGGTCGAGCCGCGCGAGCACGCGCTCGCGGCCCAGCACCTCCAGCACCGCATCGATCGCCGGCGTCTGCGGCACGCCGAGCACCGCCACCCGCAGCGGAATCGCGACCTGCGGCATCTTCAGCCCATGCTCGGCCATCGTGTCCTTGATCGCCTGGCTGAGCGCCGCCTTGTTCCACTCCGCCGCGGCAAGCCGTGCGCGCAGGCTGGCGAGCGCGGCCTTCGCGGTGGCAGTGAGGTGTTGGCCGATCACTTCCGGCGCCGGATGCACGTCGGCGACGAACAGCTCGGCCGCATCGGCCAACTCGTTCAGGTTGGTGGCGCGGTCCTTGTACAGCGCCACCACCGCTTCCAGGGTCACGCCGGTCTCGGGGTTCACCTCGCGGCGCGCGAGGCGGTTGGCGACCTCGGCAGCGAGGAATGTATCGTCGGCCTTCTTGATGTACTGGGCGTTGAGCCAATTCAACTTCTCGGTGTTGAACTGCGCGGCCGAGGGCGTGATGTGGTCGAGATCGAACCATTCGACGAACTGTTCGCGGCTGAACACTTCATCGTCGCCGTGGCTCCAGCCCAGGCGCGCCAGGTAGTTGATGACCGCATCCGGCAGATAGCCGTCGTCGTCGTACTGCATCACGCTCACCGCGCCGTGGCGCTTGGAGAGCTTGGTGCCGTCGTCACCGAGAATCATCGACAGGTGCGCGTACAGCGGCACCTCGGCGCCGAGCGCCTGCAGCACGTTGATCTGGCGCGGGGTGTTGTTCACATGGTCGTCGCCGCGGATGACGTGCGTGATGCCCATGTCCCAGTCGTCCACCACCACGCAGAAGTTGTAGGTCGGCGTGCCGTCGGCGCGCGCGATGATGAAGTCGTCCATCTCGGCGTTGGCGATCTCGATGCGGCCCTTGACCAGGTCGTCCCAGGCCACCACGCCGTCTGCCGGATTGCGGAAACGCACCACCGGCTGCACGCCTTCGGGCGGCGGCGGCAGGGTCTTGCCCGCTTCGGGCCGCCAGCGCCCGTCGTAGCGCGGCTTCTCGCCGCGCTCGCGCTGCGCCTCGCGGATCTGGTCGAGCTCTTCGGACGACATGTAGCAGTGGTAGGCGGTTCCGGCGGCCAGCATCTGGCCGATGACCTCCTTGTACCGGTCCATGCGCTGCATCTGGTAGAACGGGCCCTCGTCGTGTTCCAGCCCCAGCCAGTCCATGCCGTCGAGGATGGCCTGCACCGCCTCGGGCGTGGAGCGCGCGACGTCGGTATCCTCGATGCGCAGGATGAAGGTCCCGCCATGGCGACGGGCGAAGGCCCAGGAGAACAGCGCGGTGCGCGCGCCGCCGATGTGGAGGTAGCCGGTCGGGCTGGGGGCGAAGCGGGTGCGGACGGGACGGGAAGCGGAATTCTGGGACATGGCAGCGTCGGTGCGGTCTTGGGCAAAACGCGGATTCTAAGCGATTGCCCGGGACATCGGCGGCCGTGAAGGTCGGAAAGCGCACGGCGAAGGACTCTGTGAGTCGAGAACAATCAGGCGTTCAAAGTCCCTGAACGAAATGGGACCTCGGCAACATCCAGCGCCCCGGCTGGCCAGGAAGCTCGACGAATCCGAAGTGTTTGTAGAAGGTGGCCGCAGCGGGCGATTTGGCATCGACGATGATGGCCGCCACCGCGAGCGTCTGGCTGGCCGCGGCCACCCGCTTGCAAGCATCGACCAACAAGATGGAACCCAGGCCCTGCCCTTGCGCCACTTCACTCACGGCAAGCCGACCGAGCAAGGCGGCAGGGACGGGGTAACGCGGCAGCTTCTTGCGCAAGGACTCGGGTAGCTTTTCGGCGGCAACGCTGGCGGCGCTCAGTGTGTAGAAGCCTGCGACCTCGCTGGCGAGATCCCCCGGCGTCGCCACGAACACCCGCGCCACACCGCGCTTGACGTCCTGCCTGGCATAACGGTGCAAGTATTCATCCAGCGCCGCCTCCCCACATCGAAAATCGGCGGTCGCCGTCTCGTTGTCGAGCGCGCGAATGCGGTACTCCACTCAGCGCACCTGGCTGGCGTGGCGGACGAACGCCCTCTGCAAGGCCGGAGCGGGGTGAGCCGGTGCATCCAGGGCATCGAGAAACGCGGAAAAATCCTGCTGCGACAGCGTGATGGCCTCGTGCTGCTGAACCAGAGTCTGCGCTTGCTCGACTGCGTTTCGCAGCACGAACTCCGACACGCTCATGTGCGCGTAGGCCGCAGCCTTGTCGAGCAGACGCCGAACTTCCTGGTCACACCGGATGTGCAGGCGGGTGTCTTTGGTCAGGGAGTTCATCGAGCGCTCCTAGGAAAACAATGCGCCGATTGTGCGCCAATCGTGCGCACAACTCAAGGATGGGGAAACCTAGGGTCAGGTCTTTCATTGGAAATCTAGGGTCAGGTCTTTCATTTGCTCATCTGCCACTGACCGAGCATGGCGCCTGAGCAAATAACCCCTGACCAGCAAGCGAAAACGCGCTCGCCGGCACGGCGCGCCACGACACCCGGGCGCTACCCCAGCAGCAGCGCGTCGTCGTCGATCTCCTCGCCGCGCACCTTCTCGAACATGTCGAGCAGGTGATGCACGTCGAGCCCCTCGCGCTCCTTGCCGGACACATCCAGCACGACGCGGCCCTGGTGCAGCATCACGGTGCGCTGGCCGACGTCGAGCGCCTGGCGCATCGAGTGGGTGACCATCATCGTGGTGAGCTTGTGCTCGGCGACGATGCGCACGGTGAGTTCCAGCACGAAGGCCGCGGTGCGCGGGTCGAGCGCGGCGGTGTGCTCGTCGAGCAGCAGCAGGCGCGAGGGCTGCAACGCCGCCATCAAGAGGCTCACCGCCTGGCGCTGGCCGCCGGAGAGCAGGCCGATGCGGTCCGAGAGGCGATTCTCCAGGCCCAGGCCGAGCGTGGACAACTGGGCGCGGAACTCCTCGCGCAGCGCCGGCTTGACCGCGAACGACAGGCCCCGGCGCTCGCCGCGCATCTTGGCGAGCGCCATGTTCTCCTCGATGGTCAGGTCCTCGCAGGTGCCGGCGAGCGGGTCCTGGAATACGCGCGCGACGTGGCGCGCGCGCGCCCACACCGGTTGGCGGGTCATGTCGATGCCGTCGATCTCGATGGTGCCGCCGTCGACCTTCTGCTCGCCGGAGACGGCGTTGAGGAAGGTCGACTTGCCGGCGCCGTTGGAGCCGATCACGGTGACGAACTGCCCGGTCGGGATCTCGAGCGACATGCCGCGCAGGGCCTGGAACGCCTACGCGGGGTCAGGTCTTTCATTTGCTCATCTGCCACTGACCGAGCATGGCGTCTGAGCAAATACCCCCTGACCAGCACGCTAAAACGCGCTCGCCGGCACGGCGCCCCGCAACGCCCACCCGCTAGCCCAGCAGCAGCGCGTCGTCGTCGATCTCCTCGCCGCGCACCTTCTCGAACATGTCGAGCAGGTGATGCACGTCGAGGCCCTCGCGCTCCTTGCCCGAGACGTCGAGCACGACGCGGCCCTGGTGCAGCATCACGGTGCGCTGGCCGACGTCGAGCGCCTGGCGCATCGAGTGCGTGACCATCATCGTGGTGAGCTTGTGCTCGGCGACGATGCGCACGGTGAGTTCGAGCACGAAGGCCGCGGTGCGCGGGTCGAGCGCGGCGGTGTGCTCGTCGAGCAGGAGCAGGTGCGAGGGCTGCAGCGCCGCCATCAGCAGGCTCACCGCCTGGCGCTGGCCGCCCGAGAGCAGGCCGATGCGGTCCGACAGGCGATTCTCCAGGCCGAGGCCCAGCGTCGCCAGCTGGGCACGGAACTCCTCGCGCAGCGCCGGCTTGACGGCGAAGGAGAAGCCGCGACGCTCGCCGCGCATCTTGGCGAGCGCCATGTTCTCCTCGATAGTGAGGTCCTCGCAGGTGCCGGCGAGCGGGTCCTGGAACACGCGCGCCACATGGCGCGCGCGCGCCCACACCGGCTGGCGAGTCATGTCGATGCCGTCGATCTCGATGGTGCCGCCATCGACCTTCTGCTCGCCGGAGACGGCGTTGAGGAAGGTCGACTTACCGGCGCCGTTGGAGCCGATCACGGTGACGAACTGCCCGGTCGGGATCTCGAGCGACATGCCGCGCAGGGCCTGGGTCTCGATCGGCGTTCCGGGGTTGAAGGTGAGGCGCAGGTCGGTTGCTTTAA
>JAGOEI010000041.1 GCA_017997795.1 Thauera sp. | reverse complement strand
CCAGCGTGGCCCTGTCTGCGGACGCCGCAACGACCGAACCCCTGCAAACGATTGCCGCGCTCGATGTGCCGCGCTACATGGGCACCTGGTACGAAATCGCCAAATACCCGAACTGGTTCCAGAAGAAGTGCGTCGGCGACACGCGCGCCGACTACAGCCTGCAGCCCAATGGCCGGGTGCAGGTGATCAACCGTTGCCGTGAGGCGAGCGGCGAGCTGTCGGAGGCCGTCGGCATGGCGCGCCAGATCGGCGCAGCCGACTCGCCGAAGCTGGAGGTGCGCTTCGCGCCGGCGTGGTTGTCCTTCCTGCCGATGGTGTGGGGTGACTACTGGGTCATCGACCTCGATCCGGATTACCGACTGGTCGCGGTCAGCGAGCCCAGCCGCGAATACCTGTGGGTGCTGTCGCGCACGCCGGCGGTTGACGCGCAGGCCTACGAGGCCTTGCTGGCGCGGCTGGCCGCGCGCGGCTTCGATCCGGGCAAGCTGGAGCGGACGACGCAGCCGGGCAATTGACGCATCCGATCGCGCCATCGCCGCGCACTTGCGCGGCCCGTGCGCTTGCGCCGCGCGTTCCCCGGAACGAGACGACGTGCCTATAGGGGCAAACCATAGGTTGACGCTCCCCTGCCCAGCCGGAACACTCCGTCGCTACAAAAACAAACGATGGCTGGGGAGACACCCTTGAGCGAGTTCATCCTCGAGACCCGCGGACTCACGAAGGAGTTCAAGGGTTTCGTCGCGGTATCCGGCGTCGACCTGAAGGTGCAGAAGGGCCATATCCACGCCCTGATCGGCCCCAACGGCGCCGGCAAGACGACCGTATTCAACCTGCTGACCAAGTTCCTGCCGCCCACGGCGGGAACGATCCTGTTCGAGGGCAAGGACATCACCCGCGAGGCGCCGGCCGTGACCGCGCGCCGCGGCATGGTGCGCTCGTTCCAGATCTCGGCAACCTTTCCCAACCTCTCCGTGCTCGAGAACGTGCGCATCGGCCTGCAGCGCAAGCTCGGCACCGAATTCCACTTCTGGCGCTCGGCCAAGTCGCTCGACGCCCTCAACGGCGAGGCGATGGCGCTGCTCGAGGCGGTCGATCTGACGAGCTTCGCCGACACCGTCACCGCCGAGATGCCCTACGGCCGCAAGCGTGCGCTCGAGATCGCGACCACGCTCGCGCTCGAGCCGACCATGCTGCTGCTCGACGAGCCGACCCAGGGCATGGGCAACGAGGACATCGCGCGCGTGGTCGAGCTGATCCGCAAGGTGTCGGCCAACCGCACCATCCTGATGGTCGAGCACAACCTGTCGGTGGTCGCCAACCTGTGCGACCGCATCACCGTGCTCACCCGCGGCAGCGTGCTCGCGGAGGGCACCTACGCCGAAGTGTCGAAGAACCCCAAGGTGCTCGAGGCCTATGTCGGTTCCGACGACATGAACGACGCCCACCACTGATTCCGCGCGACCGACACCATGACCAGTGCCTTCACCCCCCATCCGGAGATGCTCCGGATCCACGACCTGCACGCCTTCTACGGTGAGTCGCACATCCTGCACGGCATCGACCTCAAGGTCGCGCGCGGCGAATGTGTGACGCTGCTCGGGCGCAACGGCTCGGGGCGTTCGACCACGCTCAAATCGGTGCTCGGCCTGGTCGGCAAGCGCACCGGCTCGATCATGGTCAATGGCCGCGAGGTGATCGCCGAGCCCACCCACCGCATGGCGCGCTACGGCATCGGCTACGTGCCCGAGGAGCGCGCCATCTTCGCGTCGCTGTCCACCGAGGAGAATCTGATGCTGCCGCCGCAGGTGGCGAGCGGGGCGCTGTCGGTGGACGAGATCTATCAGATGTTCCCGAACCTCTACGAGCGCCGCAGCAGCCCGGGCTCCAAGCTCTCGGGCGGCGAGCAGCAGATGCTGGCGATGGCCCGGGTGCTGCGCACCGGGGCCAAGCTGCTGCTGCTCGACGAGATCACCGAGGGCCTCGCGCCGGTGATCGTCAAGAAGCTCGGCGAGGTCATCGTCGAGCTGAAATCGCGCGGCTTCACGATCGTGCTGGTGGAGCAGAACTTCCGCTTCGCCGCGCCGCTGGCCGACCGCCACTACGTGCTCGAGCACGGCGAGATCATCGCCACCATCAACGCCGAGGAGCTCCCCGGCAAGATGGACTGGCTGCACCAGACGCTGGGGGTCTGAGCGGCATCGCCGCGCAGTTCCCGCGTACCAACCACAAGAAACGGAGACACACGATGCACATGAAGAAACTCAGCACCCTGGCCTGCGCGGCCGCCTTTGCGATGCTGTCGGGCGCGGCGAGCGCGCAGGTCTCGGGCAACACGGTCAAGGTCGGCGTGCTCACCGACATGTCGGGCACCTATTCCGACCTCGCCGGTGCTGGCGCCGTGCTCGCCACCGAGATGGCGATCGCGGACTTCATCGCCGAGGCCAAGCCCGAGTTCAAGGTCGAGATGGTCTCCGCCGACCACCAGAACAAGGCCGACATCGCCTCCAACAAGGCGCGCGAGTGGTTCGAGCGCGAGGGCGTCGATGCCGCCACCGAGCTGGTGACCACCTCGACCGCGCTCGCGGTGATGAAGGTCGCCAAGGAGATGAACCGCGTCACGCTGATGAGCGGCCCGGGCTCCACGCCGATCACCAACGAGCAGTGCACCGACCTCGCGGTGCACTACACCTACGACACCTACGCGCTCGCCAACGGCACCGCCAAGGCGGTGACCCAGCAGGGCGGCGACACCTGGTTCTTCCTCACCGCCGACTACGCCTTCGGCCAGGCGCTGGAGCGCGACTCGTCCGCGGTGGTGACCGCCAACGGCGGCAAGGTGCTGGGCTCGGTGCGCCACCCCTTCCCGGCTTCGGACTTCTCGTCCTTCCTGCTCCAGGCCCAGGCCTCGGGCGCCAAGATCATCGGCCTCGCCAACGCCGGCGCCGACACCACCAACGCGATCAAGCAGGCGGCAGAATTCGGCGTCACGCCCAAGCAGTCGCTCGCCGGCCTGCTGATGTTCATCTCCGATGTGCACTCGCTCGGCCTGCAGAGCACCCAGGGCATGTACCTGACCACCGGTTTCTACTGGGACCTCAACGACGAGACCCGCGCCTGGTCCAAGCGCTTCTTCGACAAGCACAAGCGCATGCCGACCATGGTGCAGGCCGGCCAGTATTCGTCGGTGATGCACTACCTGCGCGCGGTCAAGGCCGCCGGCACCGACGAGGCGGGCAAGGTCATGGCGCAGATGAAGGCCACCCCGATCAACGACTTCTTCGCCAAGAACGGCCGCATCCGCGACGACGGCCGCATGATCCACGACATGTACCTCGCCCAGGTCAAGAAGCCGGACGAGTCCAAGTACCCGTGGGACTACTACAACATCCGCCAGACCATCCCGGCGGACGAGGCCTTCCTGCCGCTGGCGCAGTCGAAGTGCCCGCTGGTCAAGAAGTAAGCTGATCGCGGGGTCTCCCGCACTTCACGACGCACCGGGGCGGCAGGGCCGCGCCGCTGCGGGAGTCGCACATGGAAATCTTCGGCGTCCCGAGCGCGCTGCTCGGCAGCCAGTTGCTGGTCGGCCTGATCAACGGTTCGTTCTACGCGATCCTGAGCCTGGGCCTGGCCATCATCTTCGGCCTGCTCAACATCATCAACTTCACCCACGGCGCCCAGTACATGATGGGCGCCTTCGTGGCGTGGATCGCGCTCAACAAGCTCGGCATCAACTACTGGGTGGCGCTGCTGTTCGCGCCCATCGTCATCGGTGCGCTCGGCGTGCTGATCGAGCGCACGATGCTGCGCAAGCTGTACAAGCTCGACCACCTCTACGGGCTGCTGCTCACCTTCGGCCTGGCGCTGATCTTCGAGGGCATCTTCCGCGACCAGTACGGCATCTCCGGCCAGTCCTACCCGGTGCCCGAGCTGCTGCAGGGCGGGGTGAACCTGGGCTTCATGTTCCTGCCGATCTACCGTGGCTGGGTGGTGGTCGCCGCGCTGACGGTGTGCTTCGCGACCTGGTTCATCATCGAGAAGACCAAGCTCGGCGCCTACCTGCGCGCCGGCACCGAGAACCCGCAGATCGTGCAGGCGCTCGGCATCAACGTGCCGCTGCTGATCACCTTCACCTACGGCTTCGGCGTTGCGCTTGCGGCCTTCGCCGGGGTGCTTGCCGCGCCGGTCTACCAGGTCAGCCCGCTGATGGGCTCTAACCTGATCATCGTGGTGTTCGCGGTGGTGGTGATCGGCGGCATGGGCTCGATCATGGGCTCCATCCTCACCGGCCTCGGCCTCGGCCTCATCGAAGGCCTCACCCGGGTGTTCTACCCCGAGGCCTCGGCGGTGGTGGTGTTCGTGATCATGGTGATCGTGCTGCTGGTGCGGCCGGCCGGCCTGTTCGGCAAGGCCTGAGCGCGGCCAAAGGAATCAGACTGATGAACAACTCGAATTCGATGTTCGCGCGCGCCACGCCTATCCTGTTCGGCGCGCTGTTCCTGATCGGGCTGGTGGCGCCGTTCGCGGTGTATCCCACCTTCCTGATGAAGATCCTCTGCTTCGGGCTGTTCGCGTGCGCGTTCAACCTGCTGCTCGGTTTCGCCGGCCTGCTCTCCTTCGGTCACGCTGCCTTCCTCGGCAGCGCGGGCTACGTGTGCGGGATGCTGGTGCGTGACGTGGGCGTGACGCCGGAGCTGGGCATCATCGGCGGCACGCTCGCCGCCGGCGCGCTCGGCTGGCTGTTCGGCGTGCTGGCGATCCGCCGCACCGGGATCTACTTCGCGATGATCACGTTGGCGCTGTCGCAGATGGTGTATTTCGTCGTGCTGCAGTGGAAGGCGACCGGGGGCGAGGACGGCCTGCAGGGCGTGCCGCGTGGTCATCTTTTCGGCGTGATCGACCTGTCGAACAACATCGCGATGTACTACCTCGTGTTCGCGGTGTTCTGCATCGGCTTCTTCATCATCTACCGCGCGATCAACTCGCCCTTCGGCCAGATCCTGAAGGCGATCCGCGAGAACGAGCCGCGCGCGATGTCGCTCGGCTACGACGTTGCCAAATTCAAGCTGCTCGCCTTCGTGCTCTCGGCCGCGCTCGCCGGCATGGCGGGGGCGACCAAGACCCTGGTGTTCCAGCTCGCCTCGCTCACCGACGTGCACTGGCACATGTCGGGCGAGGTGGTGCTGATGACCCTGCTCGGCGGCTTGGGCACCGTGCTCGGCCCGCTCGTCGGCGCCGCCACCATCGTGTCGCTGCAGACCGAGCTCGCCGACAGCGTGGGCTCCTGGGTCACGGTGATCATGGGCACGATCTTCGTGGTCTGCGTGCTGCTGTTCCGCCGCGGCATCGTCGGCGAGCTACAGGCGCTGATCCAGCGCGCTGGCATCCGCTGAGGGCGCTACTGCGGATGTAACTGCGGGCGTGCCCGAGGGGGGCGCTGCAGTCGTCACCGAGTCCGCCGCCGCTGGCGCCTCCGCAACGGGAGGCGCAGGCGGCGGCGCGTGCTTTTCGTGCGTCCGTTTTTCCGCGCGCCGCAGCCAGCCGTGCGCGAGCGCGTGGTAGAGCGGTACCGGCGCCACCGAGCGCGACACGCCGTGCGCCACTACCGCAGTGGCCATCAGCGGCAGCAGCATCTGGTGGTTGGCGGTCATCTCCATGACGATCACGAACGACGTGATCGGCGTCTGCGTCATCGCGGCGAGGAAGGCCACCATGCCCAGCACCAGGATCGCCGGGTCCGGCTCGCCCGGCAGCAGCAGCGCGATGTCCGAGCCCAGCCCGGCGCCTACGGCCAGCGCCGGCGCGAAGATGCCGCCCGGGATGCGCGACACGAACACGAGCCAGATCACCGCCAGCTTCATCAGCGTGAAGGCCGCCGGCAGCGTGGCGCTGCCTTCGAGCGCGGCCTTGGATTCGGCATAGCCGGTTCCGTAGGTGAGCCCGCCGCTGGCCAGGCCGATGAGGGCGGTGAGCAGGCCGCACATCGCCGCGAAGGCAACCGGCTGGTCGCCGGCGATCCTGCCGAGCCGCCCCGGCAGCCCGCGCGCGGAGGCGACCAGCACGCGGGTGAAGATTCCCCCCAGCAGCCCCCCGGCCACCCCGCACGCCAGCACCGGCCACACGCCGTCCGGCCAGCCGATGGTCGCCAGCGTGCGCCCGAAGTAGGTGTAGTTGCCGAGCACGGCGAGCGACATCAGGCCGGCGAAGATCACCGCGGTGAGCGTGGTGCTGTTGGCCTGGAAGGCGCGGTAGCGGCACATCTCCTCGATCGCGAACATGATGCCGCCGAGCGGGGTGTTGAAGGCCGCCGCGATGCCGGCGCCGCTGCCGGCGACGATGAGGTCGCGGCTAGAGGCGATGCGGCGGTGGCGCTTGCGGCTGGCGAGCATGTGCATCACCGAGGCGCCGATCTGCACCGACGGGCCTTCGCGACCCACCGAGGCGCCGCTGAGCAGCCCGCCCAGGGTCAGGAAGACTTTGGCGATGGCAAGGCGCAAGGACAGCAGTTGGCGACGCACGCGCCCGTCGTCGGACATGGAGGCGGCGATCGCCTGCGGAATGCCACTGCCTTCGGTGCCGGGGAAGAAGCGACGCGAGATCCAGGCGAGCGCGGCGAATCCGGCCGGCGCGATCAGCAGGCTCAGCCAGGGGCGTTCGCGGACCACCCCGGCGTGGGCGCTGATCGCCAGCTCCGCGCCGATCGCGAAGGTGATCGCGATCAGGCCCGCCAGCAGGGCGGCGCCCACCAGCAGCAGGCGAACCCGCCAGCGTCGCAGCGACAGCCAGGGCAGGGCGTAGCGCCGGCCGCCGCGCATCAGTCGGGCGAGGTTCCAGCGGGATGTCGTGTGCTGCTTGTCGTCGGGCTTCGGTTCGCTCATCGCGGTCTCTGCTGCTGTGCGGCATCGCGCCATTCGCCCGCCAGCGGCGGGCTGCGGCGCATTGGCTTTTTTGCCATGTTGCACATGCGAAAGGTGGACGATACCGCTACCATACGCCCCATGGCAGGGTGTGATGTTTTTTTGACAATGATGCTTTGAGCAAATATAGTCCGAGCGAGATTCAGATGGCGGAAACGCAACAGAAAGTGAAGAAACCGGCGCCGCCGGCGAGCCCGTTGTCGGTCCTGCAGCGGTTCCGGATCCTGATCCGGACCGCACAACGTCACTCGCAATGGATCGAACGTCAGAGCGGCGTGACCGGCGCCCAGTTGTGGGCCCTGCAGGAGCTGCGCGAAGCGAACGGACTGCGCGTCGGCGAACTGGCCAACCGCATGGCGCTTCACCAGTCGACCACCTCGAACATGGTCGACCGTCTGGAAAGCTCGGGCCTGGTGCGCAAGGAGCGCACGAGCGCCGACCAGCGCGTCGTGCGGCTGTACCTGACGGACGACGGCGCAGCGCTGCTGGCGCGGGCACCGTCTCCGGCGCGCGGCGTGTTGCCCGAGGCACTGCGGCTGATGGATGACGAGGGCCTGGCGAGCCTGCAGAGCGAACTCGACAAGCTGCTGCGCCAGATCAAGCACCTCGACGAAGGCTTCGGCATGCAGCCGCTGCCCTTCACCGAATGAAACACGGCCGGCCCCGGAGGCGGGCCGGTTCGATCTTGTTTCACAAAGCGTTCCGGCGCTTGTGCAGACAGCAGCTTGAGCGGCCGATGAGCCGCTCTTTTTTTGGCGCGCCGCGAGCGCGGTGCCGCGCGACGCAGCTGCGTTCAGTGCTTGCGCGACAGCGCCTGCATGGCGCGCGCAAGCCCGTCGAGTGTCAGCGGATACATGCGCTCGCCCATGATCTGGCCGATGAGGCCGATCGACTGACGGTAGGGCCACAGACGCTCCGGCTCGGGGTTGAGCCAGGCGGCGGCCGGGTAGGCGTCGAGCAGGCGGCGCAGCCAGGTGGCGCCGGCCTCGGCGTTCATGTGCTCGACCGAGCCGTGCGGATGCAGGATCTCGTAGGGGCTCATGGTGGCGTCGCCGACGAAGATCAGCTTGTAGTCCGGCCCGTACTTGTGGATGACGTCGAGCAGCGCGGTGCGCTCGGCATGGCGGCGGCGGTTGTCGCGCCACACGCCCTCATAGACGCAGTTGTGGAAGTAGAAGTATTCGAGGTGTTTGAACTCGAGCCGGCATGCGGAGAACAGCTCCTCGCACACCTTGATGTGGTCGTCCATCGAGCCACCGACATCGAGGAACAGCAGCACCTTGACCGCGTTGTGCCGCTCCGGCCGCATCAGCAGGTTCAGCCAGCCGGCGTTGCGCGCGGTGGCGGCGATGGTGCCGTCGAGGTCGAGCTCTTCGGCCGCACCCTGGCGGGCGAAGCGGCGCAGCCGGCGCAGGGCCACCTTGATGTTGCGCGTGCCGAGCTCGACCGAGTCGTCCAGGTTGCGGAACTCGCGCTTGTCCCACACCTTCACCGCGGTACGGTTACCGGCCGAGTCGCCGCCCACGCGGATGCCCTCCGGATGGGTGCCGTTGTTACCGAAGGGCGAGCTGCCGCCGGTGCCGATCCATTTGCTGCCGCCCTGGTGGCGGCCCTTCTGTTCTTCCAGGCGCTTGCGGAAAGTCTCCATCAGCTTGTCCCAGCCGAGCTTTTCCAGTTTCGCGCGCTCTTCGGGCGAGAGGTGCTTCTTCGCCATCGCGCGCAGCCAGTCCTCGGGCAGGTCGACGTCGAGGCCGGGCAGGGCGGTGACGCCCTTGAAGTATTCGCCGAAGGCCTGGTCGAAGCGGTCGTAGAGCGACTCGTCCTTGACCAGGCAGGTGCGCGCGAAGAAGTAGAACTCGTCGATCGACGGCCCGCACACATGGTCGCGCAGGCCTTCGAGCACGGTCAGGAACTCGCGTGTCGACACCGGCAGCTTGCGCGCCTTCAGGTGCAGGAAGAAGTCGATCAGCATGGCTGGGTTCGTCCGCCTAGTCCTGGATCTGGATCGCCCACGACAGGGCCTGCATGTGACATTCCGAAGCGTGTTCCGCGCTGATGCCGCAGCGTTCCGCAGCCTCGCGCAGGTGCTCGCTGGCGCTGCGTTCGCAGGCGATTGCGAGCTCGAGCAGGGGCTGCAGCGGGCCGCTGTTCGCGCGTAGCGCGGCGTCGATGTCGGGGCTCAGGGCCAGCGGCGCGAGCGCCTTCTCCATCGGCACCTGCAGGATCACGTCCACCAGCGACAGCAGGCCGACCAGGAACAGCGCCTCGCGCTCGGCGACCGGGCGCTTCGCACCCAGCAGCTCCATCATGCGCCCGCGCACGAGCGCGATCTCGAGCGCCGCACCGCCGCGCTCGCCGTTCGAGCCTGCGCTGCAGATCAGCAGGATCAGCCAGCGGTAGAGCTTGTCGCGCCCGAGCAGGGTGAGCGCATGCTCGATCGACGACACCGGCTGCGGCAGCATGTTGGCCGCCGAGTTGATGTAGCGCAGCAGGCGCAGCGACAGGGCGGCGTCCTGCTTGAGCAGGTCGGCCAGCTCGTGGGTGCTCGCGTCCGCGCGCAGGCGGGCGATCAGGGTGCCGATGCGGGCGCTGTTGGGCGGCAGTTCGCGCTCGCGCCAGTCCTCGCGGCTGGTCACGAAGGGGCCCTGGAACAGCGTCGCCCCGAGCTTGTAGCAGAAGCGGAATTCCTCGATCGACGGCAGCTCGCGGATCAGCAGGCGCGCGTTGGGCGCGATCTCGAGCGCGATGTTGCTCAGTTGCAGGCCGCGTCGGGCGTCCAGCCCCCCGGCCTGGACGACGATGAAATCGGCCTGCGGCAGCAGGTGGGTGAATTCGGTCATCACCGTGGGGTCGAGCAGACCGATGCGGAAACCGCGCTGGCGCAGTTGTTCCACGGTGTGGCGCAGCGCATCCGGTTCGGGGGCGCCCGGGTCGGCGTGCAGGGTCGGCACCAGCACCACATTGCGCGCCGGCAGGCGCGCGAGGCTGGGGTCGGCGAGGAACGAGTCCGGCACGTCGATGAAGGCGACGCGATGGCCGAGCAGCTCGCCGATGTCGGCGCTGGCCAGGCTGCGCACCAGGACCTCGGCGTAGAGGTGATGGACGCGCCGCGTGCTGTGCCGGATGCGCGCGCGTGCGCCTTCCTGGAGCATGAACTGGTAGCCGGCGATGCGCTGGTTGCGGCCGAGGATGGCCTCGCGGCACAGGAAGGTGGCGGGCTCGCCGGCGGGCGCCTCGGCAGGCTGTCCCGCGCGCAGGGGCGCGTCGCGGTTGAGCTTGCGAAAGCCTGCGTCGTCCTGCGTCGGCGTTGCCGGCACGGCTGGCGGCGGGCTCGCTGGCGCGCGGGCAGCCGGGCCCACCGGCGGTGCAGGGCGCCGGCCGAACAACCAGCCGAAAAGTGCCTTCAGCATGGGGGCCGGCCTCTCAGCGGTTGTTCCGCGCCATGAACACCAGGCGCTCGAACAGATGCACGTCCTGCTCGTTCTTCAGCAGCGCGCCGTGCAGCGGCGGGATGACGGCCTTGCCGTCGGTGCTGTGCAGCGCCTCGGGCGGGATGTCCTCGGCCACCAGCAGCTTGAGCCAGTCGATGAGTTCGGACGTGGACGGCTTCTTCTTCAGCCCGGGTATGTCGCGCAGGCCGAAGAAGACCTCGAGCGCCTGGGTCAGCAGGTCCTTGCGCAACCCGGGGAAGTGCACGTCCACGATGCGCTGCATGGTGTCGCGATCGGGGAAGCGGATGTAATGGAAGAAGCAGCGGCGCAGGAAGGCGTCGGGCAGCTCCTTCTCGTTGTTCGAGGTGATGAACACGATCGGGCGATGGCGGGCCTGGATGGTCTGCCGCGTCTCGTATACATGGAACTCCATGCGGTCGAGTTCGCGCAGCAGGTCGTTGGGGAACTCGATGTCCGCCTTGTCTACCTCGTCGATCAGCACCACGGTGGGCTGCTCGGCCTCGAAGGCCTGCCACAGTACGCCCTTGACGATGTAGTTGCCGATGTCCTTGACGCGGTCATCGCCGAGCTGCGAGTCGCGCAGGCGGGACACCGCGTCGTACTCGTACAGGCCCTGCTGCGCCTTGGTGGTGGACTTGATGTGCCACTGCAGCAGCGGCAGCCCGAGCGCGGCCGCCACTTCCTCGGCGAGCATGGTCTTGCCGGTGCCCGGCTCGCCCTTGATCAGCAGCGGGCGCTGCAGGCGGATGGCGGCATTGACCGCGAGCATCAGGTCGGGGGTGGCGACGTAGTCTTGCGAGCCTTCGAAGCGCAGGTCGGACATGCAGGTTTCCTCGAAACGGTTAGCGCCGATTATAGGCGGCGGAGCCAAGGAGCCGGACAGCGTGACGCGCCGTTTTGTGAGCGGCGACACGCTGCCGCTGCCGAAGGCGCGATCGCCTGCGCGCGTTGCAGGTCGAGGTGCTAGCATCGCGCGCCATGAACATCGACGCCATCCGCCAGCGCCTGCGCGCGCTCGGCGCCCGCCCGAGCCACGAGGCCCGCCTGTTGCGCGCCTGGCTGCAGGGCCTGGCGCTGGACGCTGGTCCGCGCACCGAATCCAACCGCCTGCCCAAGGCCCTGCAGGCCGCGCTGCCCGAACTCGAGTCCGAGCTGTGTGCGCTGGCGCGCGTGCGCTCCGAACATCCGGGCGAGGACGGCACCCGCCTGCTGGTCGAGCTCGCCGATGGCCAGACCGTGGAGAGCGTGCTGCTGCCGCGCGACGGGCTGTGCGTGTCCACCCAGCTCGGCTGCGCGGTGGGCTGCGTGTTCTGCATGACCGGCAAGGACGGCCTGCTGCGCCAGCTCGGCAGCGCCGAGATCGTCGCCCAGGTCGCGCTCGCGCGCCGGCTGCGCCGGGTGCACAAGGTGGTGTTCATGGGCATGGGCGAGCCGGCGCACAACCTCGACGCGGTGGTCGAGGCGATCGAGCTGCTCGGCACCGAGGGCGCCATCCCGCACAAGAACCTGGTGTTGTCCACCGTGGGCGATGCGCGCGTGTTCGAGCGTCTGCCGCAGATGCAGGTCAGGCCTGCGCTCGCGCTGTCGCTGCATACCACCCGCGCCGACCTGCGCGCGCAACTGCTGCCGCGCGCGCCGCGCATCGACCCGGCCGAGCTGATCGCGCTGGGTGAGCACTATGCGCGCGCCACCGGCTACCCGATCCAGTACCAGTGGACACTGATCGAGGGCGTGAACGACAGCGAAGACGAGATCGAAGGCATCGCGCGCCTGCTCGCCGGCAAGTACGCGGTGATGAACATGATCCCGTTCAACGCCGTCGATGGCCTCGATTTCCGCCGTCCGAGCGCCGAGCGTGCCGCCGGGATCGCGCGCACGCTGCATCGGCGCGGCATCCTGACCAAGCTGCGGCAATCGGCCGGGCAGGACGTGGATGCCGGCTGCGGCCAGTTGCGCGCGCGCGAGAGCAAGGTGGCTTTCGTGCGCCGGGACGAGAAGCGCGCGGCGCGCGGCACGTGGCGAGGCGAAGCTGCGGATGCTTGAGCGCATGCGCCGGGCCGAGCCGTTGCGGCGGTGCCCGGCAGTGCGCGCCGGGCGAGCGCGGTAGGGCCCCCGGGGCGCTTGGGGTATGCTTGGCTCGTCCTTGTTGCCCTTTGCCAAGATGCCAGACGCGCTCGACGCCCACGCCTCCCGATCCGCCGCGATGCCGCCCGACGAGGCGATCGTGATGCCAGTGCTTGCTGCCCTGCCGCAGGCGATGGCGATCTATGCCTTCGGCAGTCGGGTCAAGGGTGATCATCGACCCGACAGTGATCTGGATCTTGCGATCCTGGTGCCCGGTTACGCCGATCCGCTCGAGCTCTGGGCGCTGGCCGGAGACCTGTCCGCGGCAATCGACCTGGACGTCGACCTGCTCGATCTGCGGCGGGCGACTACGGTGATGCAGTATCAGGTCCTGACCGAGGGGCGCCGTTTGTGGGGCAGGGAGCTGGACGCGGGGCGTTTCGAGTGTTTCGTGATGAGCGAGAAACTCGATTTCGATCGCGCACGCGCCGGCTTGCTGGCGGACATTCGCCGCGAGGGGAGGGTGTATGGTCGATGACCTTCTGCTCAACAAGGCGGCGACCATCGAGCGCTGCGTCGCGCGAGCGCGTCAGGAGTACGCCGCGGCGGGTGAGCATTTCGCCACCGATTTCACCCGCCAGGACGCGGCCGTTCTCAACGTGCAGCGTGCCTGCGAGGCTGCACTCGACATCGGCCACCACATCGTCCGCCGCGAGCGCCTGGGCTTGCCGCAAAGCGCGCGCGACGTGTTCGACATGCTTTCGGCCGCGGGCTGGGTCGAGCTCGCGCTGGCCGATGCGATGAAGCGCATGGTCGGGTTTCGCAATATCGCGGTGCACGACTATCAGGAGTTGCTGCTCCCGATCACGGTGAGTGTGATCACCGAGCATCTCGACGAATTCCTGCGCTTTACCGCGGCCATCCTGTCGCGCGCTTGATTGTCCGACTCCGTTCGGCCTCAGTGGCTTGCGTACACCGCCGTCCTGCCTTGCGCGTCGAAGCTGACGACGTCGTAGCGGTCGGCCGGGTAGGGGCCTTCCATGCCGGGCGAGCCCATCGGCATGCCGGGGGCGGAGATGCCGGCGATGGCTGGCTTTTCGGTCAGCATGCGGCGCACGTCGGCCGCCGGGACGTGGCCCTCGACGACATAGCCGCCGACCCTGGCGGTGTGGCAGGAGCCGAGCGCCTGCGGCACGCCGGCCTCGCCCTTGACCTGCCCCATCTGCGTGGTGGCGACTTCCTTGACCTTGAAGCCGTGCGTGCGCATGTGCTCCGCCCATTTGCCGCAGCAGCCGCAGTTCGGGTCCTTGTACATGACGACCTCGTCGTCGGCGGCGACGGCGGTGGAGATGCCACCGAGGGTGGACAGGCCGAGCAGCGCACTGGCGACCAGCGTGCGAACGGACTTGAGTTTCGATTGGGCGGGGATGTGCATGATGCGGACTCCGGTGCGGATCTTCATGCTTCGAATTGTGCCTTGCCGCGCCGGGCATGGCCGAAGCTGACAGGAATGTAATGGGCGTGTCAGCGGGGTGTCGGCTTGGGTCTTCCTGTTCACCGGATAAGATCCGAACCGCTTGACCTTCCCACGTTGGCAAGGTCTACAGTCAGATCATCACGACTCTCCCGGCAGGACACATCATGAACACCAGAACTGCAAGCCCGGATGTGCGCACGCTCAACATCGCCGGCATGACCTGCGCCTCGTGCGTGGCCCACGTCGAGCGCGCCCTGATGAAGGTCGAGGGCGTGCAGGCGGCGAGCGTCAACCTCGCCACCGAGACCGCCACCGTGACCGCGCCCGCCGCGGTGCCCTTGTCGGCGCTGATCGACGCGGTCGCCAAGGCCGGCTATGAGGTCCGGCGCGATACGCTCGAGCTCGACATCGAAGGCATGAGCTGCGCCGCCTGCGTCGGCCGCGTCGAGAAGGTGCTGCAGCGCGTGCCGGGCGTGGTGACGGCGAACGTCAACCTCGCCGCGCGCCGCGCCCATGTCGAGCTCGCCGGCAGTGTGCCGACCGCGGCGCTGGTCGCGGCGGTGAAGAAGGCCGGCTTCGGCGCGACGCCGGCCGCGGAAGTGAGCGAGGGCGCGCGCGCGGCCGATGCCGCCGCCGAAGAGGCCGCGCTGCGGCGCGCGGTGTGGATCGCAGTGGCGCTGACGTTGCCGGTGTTCGTGCTCGAGATGGGCTCGCACCTGATCCCCGGCGTGCACGACTGGGTGATGGCGACGATCGGCCACCGTACGAGCTGGCTGCTGCAGTTCGTGCTCACCAGCGCGGTGATGTTCGGCCCCGGGCTGCGCTTCTTCCGCAAGGGCGTGCCCGCGCTGCTGCGTGGCGCGCCGGACATGAACGCGCTGGTGGCGATGGGCACCGCGGCGGCCTGGGGTTACTCGGTGGTGGCCTTGTTCGCGCCCGCGCTGCTGCCGGCGGGCACGGTCAATGTGTATTTCGAGGCTGCGGCGGTGATCATCACCCTGATCCTGATCGGGCGCCTGCTCGAAGCACGTGCGCGCGGCAAGACCAGCGACGCCATCCGCCGCCTGATGCGCATCCAGCCCCGCACGGCGCGCGTGCGCCGTGGTGCCGAGGGCGTCGAGATCCCGATCGGCGAGGTGGTGGTGGGCGACGTGCTCGAGGTGCGCCCGGGCGAGAAGGTGGCGGTAGACGGCGAAGTGGTCGAAGGCTCTTCCTTCGTCGATGAGTCGATGATCACCGGCGAGCCGGTGCCGGTGGAGAAGGGCGTGGGTGCGACCGTGGTCGGCGGCACGCTCAACACCCGCGGCGCCTTCGCCTTCCGCGCCACCCGCGTGGGCGCCGACACCGTGCTCGCGCAGATCGTGCGCATGGTCGAGACGGCGCAGGGCGCCAAGCTGCCGATCCAGGCGCTGGTGGACAAGGTGACGATGGTGTTCGTGCCGGTGGTGATGGGGGTGGCGGCGCTCACCTTCCTCGCCTGGCTGGTGTTCGGCGCGGCCTGGCTGGCGGAGGACGTGCCGGCGCTGAGCTTTGCGCTGGTCAACGCGGTGGCGGTGCTGATCGTCGCCTGCCCGTGCGCGATGGGGCTGGCGACGCCGACCTCGATCATGGTCGCCACCGGGCGCGCGGCGCAGATGGGCGTGCTGTTCCGCAAGGGCGACGCGCTGCAACTGCTGCGCGACGCCGAGGTGGTGGCGGTCGACAAGACCGGCACGCTCACCGTGGGCAAGCCGCAGCTCACCGATCTGGTGGTGGCCGACGGCATCAATCGCGCCGAGGTGCTGGCGTGGGTGGCCGCGGTCGAGCGCCGCTCCGAGCATCCGATCGCCGAGGCGATCGTCGCCGCCGCGCGTGACGAAGGGCTGGCGCTGGACGAGGCGGAGGGTTTCGCGGCCGACGCTGGCCATGGTGTGAGCGCGACGGTGGCGGGCCGGCGCGTGGAGGTCGGCGCCGACCGCCTGATGCGCCGACTCGGCCTGGATGTGGGCGTGTTCGCCGACACCGCCGCGCGCCTGGGCGACGAGGGCAAGTCGCCGCTCTACGCCGCCATCGACGGCCGCCTGGCGGCGATCATCGCGGTCGCCGATCCGCTCAAGCCCACGTCGGTGGCGGCGGTGAAGGCGCTGCACGCGATGGGGCTCAAGGTGGCGATGATCACCGGCGACAATGAACGCACCGCGCGCGCGATCGCGCGCCAGGCGGGCATCGACGAGGTGATCGCGGAGGTTCTGCCGGATGGCAAGGTGGCGGCGCTGCGCAGGCTGGCAGAGGGCGGCGGCTTTGGTCGCGCTTCGACCAGTGCGGCGAGCGCGGTGGGCTCGGTCCAGTCGATGTCCGGCGCTGGCGGCGCGGCCGGTTCCGCCGCTTCTTCCGGGGCGCTTGGGGTGGCCGGGGCGGCTGAGGCGGCTGAGGCAGCTGAGGCCGCTGAGGCCGCTGAGGCGGCGGGATCGGCGGGATCGGGCGCCCGGCGCCGCGTCGCCTTCGTCGGCGACGGCATCAACGACGCGCCCGCGCTGGCCGAGGCCGATGTCGGCATCGCGATCGGCACCGGCACCGACGTGGCGATCGAGAGCGCCGACGTGGTGCTGATGTCGGGCGACCTGATGGGCGTGCCGCGCGCGATCGCGCTGTCGCGCGCCACCATGCGCAACATCCGCCAGAACCTGTTCTGGGCCTTCGCCTACAACAGCGCGCTGGTCCCGCTCGCCGCGGGGGTGTTCTACCCGGCCTTCGGCGCGCTGCTGTCGCCGGTGTTCGCGGCGGCGGCGATGTCGATGTCGAGCGTGTTCGTGCTCGGCAACGCGCTGCGCCTGCGTCGCTTCGGCGCCGACGCGGTGTCGGCAGCGGCTTGAAGGAGGTCGCGAACATGATGAACATCGGCAAGGCGTCCGCCGCCTCGGGCGTTTCCGCGAAGATGATCCGCTACTACGAGTCGATCGACCTGCTGGCGGCAGCGCGGCGGACCGAGGCCGGCTACCGCTTCTACACCGACGAGGACGTGCATGTGCTGCGCTTCATCCGTCGTGCGCGCGACCTCGGCTTTTCGCTGGCGGATATCGCCGAACTGCTCGCGCTGTGGCGTGACCAGAGGCGAGCGAGCGCGGACGTTAAGCGCATCGCGCTCGAGCACGTCGCCGCGCTCGAGCGCAAGATCGCCGAACTGCAGGGCATGGCGTGCACGCTGCGCACGCTCGCCGCGCATTGCCATGGTGACGCGCGCCCGGATTGCCCCATCCTCATCGACCTGGACGCGGCAGGGCGATCGCACGAACGGTCGGGCTAGCTCGGGCAGCACGCGTGGGAGCTTGCTTGCCCGCGAAATGGGTCCGTGTCGGTGCGCGTTCGCGGGCAAGCCCGCTCCCACGGCGGCTTTGTGCGATTGCCCTGCTGGATGCGGGCGAC
>JAGOEI010000165.1 GCA_017997795.1 Thauera sp. | reverse complement strand
CCAGATAGATCCAGTTGCCTTCGAAGATGTGCTTCATCTCGAGGTCGAACAGGTCCTTGTTCGTGAACATCTCACGCTTGCAGCGGAACAGGCCCTTTTCCTTGTCTTTCTGGATCAGGGTGTCCAGATACTCCTTCGTGATCATCGCCGAAGTCTCCGTTTGTGGTTTGGGTATGGAAGCCGCATCGTAAGAAGGGCGCGTCTGCGGAAATATCCAATTCCTGCATGATCACTATCCGCTTTGTGCAGGCCGCATTTTTCAATGTTTGCGCCGGCCGGGGCTGCCGCGGTTTGCACAAAGCGGATAACGCTCGTGCAGAAACTGGATATTGCAGCCCGGCCGCAGCCCCTAATCTGCACATAAGAAAGCTTTCTGCAGGCCCCCGGCCCGCAGGACTGCAAACAACCTCAACGGAGACAGGCGGATCCGGCGCGGCAGCCCCTGAGCGCAGCGGGCAGCAGCGGTCGTTTCGCCACGCAGGAGCAAGCGGCGCGTGAGCACCTTTTTCAACGTAACCATCGAAGACACCGGCGAGGTTTACCGCTGCCGGTCGGACGAGAGCCTGCTGTGCGGCATGGAGCGCCTGTGCAAGCGCGGCATTCCCGTGGGCTGTCGGGGCGGCGGATGCGGCGTGTGCAAGATCCAGATCCTCTCGGGCGAGTACCAGAAGCGCGTGATGAGTCGCGAGTACGTCAGCGTGGAAGAAGAGGCAGCGTCGATCGTGCTCGCCTGTCGCGTGCGGCCGCTGAGCGACATCACGCTCTCCGTGATCGGCAAGATGAAGAAGAACGTCTGCGCCTCGACCGAGAAGGCTCGAGAGGGCGCGGACTGAACAGGTCGGCTGTGCGCGGGGCGGCGCCCCGGGTGCGAAGACTCGAGATTGTGGGGCTCGATCGATGCCGGCAAACCGGTGCGCGGGTTCGACAAAACGTGGCGGGAAGGCAAGTTCTGCGAGCCTTGGCTTGCGGCGCCGAACCGTCACTCCCTGACGAAGAGGAGATGAAATGGCAACTACCGGTGTAATGCGTCCCGGGCACATCCAGCTGCGCGTGCTCGATCTGGATGAAAGCGTTGAGTTCTACAAGAACGTACTGGGCCTGGTCGAGACCGGCCGTGATGCGGCGGGCCGCGTTTATTTCAAGGCCTGGGACGAGCGCGACCACAACAGCGTGATCCTGCGCCAGGCCGACCGTGCCGGCGTGGACCTGATCGGCTTCAAGGTCAAGGACAAGGCCACGCTCGAGAAGCTCGACAAGGACCTGCAGGCATACGGTGTGGCTACCGAGCGCGTTGCGGCCGGCGAACTGCTGGAAACCGGTGAGCGTGTGCGCTTCACGATCCCGACCGGTCACGTGATGGAGCTGTATGCCGACAAGACCGACGTCGGTAACGGTCAGCCCTACACCAACCCCGATCCGTGGATTCCGGCGGCCGAGCACGGCATCGGCCCGCACCGCTTCGACCACTGCCTGCTCTACGGCCCGAACCTCGAGGACACCCTCAAGCTGTTCTCCGAGGTGCTCGGCTTCCACCTGGTCGAGCGCGTGCTGATGGAAGACGGCAAGTCGCTGCTGGCAATGTTCATCTCGTGCTCGCACAAGGCGCACGACCTGGCCTTCGTCTGCCACCCCGAGCCGGGCAAGCTGCACCACCTGTCGTTCCTGCTCGGTACCTGGGAGCAAGTGCTGCGCGCGGCCGACATCATGTCGATGAACCGCGTTTCGATCGACATCGGTCCGACCCGCCACGGCATCACCCGCGGCACGACGATCTACGCCTTCGATCCGTCGGGCAACCGCTTCGAGACCTTCGCCGGCGGTTACGAGACGTACCCGGACCACGCGCCGATCACCTGGACCTTCGACCAGGTCGGCCCGGCGATCTTCTATCACGACCGCAAGCTCAACGAGCGCTTCCTGAGCGTCGTGACCTGACCGGTTCGCGATCGTGACTCGCTTCCCCGGATCGTCGCCAGGCTGGTGACGATCCGGGGAGACGGCTGGACGGAAGAAGGAAGAGAACCATGAGCGACACCGCGCCCGACAAGGCGGCCTCCGCCAATCCCGACAATCCGGAAATCGCCAGAAGCGTTCAGGCGGCCGGCATCACGACCAATTATCACGATGTGGGCGACGGCTTTCCGGCGCTGTTCATTCATGGCTCGGGTCCCGGTGTGTCGGCGTGGGCGAACTGGCGGCTGGTGATGCCGGCCTTGTCCGAGCGGCTGCGGGTGATCGCGCCCGACATGGCCGGGTTCGGTTTCAGCGAGCGTCCTGCCGGCATCCGCTATGACCTCGACACCTGGGTGGCGCAGGCGATCGGCTTGCTCGACGCGCTCGGGCTGGAGCAGGCGGACGTCGTGGGCAACTCGTTTGGCGGTGCGCTGGCGCTGGCGATGGCGATCCGTCATCCGCAGCGCGTGCGGCGGCTGGTCTTGATGGGCAGCGTCGGCGTGCCTTTCGACATCACCGAGGGCCTGGATGCGGTGTGGGGCTACACGCCATCGTTCGAGAACATGCGCCGCATCATGGATTACTTCGCCTGGGATCGCAGCCTGGTGAATGACGAGCTGGCCGAGCTGCGTTATCGCGCCAGCATCCGCCCCGGCTTTCAGGAGTCCTTCGGTGCGATGTTCCCGGCGCCGCGTCAGCGCTGGGTGGATGCCCTGGCGAGTCGCGAGGAACACATCCGCGCGCTGCCGCACGAGACCCTGATCGTGCATGGGCGCGACGATCGGGTGATTCCGCTGCTCACCTCGCTGACGCTGGCGGAGTGGATCGATCGATCGCAGTTGCATGTGTACGGTCGCTGCGGCCACTGGACGCAGATCGAGCACGCCGCGCGCTTCGCGAAACTGGTTGGTGATTTCCTGACCGAACCCACCCGAGGCTGAAGCCGCTCCGATTGCAGAAATACGCCCTGTCCGCAGCCGGACGTGGCGCTCACCCCCGGGGCGACATCATCCGGTGGTGTGACGAGCTGTGCCCCGGTGCCGGACGTTTCGGTGCCGGAAGAATATAAAACGTTGTTATCAAAGTAGAACCAAAGGAAGAGACAAATGGACAAGAAATTTTCTGCTACGCGCAATTTCGTACTTGGTGCCGCCCTGGTTGCGGCCGGCCTGAGCTCGGCCTACGCCGAGGACAAGGTCAAGGTGGGCCTGATGCTGCCCTACACCGGCACCTACGCCGCGCTCGGCAACGCGATCACCAACGGCTTCAAGCAGTTCGTCGAAGAGAACGGCGGCAAGCTCGGCGGGCGCGAGGTCGAATACTTCACCGTGGATGACGAATCCAACCCCGCCAAGGCCACCGAGAATGCGAAGAAGCTGGTGTCGCGCGAGAAGGTGGATGTGCTGGTCGGCACCGTGCACTCCGGCGTCGCGCTCGCCATGGCCAAGGTCGCCCGTGACACCAAGACCTTGATGATCATCCCCAACGCCGGCGCCAACGACCTGACCGGCCCGCTGTGCTCGCCCTACGTGTTCCGCTCGTCCTTCTCCGCCTGGCAGCCGTCCTACGCGATGGGCGAGGCGCTGGCGAAGAAGGGTCTGAAGAACATCGCGACCGTGACCTGGAAGTACTCGTTCGGCGAGGAGTCGGTTGCCGGCTTCAAGGAGGCCTTCGAAAAGGGCGGCGGCAAGGTCGTCAAGGAAATGACGCTGCCGTTCCCGAACGTCGAGTTCCAGCCCTTCCTCACCGAGATCGCTTCGCTCAAGCCGGACGCGGTGTTCGTGTTCTTCGCCGGCGCCGGCGCCGCCAAGTTCGTCAGCGACTATGCCGCTGCCGGCCTGAAGTCCAGCATTCCGCTCTACGGCCCGGGCTTCCTCACCGACGGCAACCTCGCAGCGATGGGGGGTGCCGGCGAAGGCTTGCTGACCACGCTGCACTACGCCGACGGCCTGACCAACGCGAAGGATGCGGCCTTCCGCACCAAGTACGCGGCGGCCTACAAGATGCAGCCGGACGTCTACGCGGTGCAGGGCTACGACGCCGCGCAGATGTACGAGGCCGGCCTCAAGGCCGCCGGTGGCGATCCTGCCAAGCAGGAAGAGCTCATCAAGGGCATGGCGTCGGCGACGATCGACAGCCCGCGTGGCCCCTTCACGCTGTCGAAGGCGCACAACCCGGTGCAGGACATCTACATGCGTGAGGTCAAGGGCAACGAGAACGTGGTCGTCGAGGTCGTCTCCAAGGCGCTCGCCGATCCGGCCCGCGGCTGCAAGCTCTAAGCGAGCGTCGGCGGGGCGCGCCTGCGTCCCGCCGGCACGCCGGTTCGGCCCCGGGTCCAACCGGGCTGCGCCGCTGCATCCCTTCTCTTTCTGAACCCGACTTCATCCCGGCAGGCACGCGCCTGCCAGGAGGGGAAACGTCATGGATTTCGCAACCTTCCTGATCCAGACGCTGAACTCGCTGCAGTACGGTTTGCTCCTTTTCCTGGTGGCAAGCGGGCTGACGCTGGTGTTCGGCATCATGGGCATCATCAATCTGGCGCACGGCAGCTTCTACATGATCGGCGCCTACCTGGCCTTCGTGCTGACCAGCGCGACCGGCAGCCTGGTGATGGCGATCGCGCTCGGCATTCCGCTCGCGCTCGCCTTCGGCGCCTTCCTCGAATGGGCGCTGTTCGCGCATCTGTACAAGCGCGACCACCTCGAGCAGGTGCTGCTGACCTACGGCCTCATCCTGATCTTCGAGCAGTTGCGCAGCCTGCTCGTGGGCGACGACGTGCACGGCGTGGCCATCCCGGCCTTCCTCGATGCGTCGATCCAGCTCACCGAGGTGATGAGCTATCCGGTGTACCGGCTGGCGATCTCGGCGGTCTGCATCGTGCTCGCGATCGCGCTCTACTTCGTCATCCAGCGCACCCGCCTGGGCATGATGATCCGCGCCGGCAACGACGACCGCACCATGGTCGAGTCGCTCGGCATCAACATCAACATGATCTACCGCATCGTGTTCGCCCTCGGCGTGGCGCTGGCCGCACTCGCCGGCATGCTGGCCTCGCCGATCTCGTCGGTGTTCCCGAACATGGGCAGCCACGTGCTGATCATCTCGTTCGTGATCGTCGTCATCGGCGGCATCGGCTCGGTGTGGGGCGCGCTGGT
>JAGOEI010000164.1 GCA_017997795.1 Thauera sp. | reverse complement strand
TCGCCGACGTTGGCTTCGAGTTCGCCGCGGTCGTTGCGGAATTCCTCGATGGGCACGTAGCTTTCGGACTTCAGGCCGGCGTTGACGACGACGAAGTTCTGGTCGATGCGCACGACTTCGGCGGTGATGACTTCACCGGTGCGCATTTCCTGGAGGGCAAGGCTTTCCTCGAAGAGATCGGCAAAGCTTTCTTCGAAGGAGGGGGTGGCGTTGGACATAGATGGAAAAATTCCGGTGCCGCCGTGGGTCGGCAAACAAGGTAGGTTCAAGAAAAAAAGCGCCGGAGCCCACGCCCCCGCGCGATTGCGTTCAACCGGAGCGCTTTCTCCCTGCCTCGACGAGATCGAGGACGAAAGCCACGGCCTGATCGACATTCCGTTCGGTGGTGTCGAGCAGGGCCGCGTCCGGCAGCTTCATCAGCGGCGCCACAGGCCGCGCCGCGTCACGCGCGTCACGTTCCTGGAGATCCTTCAGAAGGACTTCGATACTAGCAGCCAAACCCTTTTCGATCAACTGCTTATAGCGCCGCTCTGCGCGCGCCTCGGCCGACGCGGTGAGGAAGACCTTGATGCCCGCATCCGGGAAGATCACCGAGCCCATGTCACGGCCCTCGGCGACCAGCCCGGGGGCGACGCGGTAGGCGCGCTGGCGCTCGAACAGGGCCTCGCGCACAAGTGGCAGCACCGCCACTTTCGACGCACCGGCCGAGCACGCCTCGGAGCGAATCTCGTCGGTCACGTCACTCGCGTCACCCTTGCCGAGCAGCACCCGCCCGCCCTCGAAACGCGCCGGCAGTGCGCCCGCCAGGTCCGCAACACCGGCCTCGTCGTCCAGCGCGACGCCCGCGCGCATCGCGGCAAGCGCAACCAGGCGGTACAAGGAACCGCTGTCGAGGTAATGCCAGCCGAGCGCCTCTGCCACGCGCGCCGCAACCGTACCCTTGCCGGACGCGGACGGGCCGTCGATCGCGATCACCGGCACCGGCGCAGCGATCTGCGCGAAGGCGTCGAAGTAGCCCGGGAAGGTCTTGTTCACGCACTTCGGGTCGTTGATGCGCACCCGGCAACCACCCAGCGTAACCAGCGAGAAGCACATCGCCATGCGGTGGTCGTCATAGGTGTCGATCGCCGCGGGGAGCAGCGTCTGCGGGCGCTTCACCACCAGGTAATCGGCCCCCTCCTCCACCTCGGCGCCCACCTTGCGCAACTCGGTCGCCATCGCCGCGATGCGGTCGGTCTCCTTGACCCGCCAGCTCGCGATGTTGCGCAGCCGGCATGGACCGTCGGCAAAGAGCGCCGCCACCGCCAGCGTCATCGCCGCATCGGGGATGTGGTTGAGGTCGAGATCGAAGCCTTTCAGCACGCCGCCCGCGGGCGCCGAGGCCTCGATCCAGTTGTCGCCCATGGTGATGCGGGCGCCGAGTTGTTCCAGCGCCTCGGCGAAGCGCACGTCGCCCTGGATGCTCGTGCGCCCGACCCCCTCGACCCGCACGGGTCCGCCGCCGATCGCGCCGGCGGCGAGGAAATACGACGCCGACGAGGCATCGCCCTCGACGAACACCGTGCCCGGGCTGCGGTAGCGCGCGCCGCCGGGGACGACGAAGCGCGCCCAGCCCTGCTGCTCGACCTGCACACCGAAGCGCGCCATCAGCTCGAGGGTGATGCGGATGTAGGGCTTGGAGATCAGCTCGCCGATCACCTCGACCGTGGTCTCGACGCCGGTCAGCGGCAGCGCCATCAGCAGCGCGGTGAGGAACTGGCTGGATACATCGCCACGCACGCGCACCACGCCGCCGGGGCGGATCGTCGCCGGCTTCAGATGCAGCGGCGGGTAGCCCTCGTTGGCGGTGCAGGTGATGTCGGCGCCAAGCTGGCGCAGCGCTTCGACCAGGTCGCCGATCGGGCGCTCGTGCATTCGCGGCACGCCAGACAGGCGGTATTCACCACCCGACAGCGCAAGCGCCGCGGTGAGCGGCCGGAAGGCGGTGCCGGCGTTGCCGAGGAAGAGATCCCCGGTCTTGACCGGGAACGGGCCGCCCACGCCGCGCACGCGGTAATCGAGGCTGTCGCCCTCGCGCCGCCAGTCCACGCCGAGCGCGCGCAGGGCCTCGAGCATGCGCTCGACGTCGTCCGACATCAGCAGGTCGCGGATGTCGGTCTCGCCCTCGGCGAGCGCGGCAAGCAAGAGCACGCGGTTGGAGATGCTCTTCGAGCCGGGCAGGCGAACGCTACCGGCGGCGCCCAGCATCGGGGGCAGATCGAGAAATTCCATCATGACCTCAGAAAACGGGTCCTGCCGGGCAGGACTGGAAAAATCCGGGCGCGCCGTTGCGCAGCGAGTGATCATTTCCCTCGCCACGGGCGCGGCGGTCGAGCACGACCATCACCACCCTTGTCGCCCCTGTACGGGCTCGAACGCGCGATGGTTCCTGTAGGAGCGGCGCAAGCCGCGAAAGCTGCCTAAGCCACGTGAGCCGCGGTTGAAATGAGCGTGGACGCCACTCGGCAACTGCTCTCGCGGCTTGCGCCGCTCCTACGTGCATGTTTCGCGGCTGCTGCCACTCCTGCAAGCAGAGGATCGCCGGCGGCCTCACTCGGCAGTGCGGACCGGCAGCCCCTCGGCCCAGGCGTTGCGCGCGCGCCGGGCGCGCTCGAACACCGCCTCGAGCCCATCACCGTCGGCCTCGACCAGCATCGTGCGCAGGCGAGCGAGCTCGCCGAGGTAGGCGTCGAGTTCCTCGAGCAGCGCGACCCGGTTGGCGACGCAGATGTCGCGCCACATCTCGGGGTGGCTGCCGGCGATGCGGGTGAAGTCGCGGAAGCCGCTCGCGGCGTGCGAGAACAGCAGCGGGGCGTTGCTGCGCCCGGCGAGGTCATCGACCAGCCCGAAGGCGAGCAGGTGCGGCAGGTGGCTGACGGCGGCGAACACGCGGTCGTGCTCCTGCGGCGTCATGCCCACCACCACCGCGCCACAGGCCTCCCAGGCGTCGCGCACCTTCTGCACCGCATCGGGCCGGCTCTCGGGCAGCGGTGTCAGCACCACCTTGCGGCCGATGTAGAGCTCGGCGAAGGCGGCCTCGACGCCGCTCTTCTCGGCACCGGCGATCGGGTGCGCCGGCACCACATCGGGCAGCACCGCGCCGAAGTGTCGATGCACGGCGTCGACCACATCGCGCTTGGTGCTGCCGGCATCGGTGACGATCGTGCCGGGCTGCAGGTGCGGCGCCATCGCCGCCATGATCGCGTCCATCTGGCCCACCGGCGCCGCCAGCAGCACGAGGTCAGCTCCGTCTAGCGCCACCGCCCAGTCGTCCGCGATCTCGTCGATCACGCCCAGCGCCTGGGCGCGCTCGAGCGGCTCGCGCCGGCGGCCGACGCCGACAATACGGCCCACCGCACCCGCGCGCCGCAGCGCGAGCGCGAACGAGCCGCCGATGAGACCGACGCCGCAGACGACCAGTTTGCCGATCAGGGGCATCGTGGCCCTCCGCTCAGGCGAGCGCCTGCTTCAACGCGGCGATGAAGCGCGCGTTCTCTTCGGGCAGGCCGATCGACACCCGCAGCCAGTGCGGCATGCCATAGGCGGCGATCGGGCGCACGATCACGCCCTGGCGCAGCAGCGCCTGATTGACACCCACCGCATCGCCCGCCTTGAAGGTGACGAAGTTGCCTGCCGAGGGAATCCATTCCAGCCCCAGCTCGGCGAACGCTGCGGTGAGCTGCGCCATGCCGCGGCGGTTGATCTCGGCGCTGCGGGCGATGAACTCCTCGTCGGCCAGCGCTGCCTCGGCGGCGGCGAGGCCCACAGAAGACACATTGAAGGGCTGGCGCACACGGTTCATCAGGTCAGCCACTTCCGGATGGGCGATGCCGTAACCCACGCGCAGGCCCGCCAGGCCGTAGGCCTTGGAGAAGGTGCGCGACACCAGCAGGTTCGGGAAACGCGCGAGCCACGCGATCGAGTCGTAACGCTGCTCGGGCGCGAGGTACTCGGTGTAGGCCTCGTCGAGCACGACCAGCACATGGCGCGGCACCCGGGCGAGGAAGTCCTCCAGCGCTGCACCGGGCAGGAAGGTGCCGGTGGGGTTGTTCGGGTTGGCGATGAAGATCACCCGCGTCTGCGCCTCGATCGCGGCGAGCATCGCGTCCAGGTCGTGGCCGAAGTTCTTCGCCGCCACCTCGATGCCGCGCGCACCGCGCGCATTGGTCGCCAGCGGATAGACCGCGAATGCGTGGCGCGAGTAGATGGCCGACAGCCCCGGTGCCAGAAAGGCCTGCGACACGAGCTCGAGGATGTCGTTCGAGCCGTTGCCGACGATGAGTTGCTCGGGTCGCACGGCGAACTTGCGGCACAGCGCCGACTTGAGCGCGAAGGCGCCGCCGTCGGGGTAGCGCGCGACGTCGGCGACCGCGGCCACCGCGGCCTCGCGGGCCTGCGTGCTCATGCCGAGCGGGTTCTCGTTGGAGGCGAGCTTGACGATGCTCGCCTCGGCGATGCCCATCTCGCGTGCAAGCTCGGAGATCGGCTTGCCCGGCTGATAGGCCATGATCGCGCGAATGTAGTCGGGGGCAAGGCTGGCAATGCTCATGGGTGTCTCCTGCTGCGGCTGCGCGGACACAGCCGGGGGTTCAATCGGGGCAGACGGTACTCAGATCGCGGCGACCGGATAGGAGCCGATGATCTTGACGAAGGCTGCCCGCTCGTTGAGTTCCTGCAGCGCGGCCGCGACCTGCGCGTCCTCGCGGTGGCCGTTGACGTCGGCGTAGAACACATACTCCCACAGACCGGAGCGCGCCGGACGCGACTGCAGCTTGGTGAGATCGACGCCGTGGCGCGCCAGCGGCTCGAGCAGGCCATGGATGGCACCCGGGCGGTTGGGCGTGGAGAACACCAGCGAGGTGCGATCCTGGCCCGAAGGCCCGGCGTCGTGGTCGGCGATGACCAGGAAGCGGGTGGTGTTGTTGGGGTCGTCCTCGATGTTGGGCGCGAGGATGTTGAGCCCATAGAGCTGCGCCGCGGCCTCGCCGGCGATGGCGCAGGATTCCGGATCCTCGGAGGCCATGCGCGCGGCCTCGGCGTTGCTCGCCACCGGGATGCGCGGCAGGTGCGGCAGGTTGCGGTT
>JAGOEI010000163.1 GCA_017997795.1 Thauera sp. | reverse complement strand
CGACCGTGCACTACGCACCTCACCTGCCGGTCGCTCGCCAGCAGGCCTCGCGTAGCACCAGACCCTAGGTCTGCGCTCGGGAGGGTAGGACATGAACCTTGCAGAAGCCATCTACCGCCACAGCCAGCGCCTGCCCGATGAAGCGGCCCGCGAGGCGCTGGATTTCATCGAGTTTCTGGAGCAGCGCTATGGCGTCAAGCCCACTGAAGCTGCCCCGGCGCAGCGCCCACATCGCGAGCCGGGCAGCGCCCGCGGAAAACTCGTGATTGTCGCCGACGATGACGACCATCTGGCCGACTTCAAGGACTACATGCCTTGAAGGTCCTGCTCGACACCCATGCCTTGCTGTGGTTTCTGCTCGACGACCCAGCCTTGTCGGGCACTGCGCGTGAATTGATCCGCAATCCGCAGACCGAGGTCTTTGTCAGCCCGGCCAGCTACTGGGAAATCGCAATCAAGATCAGCATCGGCAAGTACCGCCTGCCCGAACCGCTTGCAGCGTTCATGGATCGAGAACTGGCCCGCAATCGCTTCGACATCCTGCCCATCTCGGTCCGCCACGCCGATCGCGTCGCACGCCTGCCCTTCCATCACCGCGATCCGTTCGATCGCCTGATCGTCGCTCAGGCTCTGGAGGACACGCTGCCGCTGCTGAGCGCCGACCAGATCATGGACCGCTACGGAGCTCAACGCGTCTGGTGATCGAAGCCCACTGTTGTTCGCGCTGAGCCCGCCTGACCCATGCCCCTCGACTTCGCCACCCTCGACACCCTGCGCAGCCACCACCCCGCCTGGCGCCTGCTGCGCTCCGACCATGCGGCGCTGGTGGCGAGCTTCCTGCATCGCGTCTTCGTCACCCCCAACGTGCGCGGCATGCCGGCGGCGGACCTCGCCGAGGCGCTGGAGGACGAGCTCTACGCGCTGCGCCTCACGCGCGGCGAGGACGCCTTCCCCAAGGCGGCGATCGACTACCTCGACGACTGGGCTGCGGCCGACAAGGCCTGGCTGCGCAAGTACTACAAGCCCGGCACCGACGAGGCCCAGTTCGACCTCACCCCGGCCACCGAGAAGGCGCTCGCCTGGCTGGCGCAGCTGAGCGAGCGCCAGTTCGTCGGCACCGAGTCGCGCCTGCTCACCCTCTTCGCGCTCCTCAAGCAGATGGGCGAGGGCAGCGAGACCGACCCCGCGCGGCGCATCGCCGAGCTGCAGCGCAAGCGCGACGAGATCGACGCCGAGATGGCGCGCGTGCTCGCCGGCGACATCCCGCTGCTCGACGACACCGCGCTCAAGGACCGCTTCCAGCAGTTCATGCAGGGCGCGCGCGAGCTGCTCGCCGACTTCCGCGAGGTCGAGCACAACTTCCGCCAGCTCGACCGCCGCGTGCGCGAGCGCATCGCGCTGTGGGAAGGCAGCAAGGGCGCACTGCTCGAAGAGATCATGGGAGAGCGCGACGCCATCGCCGACTCCGACCAGGGTCGCAGCTTTCGCGCGTTCTGGGATTTCCTGCTGTCGAGCCGGCGCCAGGAGGAGCTCAGCGACCTGCTCGACCAGGTGCTGGCGCTACCCGCAGTCGCCGCGCTGAATCCGGACGCCCGCACCCGTCGCGTGCATTACGACTGGCTGGAGGCGGGCGAGCACACCCAGCGCACGGTGGCGCAGCTCTCGCAGCAGCTGCGTCGCTTCCTCGACGACCAGGCCTGGCTGGAGAACCGCCGCATCATGGACCTGCTGCACGGCATCGAGAGCAAGGCGCTGGCCCTGCGCGCCGCGCCGCCCCCCAGCCCGGCGATGGAGATCGCCCTCCCCGGCGCGGCGATCGAGCTGGCGCTGGAGCGCCCGCTGCACACCCCGCCCACCCGGCCGGCGATCGCCGAGCTGCGCATCGAGGCCGGCGACGAGGACGTCGACCCGCACGCGCTCTTCGAGCAGGTCACGGTGGACAAGGCACGCCTCGCCCGCCACATCCGCCACGCCCTGCAGGACCGCGCCCAGGTCACGCTCGCCGCGCTGGTCGCCGCGCAGCCGCTGGAGCAGGGCCTGGCCGAGCTGATCGCCTACCTGCAGCTCGGCAGCGACGCCTTCACCACCACCCTCGACGAGGCCACGCCCGAGCCGATCGAATGGCAGGCCAGCGCCGCCGACGGCAGCACCGTCACCCGCCGGGCGCGCCTGCCGCGGGTGATCTTCATGCGCTGAAGGCGATCGCATCGACACATGGACCACCCTTGCCATCCTTGTTGGAGCGGGCTCACGGGACGCGCGGCGCCTTCACCCGATCAAGCCGGCTCCGCGAAGCACGAACAAACGACACTGAAGCGATGAAGCTCACGATGGACGACGAAGACCTCGCCCCCGGCCCGACCGAGCCCGCGGCCCCCGCCCCAGCGCCCGACCTCTCCGTGCTGCTGATCGGCCTGCTCAAGGGCGTGCTCTACCGCGAAGCCGACGAGCGCCAGTGGTCCAGCCTGCTGCAGCTGCAGGCGCGGGTGCGCGAATACGTGGCCGTGCTCAACCTCGAGCTGGTGCTCGACGAGGCAGAGGGCTACGCCTTCCTGCGCGGCCGCCCCGAGCCCGCCGACGACGACCCGGCGCCGCGCCTGCCGCGACTGGTGGCGCGCCGGCCGCTGTCCTACCCGGTGAGCCTGCTGCTCGCCCTGCTGCGCAAGAAGCTCGCCGAGTTCGACGCCGGCGGCGGCGACACCCGCCTGGTGCTCGGGCGCGACGACATCGTCGAGCTGGTGCGCGTGTTCCTGCCCGAAGGCCCCAACGAGGCGCGCCTGATCGACCAGATCGAGACCCACATCAACAAGGTCGTCGAGCTCGGCTTCCTCGCCCGCCTCAAGCCCGCCACCACCAGCGCCGCGGCGCCGGCCAGCTACGAGGTCCGCCGCATCCTCAAGGCCTTCGTCGACGCGCAATGGCTCGCCGACTTCGACGCCCGCCTCGCCGGCTACCGCGCCGCCCTCGCCGACGGCAAGGAGACCCCGTCCGATGACGCCTGAGCCCGCGAAGCACGCCCGTGTAGGAGCGACGCAAGTCGCGATCACAGCCCCGGGAATCCACGCCCGCGCCGCGGTGAGCGCAGGATCGCGACTCGCGTCGCTCCTACGGGCGCACCGGAGAGCGCGTCGGTTGCTGGCAGGCGCGCCGGCGGCCGCGAGCAACGGCCGTGATGCAGGCGCCGCTGGTGGCGCGGATACGCACCCAAGGTTTAGCGCATGAACGACCCGCAATCCCTCGGCCTCGACTTCGTCGCCGACGACACCCTCTCCGGCTTTCGCCTGCAGCGCCTGGAGGTGCTCAACTGGGGCACCTTCGACCGCCACGTGTGGACGCTGCAGCTCGACGGCCGCAACGGGCTGCTCACCGGCGACATCGGCTCGGGCAAGTCCACCCTGGTCGATGCGATCACCACGCTGCTCGTCCCCGCCCACCGCATCGCCTACAACAAGGCCGCCGGCGCCGACACCCGCGAGCGCAGCCTGCGCTCCTACGTGCTCGGCCACTACAAGTCCGAGCGCAACGAGGTCACCGGCGCCGCGCGCCCGCTCGGCCTGCGCGAGCCCGGCAGCTACTCGGTGATCCTCGGCGTGTTCCACAACGCCGGCTACGACCAGACCGTGAGCCTGGCGCAGGTGTTCTGGTTCAAGGAGCCACAGGGCCAGCCGGCGCGCTTCTACCTCGGCGCCGAGCACGCGCTGTCGATCGCCGCCGACTTCTCCGGCTTCGGCCCCGACATCACCCAGCTGCGCAAGCGCCTGCGCGGCGCGGGCGCCGAGGTGTTCGACAGCTTCCCGCCCTACGCCGCCTGGTTCCGCCGCCGCTTCGGCATCGACAACGAGCAGGCGCTCGAGCTCTTCCACCAGACCGTGTCGATGAAGTCGGTCGGCAACCTCACCGACTTCGTGCGTCACCACATGCTCGAGCCCTTCGAGGTCGGCCCGCGCATCCAGGCCCTCATCGGCCACTTCGACGACCTCGACCGCGCCCACCAGGCGGTGCTCAAGGCCCAGCGCCAGGTGTCGCTGCTCGCCCCGCTGGTCGAAGACTGCCACCGCCACGACGCGCTCGCCGCCGACATCGGCGCGCTGCGGCGCTGCCGCGAGGCGCTGCAGCCGCACTTCGCCGCGCGCAAGCTCGCCCTGCTCGACCACCGCCTGGCGCTCGCCGCCGAGGAGTGGGCGCGCGCCGACGCCCAGGCCAGGCGCCTGGACGGGCTGCGCGAGGAGCAGGCGCTGCGCATCGACGCGCTCAAGCAGGCCATCAACGCCAACGGCGGCGACCGCCTCGAGCGCCTCGCCGCCGAGATCCGCAAGCTCGCGCAGGTGCGCGACGCGCGCCTGGCCAAGTCGCGCCGCTACGCCGAGCTCGCCGCGGTGCTCGGCACCCCCGCCGCCGCCGACGGCGAGGCCTTCGCCGCCCAGCGCCTGCACTTCGCCGCGGGCCGCGAGGACGCGCGCAACCGCGACGCCGAGCTGCAGAACACGCTCACCGAGCACGCCGTCAGCCTGCGCCAGGGCAAGCTCGAACACGACGCGCTGAGCGCCGAGATCGACAGCCTCAGGCGCCGGCGCAGCAACATCGACGACCGCCAGATCCAGATCCGCGCCGCGCTGTGCGGCGCGCTCGGCATCGACGTCGAGGACATGCCCTTCGCCGGCGAGCTGCTGCAGGTGCGCGAGGACGAGCGCGACTGGGAGGGCGCCGCCGAGCGCCTGCTGCGCGGCTTCGGCCTCGCCCTGCTGGTGCCCGACGCGCACTACAAGGCGGTGGCCGAGTGGGTGGACGGCAACCACCTGCGCGGCCGCCTGGTGTATTTCCACGTCCGCCCGCCGCGCGCCGGCGAGCTGCCCGCGCTGCACCCCGACTCGCTGGTGCGCAAGCTCGCGATCAAGCCCGACAGCCCGCACTACGACTGGCTCGAGCGCGAGCTCGCCCACCGCTTCGACGTCGCCTGCTGCGCCACCCAGGAGCAGTTCCGCCGCGAGACGCGCGCGATCACCCGCGCCGGCCAGATCAAGGACCCCAGCGGCCGCCACGAGAAGGACGACCGCCACGCCATCGCCGACCGCAGCCGCTACGTGCTGGGCTGGAGCAACACCGCCAAGATCGAGGCCCTCGAAGC
>JAGOEI010000162.1 GCA_017997795.1 Thauera sp. | reverse complement strand
AGCCGGGTGAGCGCGCTGTCGTGCGACGGCAGCGCAGTGTCGGCCCTGGTGAAGGGGCGGCAGCGCACGCCCTACGATGTCTTCGCCGATGTCATCGACGAGGGTGGGCGCCCGACCCTGGTCAGCGAATGCACCTGCCCGATGGGCTATGACTGCAAGCACGTGGCGGCGATGATGCTGTTGATGCTGCACCAGCGCCGCCGGCCCGACCGTCCGCGCGAGCAGGTGCTGGCCTGGGTGGAGGGCTTTCGCCACGCGGCCAGCGCGCTCAACCCGGCCGCCGGGCGCAAGCGCAAGGCGGCCGCCAGCACCCACGCGCTGCGCTATGTGATCGAACCCGACAGCTACCAGGTCGAGTACTACGTCGCCTGCTACAAGGTCCGGCTCGATCAGCATGGACAGATCCGCCAGCGCGAGAGCTGGAGCAACATCGAGCGCGCCCTGCAGGCGCCACCGGCGTTCGTCGACGAGACCGACCTCGAGATCCTGCGCCTGCTGTGGGCACACCGCCCGCGCGGACGCGCCATCCCCAGCGTCGGCCTGCCGCTCGAAGGACGCAACAGCAGCGAACTGCTGTCCAAGCTGCTCGCCAGCGAGCGCGTGCATTTCGCCAGCCTGGCCAACCCCTTGCTCAACGCGGGCGAAGCGCGCCCGGGCACCCCCGACTGGACGCTGACCGCCGACGGCCTGCGTGCGCCGGTGCTCAGGGTGGAGCCGGCAGCCGAGCGCATCCTGCCCCTGCTGCCGCCGTGGTACGTGGACACCGCCCGCGCCGAGGCCGGTCCGGTGACGCTGGACGTACCCGCCGAGCTGGTGCAGCGCCTGCTGTGGCTGCCACCGCTGACCCAGGCCGAATCCGAACTCGTCGCCGAAACGCTGGCCGACGTGGCGCCGGCCCTGCCCGCACCGACCCAGCGCGGCGAGCCGCCGATCGAAGTCGGCGGTGCACCCGTACCGGTGCTGAAGCTCGCCACCCTGCCGGTGCATCACGTGCGCTTTCGCAGCTACGCGGCGTACGGCACCTACGAATTCGACTTCGGCATGCTCGCCTTCCGCTACGGCCCGGTCACCATCGACGCCGGGGACGGACGCCTCTTCCACCCCCTGGCCGATGGCCGCAGCGCCCGCCTGACCCGCGACGAAGGCGCCGAGCGCGCCGCGGCGCAGAAGCTGACCGCCGCCGGCTTCACTCGCGTGCCGCTGGGCGCGGTGCAGGCGAGTTTCGGCATGCTGCCGCCCGAGGCTCTCGGCCTGGCGAGCGAAGCGGCGTGGCCCGGCTTCATGTCCGACACCCTGCCGGCCATGCGCGAGGAAGGCTGGGTGGTGGAGTTTCCCAACGACTTCCGCCACCACGCGATCGACATCGACCAGCTCATGCTCGACATCGACGAGGGCGAGGACGGCTGGCTGGGCCTGTCGCCCGGCATCGAGGTCGAGGGCAAGGCGCTGCCACTGGCACCGCTGCTCGCCGGCCTGTTCGCGCAGGATGCGCGCTGGCTGTCGGGCCGGCTCGACGACATCGCCGACAACGAGGCGCTGATCCTCGAGGACGAGACGCTGGGCCGCCTGCGCATCAGCGCCGCGCGCATCAAGCCGCTGGTGCGCGCGCTGGTCGATCTGTTCGACCGCCCCGACGGCGATCTGCGCCTGTCGAAACTGGACGCCGCGCGCCTGGCCGACCTCGACCTGCCGGGGCGCGGTGCCGCGCGCGTCGCCGAGATCGCCGCCCGCCTGCGCAACGCCGAGGGCATTCAGTCCGTCGCTGCACCCGCCGGCTTCCGCGCCGAGTTGCGCCCGTATCAGCTCGAGGGCCTGGCCTGGCTGCAGCACCTGGTGCGCCACGACCTCGCCGGCATCCTCGCCGACGACATGGGCCTGGGCAAGACCGCGCAGACGCTGGCGCACCTGCTCACCGAAAAGCAGGCCGGGCGGCTGGATGTGCCCGCGCTGGTGATCCTGCCGACCTCGCTGGTGTTCAACTGGCAAGCGGAAGCCGAACGCTTCGCCCCCGACCTGAAGGTGCTGAACCTGCATGGCGCCGACCGCCACGCCCGCTTCGACGAGCTGGACGCGGGCGACGCCGACGGCAACAAGGTCGACATCGCGCTCACCACCTACCCGCTGCTATGGCGCGACGCCGAGGCGCTGCAGGCGCGCGAGTGGAGCCTGCTGATCCTCGACGAGGCGCAGACGGTGAAGAACGCCGCCAGCAAGGGCGCGCAGGTGATCCGCCAGTTGAAGGCCCGCCACCGCCTGGGTCTCACCGGCACGCCGCTGGAGAACCACCTCGGCGAGCTGTGGGCGCAGTTCGACTTCCTGCTGCCCGGCTTCCTCGGCACCCACAAGCAGTTCACCCAGACCTGGCGCACGCCGATCGAGAAGCACGGCGACACGGTGCGCCGCGACCTGCTCGCGGCGCGCCTGCGCCCCTTCATCCTGCGCCGGCGCAAGGAAGACGTCGCCACCGAGCTGCCGCCCAAGACCATCATCGTGCGCAGCGTCGGGCTGGAGGGCAGCCAGCGCGACCTCTACGAGACGGTGCGCGCGGCGATGGACGAGAAGGTGCGCGCCGAGATCGCCGGCAAGGGCTTCGCGCGCAGCCAGATCGTGATCCTGGATGCGCTGTTGAAGCTGCGCCAGGTGTGCTGCGACCCGCGCCTGCTGAAGTCGCCCGCCGCCGCGCGCGTCAAGGAGCGCGCCAAGCTCGACCTGCTGATGGACATGCTGCCCGAACTCATCGACGAGGGTCGGCGCATCCTGGTGTTCTCGCAGTTCACCACCATGCTCGGCCTGATCGCCGCCGAGCTGGACCGCGCAAAGATCGGCTGGGTGGCGCTGACCGGCGACACCCGCGACCGCCGCGTACCGGTGGAAGACTTCCAGAAAGGCCGCGTGCCGGTGTTCCTGATCAGCCTCAAGGCCGGCGGCGTGGGCCTGAACCTGACCGCCGCCGACACCGTGATCCACTACGACCCGTGGTGGAACCCCGCGGCCGAGAACCAGGCCACCGACCGCGCCCACCGCATCGGCCAGGACAAGCCGGTGTTCGTGTTCAAGCTGGTGTGCGCCGGCAGCATCGAGGAGAAGATCCTCGCCCTGCAGGAGAAGAAGGCGGCGCTGGCCGAGAGCGTGCTGTCGGAGGACGCCGATGCACTCGCCAAGTTCGGCGAGTCGGACATCGCCGCCCTGCTCGCACCGCTGCCGGTGGCCGGGCGCTGAGCCGGAGCGGCGGGCAGGTCACTCCTGATGCTCGCGGCCGCCGCCGCCCCGACTGTGGGAGCGGCGCCAGCCGCGAGGGCTCGAAGGCGACGCGGCAAGAGCCACACCCAACAAAGCTCGCGGCTGGCGCCGCTCCTACAGGCGAAACAACAGGCGCCCGGAGCGGCCTACGAGGCACGCCCCAGAAGGGCCTTCCAAGCACGCGCGGAGGGGCCTTCGAGGCGTGCCCCGGAGGCCCCCCTCGGACGCCCTTTCGCCGAGGGAGGTGCGCGTCAGCGCGCCGGTTCGGCGATGAAGATCTCGACGCGACGGTTCATCGCACGGCCCGAAGCCGTCGAGTTGTCCGCGACAGGCTGACGCGAGCCGCGACCGTCGACCGCGATGCGCTGGGCCGAGACGCCGCGCTGCACCAGATAGTCGCGGGTGGACGCCGCACGGTTGACCGACAACGGGTCGTTGACCGCGTCGGAGCCGGTGCTGTCGGTGTGGCCGATGATGGTCACCGTGGTCACCGGGTGCTGGTTCAGCGTGGACGCGAGACGGTCGAGCACCGGACGCATGTTGGGCTTGATCGCGTAGCGGCCGACGTCGAAGGAGACGTCGGCAGGGATGTCGACCTTGAGCTGGTTGTCGGTGGTCTGGCTGATGCCGATGCCGGTACCCGCCGTGGCCTGCTCCATCTCGGCACGCTGCTTCTGCATGTTCTGCGACCACAGATAGCCGCCGCCGGCGCCCAGCGCCGCGCCAACGGCAGCGCCGGTAGCGGCGCTCTTGCCCTTGTTGCCGCCGGCGGTCGCGGCACCGATCAGGCCACCCGCCACGGCGCCGATCGCGGCGCCCATGCCGGTGTCGCGCTGCGTTTCGTTCATGTTCGCGCAACCGGACAGACCGCCCATCGCCAGGGTGACTGCAGAAAGGGTGATGATGATCTTCTTCATATTGTTTGCCTCCGTTGAGCTACGGGAATAAGGATTATCGCCGCGTGGCGCCTTCACTCTAGCCCATCCGTGTGCAACAGAAAATGACGGCGGTGCCCACGTCGAGAGCTTCGTCATGCGCGCAGGGCGTTGAACAGCGTGAAGCCGGCCCAGGTCATCAGCACCGACCCGGTCACGTGCACCAACACATGGAGGCCCAGCCAGCCGAGCGCGCCGCGCTGCAGCAAGTGGAAGGCCTCGGCAGAGAAGGTCGAGAACGTGGTCAGCCCGCCGAGCAGGCCGGTGGTGAGCAGGAGCTTGAGCGCGGGCGACATCGTCGGCCAGGCCTGGACCGCGGCCAGCGCCGCCCCCATCAGCAGGCCGCCGAGCAGGTTCGCCGCCAGCGTGCCGAGCGGCACCAGCGCAAACACCGGGTTCAGCCACACCCCGAGCCCCCAGCGCAGCCAGGCACCACAGGCCGCCCCCGCCCCCACCGCTGCAAACGCTGCCAGGTTCACCCGCCATTCCCTCCGCACGCAGTTCGCATCGGCGCCGCGTTTTCTTGATGGATCAGTACGCCGATTCTAACCGCGCCGGCCGCCGCCTCCGAGCCGTCGGAGCGGATCGGCTACAATCGCGGCATCCCGTATCTGGCCCGCCCGGGGCCGTCCACACCCGATCCGCACATCCGATGAAACCCGAAAACAAATCCGCTCCTGCCGCCGAAGCCCCCGTCGCCTCCAACTTCATCCGCAACATCATCGACGAGGACATGCGCACGGCGAAATGGGGCGGCCGCGTCGAGACGCGCTTCCCGCCCGAGCCCAACGGCTACCTGCACTACGGCCACGCCAAGTCGATCTGCCTGAACTTCGGCCTCGCCGAGGCCTATGGCGGCGTCTGCCACATGCGCTTCGACGACACCAACCCCGAGAAGGAGGAGCAGGAATACGTCGACGCGATCATCGAGGCGGTGCAGTGGCTCGGCTTCGAGTGGGGCGAGCACCTGTA
>JAGOEI010000161.1 GCA_017997795.1 Thauera sp. | reverse complement strand
GCCGTCAGCCGCGGCGCGGGCAGGTGGAAGCCGAGCTCCACCAGGCGGCGGCCGTTCGCGACGCCGTCCAGGCGCAGGGTCGCGCGCGTTTCATCGGCCGGCAGCAGGGGGGTGGCGAGCACGTCCGCCAGCAGGCCGCGCAGCATGCGCCCGAGCCGGGCGTCGCCGCCATCCTCGCCCGCGCGCGCGGCAGCGGCGCCGCGCGCCCGCCGCCCCTCTTCCCGCCCTCCTTCCGCCAGGCGCTGCGGATGGGCCGCCAGCGCGCGCGCGATCGCGGCCTCCCAGCTCGCCGGGTCGGTGAAATCGGCGGCCTCGAACATCGCGTGCATGCAGTCGCCGGCGGCGGGGCCGCGCGGGAAGCGCAGGATGTCGTCGGCGGCGACCGGCGGCGGCGCAGCGGCCCGATCCGGTCCCTCATCGGCCAGCATGCGGATTTCCGCCGCCGGCAGCGCGCTCGCGTCATGGTCCTGCGCCGCGCGCTCGTGGGCAGCCCCCGACAGCAGCGCGCTGAAGCTGCCGATGCGCCAGCCCGCCGGCAGCTGAGGCGGGCGCTGGGCGCGGGGGCGCTGGCCGGCGGTGTCGGGCGCGGGCAGCGCGGCGCCGTGGCCCTCGGGGAGATCGTCCAGCGCCATCACCGGGCGCCCGTCCATCGAACTCGCCGCCACCAGCGCGCGCCAGTGGGCATCGGTGCCGGCGGGCGTGGGCTTGTGCGCCGCCCAGGCCTCGGCGTCCATGCCGGCGCCGGCCACCATCCAGTTGAGCAGGCTGCGGCCGGCCTCGGTGTGGTTGATCCGGCCGAAGCTGTGGCTAGCGTAGCTGCCCACGACCAGGTAGCAGCGATGCACGGCGCGCGTCAGCGCGACGTAGATCAGGCGCAGGTCCTCGGCCTGCTGCTCGTGCCGGATGCGCGCCTTCACCGCCTTGTCCGCGGCGGCGCCGGCACGGTAGTCGAGCACCAGTTCGCCGCCGTCGTCGTGCCAGGCGCGCATCGGCCCCTCGTCGCCCTTGCGCGCGTGGCCGTCGAACAGGAAGGGGCAGAACACGACGCCGTATTCCAGGCCCTTGGCGCGGTGGATGGTGACGATCTGCACCAGGTTGCGGTCGGACTCGAGCCGCAGCTGGGTGGCCTCGCCGCCCTTGCCGTCGGCACGGCGCGTGGCGAGCGTGCGCAGCAGCACCTCGGGCGTCGCGCCGCCGGCATCCTGCTGCAGCAGCTCGGCCAGATGCATCAGGTTGGTGAGCCGGCGCTCGCCGTCGGGGCGCGCCAGCAGGCGGGCGGCGACGCCCTCGTCCGTCATCCACTGCCGCAGCATCACGCCGAAACCGCGCGTCAGCCACAGCTCGCGCCAGCGCGCGAAGGCATCGAGCGTGGCCAGCAGCGCGGCCTCGTCGGCCGCCAGGCGGGCGAGCGCGGCGGCGTCGCGGCCCATCGCGGTGGTGGCGAGCGCGGCCTTGACGCGGCGCTCGCGCAGCGGCTCGGCGATCGCCAGCAGCACGCGCTCGAGTTCCTCGGCGTCGTCGGTGTGATACACGCTGGCCTGCGACAGCTCGACGCTGCCGACGCCGAAGGCCGCCAGTGCGCGGCGCATGCGTGCGCCCTGGCCGTGGCTGCGCACCAGCACCGCGATGTCGGCGGGGGCGAGCGAGCGTTCGCCGATGCGGATGCGCCCCTCTGCGCCGGCGGCGAGCAGGCGGGCGATCTCCGCGGCGCTGGCGTGGGCGGCGCGCTGCATCGCCACCGCGCGCGCCAGGCGCGTGCCGCCCTCCTCGCCCTCGTCCTCCCGCGCCTCGTCGCGCGGGATGCGCCACAGCTGCAGCGGCGGCACCTCGCCGGGCGCGGTGTCGTCGACCAGCGGCTTGCGCGGCCGGCTGCCGGCGCCGACCTGCACGTAGTCCAGCCCGTCCATCATGAACACCGCCGGATTGGCGCCGAACAGGCGGTTGCAGGCGTCGATCAGCGCCGGGGCCGAGCGCTGGTTGTGGCGCAGCGTGTAGCGCGCGTCGGTGCGATCGCGCGCGGCGAGGTAGGTGAACAGGTCCGCGCTGCGGAAGCTGTAGATCGCCTGCTTGGGGTCGCCGACCAGGAACAGCGTGCCGTGGCGGTCCTCGGCGCGGTAGATGCGGTCGAAGATGCCGAACTGCAGCGGGTCGGTGTCCTGGAACTCGTCGATCAGCGCCACCGGATAGCGCGCGTGCAGCGCCGCGGCGAGCCAGGGCTGCAAGCCGTCGTGCAGGGCGCGGTGGGCATTCCACAGGATGTCGTCGAACGCGATCTGGCGGCGCTCGGCCTTGCGCCGGCGCAGCTCGGCCGTGGTGTGCTCTACGAAGCGGCGCAGCAGGCGCAGGCGGGCGCTGGCACATTGCGCATCGACCGTGGCACGCGCGGCGAGCAGCTCGCCGGCAAGATCGAAGAAGGCGTGCTGTGGCGGGGCGATGCCGCTCTTGCGGCCGGCAGCCGTGGTGCGCTTCGCGAGCGTGTCGGCCGTCAGCAGCGCGAGCTTGCTGTCCTTGTCGCCCGGCAGCGGATGCAGGGGGTCGCCCGCCGCCAGCCAGTCGGCCCAGTGCCGCGCCGCCCTGGCGACCGACTCGGGCGAGTAACTGTTGGCGTTGAGGCCGCCGAGCGCCGCCTCCACCGCGGCCACCGCATCGCCCAGCGTGCCGGCCGCCGCGCGCGCCGTCGCATAGGCCGCCTGCAGGCGCGCCTCGTCGGCCTGCAGGCGGGCACCGACGCCGGTGTCGGGCGACGTCCCCCCGGCCTCGCCTGCCCCATGCGCCGCGGCGCCCGCATCCGAGGCTGAAGCGTCCGCCCCGGCGCTGTCCTCGTCGGTCTTAGCGTCCCACAGCGCCCGCGCGCACGGCCGCGCCATGTGACGCTTCAGGATCTCGGCCCAGGCCTCGGGGCCGTCGCCGGATTGCAGCAGATGCGCGGCGAGCAGCGGCGGCAGCCCGCCGCCGGCGACCTCGCGCCGCCAGAAATCCTGCGTCGCCTCCAGCCGCAGCGCGCTGTCGTCCTCGACCAGTTCCAGCTCGTACGGCAGGCCGGCGGCAAACGGCGTGTCGGCCAGCGCGCGCTGGCAGAAGCCGTGGATGGTGAAGATCGCGGCCTCGTCGAAGGTCTGCAGCGCCAGCCGCAGGCGGGTCGCGATCGCCTCCTGCGCATGGCCGGCGGCGGCCAGGTGCGCGAGCAGTTGCGGGACGAAGGGATCCGGCCCCGGCGTGCCGCCGTCGAGCACCTGCAGGGTCTCGACGATGCGCTCGCGGATGCGCCCCGACAGCTCGGCCGTCGCCGCCTTGGTGAAGGTGACCACCAGCAGCGACTCGACCGGCAGCGCGCGCTCGAGCAGCAGGCGCAGGTAGAGGCCGCAGATGTTCCAGGTCTTGCCGGTACCGGCCGAGGCCTCGACCAGGCGGATGCCGTCGAGCGGGCAGGAGAAGACGTCGAGTTCGGGGGCGGCGGACATGGGCGGGGATGGTAGCGGTCGGCCGCAGGGGTCGCCACCCCTTGGTCAGCGCACGTGCGAAAGGCGGGCGGAGCCTGTCGACAGCCCGATCGAACCGCAGGGCTTGAACGCCCTCAGCATTTCTGCACAGGGATCTCGGCCAGGACGGGTAGCGCGGTGACCACCAGGTAGATCAATGCGCCGACGAAAGCGATCACCGACAGATATTGGCAAGCCGTATAGAGGTACCAGAAAACCGTCTTCAACCCTTCCGTCCGGCCTGCTGCTTCAAGCTTTTGAACCGCGTGCGAGTGGTGATACCTGAAGAAGGGCACGAGAAGCGCAAGCCCGAGACCGACCGCCATGAATGCAACACCGACAAAGGACAACTGCGCAAGCTGGGGCGATTTGTCTGCAACCTGTGCGATGAAGGCAAGCAAGGCCGCGGCACCGCCGCCGTTGACCAGAAGCAGGCCCTTGAATCCCTCCGTCAAAAGCGCCGCGCGTGACAGTGCATAGTCCTTTGCATCAGGGAGTGGCATGAGAGCCTCCTTTCGCACGGCGCGGCACCCGACCTGGTTCCAGAGGCACGATGAACGCCCCCTCGTCCCATTGCTTCAACCTAGACCAGCGCCATCGAGCCGCAAGTGAAAGCTGAGGGCCTCGACGCTGAGCTGCAGATGACCTGGTGGGTGATGTCAGTCAGCGATGTGTAGTCACCTGTCGCTCGACCGGCAGGCGACGGCGAACGACAGCTCTTCGTTCCTGCGAACTGGAGCTACCGACCCAATGCTGCCGCTGAGATTTTAAGGAAGCTGTCGATCAATTTTTGAATTCACTGACCTTTCACGGCCCTAGGCGCAAGTTACAGCAGAGTTAATGCCGGCGACGACTAGATTCAACGGCACCCCCAAGCATCGTGCGGAGACTTTCGCTTTTTGAATCGCCATCGCAAGCATGAGTCCAGAGAATACGGCCTCGGGAATCGACCTCGTATGCCTTCGTTACCCCACTTTGGATCTCTTTGAAAACCACACGCGCGTGGCAATGCTCACAACGCTCCACTGGGCCAATGAACCTTGATTGGTTCTCCTCCCCAGTTGTTGGGCCAAGCGGCTTAAGATGCGAAGAACCATGGACTTTCCGCTCATGTCGCCCGACTCGATCCTCTCGAACTAACACACCGCAAGCTTTGCATCGAACGAGGCTCAGTTGCTTCTGCCCGGTTACTTGCAGATCGGGATGAGCCCGCCGAAAATGTTTGAGCAGCCTGGTTCGCAGAACGCGGACTCCGCAATGAGGACAGATCTCTGCCTTGCGCCATGCTGCTTCAGCAGCTGAAACACTGCCCTCGTTCATAGCTCCGGACTTGAGTTTTTTCATTTAAGACTCCATTGACATATACGTAATTAATGTCCCACGAGCCTTTTTCTCCAAGACCTTACCTATACCTTTACGAAATAAATTCTCACAGCTCAAGAAGAAGCGATCAAAAACTATCTGAATTTATATATCGCCTCTACTTTCATCAACTTTGATGAGCAAATCATATGTCAGGATGGATAGCAATGCACAAAGATTTGCGCTCGAAAATTAAGGCAGCATCGCTAAAAGTTTTCCGGAAGAGCCGCCTGCACGCCCCACGCGTACAAATCCTCTCCAAGAACACTTTTAAGAAAACGAATTGTCGTGTGGTACTTGATCGCTACTGGACCTGTAAAATCATTCTCCGCCGCATAGATAGCTGCTTTTTCTCTGAG
>JAGOEI010000040.1:14617-17670 GCA_017997795.1 Thauera sp. | reverse complement strand
CGGCGCAGCGCGCGCAGCGCCTGCCAGAAACCGGAGAGCAGGTTCACCGGCAGCAGCAGCTTGCGCAGCAGGCCCTTGCCGCGCAGCGCGCCGAAGCGCACCCACGCGGTCTCGTAGCCGCGCTGCGGCACGATGCGCGCCTCCATGCCATCGGGGTTGCCCATCCACACGATGCGCCAGCCCCTCGCCCGCAGCTCCTCGGCCACCGCGATGCCGGGGAAGATGTGTCCGCCGGTGCCGCCGGCCATGACCATCAGCGTCTTCATGTCCGCCCCCCGCGCATGAGCTGGCGGTTTTCCCAGTCGATCCGGAGCAGGATGCCGATGGCGATGCAGTTGGCGACGATGCCCGAGCCGCCGAAGCTCATCAGCGGCAGGGTCAGGCCCTTGGTGGGCAGCAGGCCCATGTTGACGCCCATGTTGATGAAGGACTGCACGCCGATCCACAGGCCGATGCCCTGGGCGACCAGCCCGGAGAAATAGCGCTCGAGCTTGATGGCCTCGCGCCCGATCAGGAAGGCGCGCTGCACCACGAGCGCGAACAGCACCACGACCACCATGACGCCGGCGAAGCCGAGCTCCTCGGCGATCACCGCGAGCAGGAAGTCGGTGTGCGCCTCGGGCAGGTAGAAGAGCTTCTCCACGCTGCCCCCCAGTCCAACGCCGAGCCACTCGCCGCGCCCGAAGGCGATCAGCGAGTGCGAGAGCTGGTAGCCCTTGCCGAAGGCGTCCTGCCAGGGGTCCATGAAGCCGAAGATGCGGTCGCGGCGGTAGGGCGAGGTCCAGATCAGGATCATGAAGCCGATCACCGCCACCACCGCGAGCAGCACGAACACGCGCACGTTCACGCCGCCGAGGAAGAGCACCCCGAAGGCGATGGTGGTGATGACGACGAAGGCGCCGAAGTCCGGCTCGCGCAGCAGCAGGAAGCCCACCAGCAGGATCACCGACATCATCGGCACGAACCCCTTCATGAAGCTGCCCATGACGTCGAGCTTGCGCACGGTGTAGTCGGCGGCGTAGAGCGCGGCGAAGATCTTCATCAGCTCGGACGGCTGCAGGTTCACCGGCCCGAGCGACAGCCAGCGCTGCGCGCCGTTGACCTCGCGGCCCACTCCCGGGATCAGCACCACCACCAGCAGCACCACCCCGGCGACGAACAGCACCGGCGCCAGTTGCTGCCAGCGCGCCATCGAGAACTGGAAGCTCACCAGCCCGAGACCGATGCCGATCGCCAGGAACACGGCGTGGCGCATCAGGAAGTAGTGCGATTGGTAGTTCGTGAAACGGCTGCCTTCGGCGATCGCGATCGACGCCGAATAGACCATGATCAGACCGAGCAGCAGCAGCCCCACGACCGACCAGATCAGGATGAGGTCAAGTTCGCGCGCGGGCGCGGACTGGCGGGCCAGACGCTCGCCTGCGGCGCGCGCCGGGTCGGGCGTGCGCCCGGCACGGTGGAGGAATCCGGACAGGCTGCTGGCGAGCTTCATCGCGGCGCGACCTCCGGCAAGCGCCGCGCCGCGGCGATGAAGACCTCGGCGCGATGCGCGTAGTTACGGAACATGTCGAGGCTGGCGCAGGCCGGCGACAGCAGCACGGCATCGCCCGGCCGAGCGAGGGCGTTGGCGCGCAGCACCGCGGCGTCGAGATCGGCGGCATGCTCGAGCGCGACGCCGCAGCCGGCCACCGCCGCTTCGATGCGCCCGGCGTCACGGCCGATCAGCACCACGGCGCGCGCCTTGTCGGCGAAGACCGCGGCCAGCGGGGTGAAATCCTGACCCTTGCCGTCGCCGCCGGCGATCAGCACCACCGGGCAATCCATGCCGGCGAGCGCCGCCACCGTGGCACCGACGTTGGTGCCCTTGGAGTCGTCGTAGAAACGCACGCCGTCGGCGCGCTCGGCGACCAGCTCGACCCGGTGTGGCAGGCCGCGGAAGGCAAGCAGGCCGTTGATGAGGCGCCGCGGCTCGATGTCCAGCCCGCCTTCGCACAGTGCGAGCGCCGCCAGCGCGTTGGCGGCGTTGTGACGGCCGGCGAGCGGCAGGTCGGCGAGCGCGAGCAGGCGTTCACCGCCGCGCATCAGCCAGGTCTGGCCATCGGCGTCGACCAGCCCGTAGTCGGTGTCGCGCGCCGGCGGCGTGGTACCGAAGCAGATCGTGCGCCGGCCGGGCAGCGCCATCGCCGCCACGCGCGCGTCCTCGCGATTGAGCACCTGCACGCCCCGGCCCTGGAAGATCGCCGCCTTGGTCGCCGCGTAGGCGTCGAGGTCGGCGTAGCGGTCAAGGTGGTCGTCGGTGACGTTGAGCACGGTCGCCGCCTCAGGATCCAGCGCGTGCATGGTCTCGATCTGAAAGCTCGACAGCTCGAGCACCCAGCACGCCGGCAGCGCGGCGCCGATCTCGAGGCGCTCCATCAGCACGTCGAGCGCCGCCGGGCTGATGTTGCCCGCCGCCACCGCGTCGACGCCGGCGGACTGCGCCAGCGCGGCGGTGAGCGCGGTGGTGGTGGTCTTGCCGTTGGTGCCGGTGATGGCGAGGATGCGCGTCTGCGCGCGCACGCCCAGTTCATCGAGCGCCTGCGCGAGCAGGCTCATCTCGCCGGTGACCGGCAGGCCGCGCCGACGCGCCTCTGCGGCGACGCCCGCGCGCGGATCGAGCCCCGGACTCAGCGCCACCAGCTCGATGCCGTCGAGCACCTCGGGGCCGAAATCGCCGGTGACGATCTCGGCCAGCGGCGCGTCCGCACGCAGCGCGTCCAGCCCGGGCGGGGTGGCGCGGCTGTCGGCCACGCGCACACGCGCCCCGCGCAGCGCGCACCAGCGCGCCATCGCGAGACCGGACTCACCGAGCCCGAGGACGAGAACGTGTTTGCCCGTAAGTTCGCTCATCGCAGTTTCAGCGTCGACAGCCCGAACAGCACCAGCATGATGGTGATGATCCAGAAGCGGACCACGACCTGGGTTTCCTTCCAGCCGCTCAGCTCGTAGTGGTGATGCAGCGGCGCCATGCGGAAGATGCGCTTGCCACCGGTGGCCTTGAAGTACAGCACCTG
>JAGOEI010000040.1:11275-14517 GCA_017997795.1 Thauera sp. | reverse complement strand
ACGAACAGGGTCACCCACACGTAGTCGTTCCGCAGGTCGCCCCACAGCAGGATGGTGATGCCGATCGAGATCAGGATCAGCGCGCCGCCCATGGTCGGCGTGCCCGCCTTGGTCAGGTGCGACTTGGGGCCGTCGTCGCGCACGGCCTGGCCGATCTTCTTGGCGGCGAGCCAGCGGATGACGCCCGGGCCGGCGATCAGCGAGATCGCCAGCGCGGTCAGGGCGGCGAGCACCGTCCGCAGCGTGATGTAGCCGAAGACGTTGAAGCCACGAATATCCTGGCTGAGCCAGAGAGCAAGTTCCAACAGCATGTCAGGAGCCGGTTTCCTTTGAAGGGGCGGAATTGTGCATTGCCGCAAGCGCGTCCGCCACCCTTTCCATACGCATGAAACGCGAGCCTTTCACCAGCACCACCGAATCTGCATCCAGCCGCGGCGCGAGCGCCCTGACCAGGGCCTCGGGCGAGGCGAAATGGTGCCCGCCCTCGCCGAAGTTGTGCGCCGCCACCGCGCTCATGTCGCCGAGCGCAAACAAGCCGTCGATGCCCTTGCTCTTGGCGTAGCCACCGATCTCGTCGTGAACCTGCGCACTGGTGTCACCGACCTCGCCCATGTCGCCCAGCACCAGCCAGGTGTGGCCCGGCATCGACGCCAGCACGTCGATCCCGGCGCGCACCGAATCCGGATTGGCGTTGTACGAGTCGTCGAGCACCAGCGCACCGTGCGGTCCATCGCGCCGCTGCAGGCGACCGCGGGTGCCGGCGAATTCGGCCAGCCCTTCGGCCACCGCTTCGAACGTCACCCCGGCAGCCAGACAGGCGGCTGCCGCGGCAACCGCATTGCGGGCGTTGTGCAGACCCGGCACCTGCAGGGCGAATTCGACCGCCCCGTCAGGGGTGTCGAGTTCGAGCCGCGAGCCGAGGCCGCGCAGGGTACACCGGCCGCGCACATCGGCCGCGCGGTCGATACCGAATGTCACAATCCGGCGCGCCGCGTTGAGTTCGCGCCAGTAGTCGGCATGCGCATCGTCGGCATTGACCACCGCCACACCCTCGCTGCCGAGCCCCTGGTAGATCGCGCCCTTCTCCTGCGCGACCTCCTCCACGCTGCCCATGCCCTGCAGGTGCGCGCGCTGCGCGTTATTGACGACCGCCACCGTCGGCTGGGCCAGTCCAGTGAGATAGGCGATCTCGCCCGGATGGTTCATGCCCATCTCGATCACCGCGGCGCGGTGAAAGTCGCGCAGCTCGAGCAGGGTCAGCGGCAGGCCGATGTCGTTGTTCAGATTGCCGCGCGTGGCCAGCACCGACTCCTCGCCGAAGCCGTCCCGACGCGCCTGCGCACGCAGGATGGCGGCGCACATCTCCTTGACCGTGGTCTTGCCGTTGCTGCCGGTGACGCCGATCAACGGCACGGCAAAGCGTGCGCGCCAGGCCGCGGCCAGCGTCCCGAGCGCGAGCCGGGTGTCGTCCACGACCAGCAGCGGCAGCGCCGCATCCGCGTGCGCTGCCGCCCAGGCGGAATCGACCATCGCCGCCGCTGCACCGGCCTGGGCCGCGGCGGCAACGAAATCGTGGCCGTCGAAGCGCTCGCCACGCAACGCGACGAAGAGCTGTCCGGGTGCCAGCGCACGGCTGTCGGTGCCCACGCGCTCGAAGCGGGCCAGCGCGGTGAAGTGCGCCCCGTGCGCAGCCAGCGCGCGCGCGGCATCGTGCAGCGTCATCATTGCGTCTTCCCCCGCGTCTGCCAGCCGCGCAGGGCCAGTCGTGCCTGTTCGAGATCGGAGAACGGCAGGCGCTGGCCGAGGATCTCCTGGTAGGGCTCGTGCCCCTTGCCGGCAATCAGCACAACGTCGTCCGGCCCCGCCTCACCGATTGCGCGCGCGATCGCCTGCGCACGATCGACCACCTGCTCGGCCTGCGGCCCGGCACCGGCAGCGATCGCCTCGATGATGCGCAGCGGGTCTTCCGAGCGCGGATTGTCGCTGGTGACGACCACACGGTCGGCGAGCGAACGGGCGATCTCGCCCATCATCGGGCGCTTGCCCGGGTCGCGATCGCCACCGCAGCCGAACACGCAGACCAGACGACCGCCACGCGTGTGCACCGTCGCCCGCAGCGCCTCGAGCACCTTGGCCAGTGCGTCCGGCGAGTGCGCGTAGTCGACCACGACGAGCGGCTCGCACACACCTCCCACGAGCTGCATGCGTCCCTGCGGCGGCACCAGGCGCGACAGCACCGGCGCCAGGCTGCTGAAGTCGACGCCACGGGCGAGCAAGGCCCCGGCGACGGCGATCAGGTTCGACACGTTGAACGGCGCGACCATGCGTACGTTGACGTCGGCCTGATGGCCTGCCCAGACCAGATTGAAACGCAAGCCGGCGGGTGCGGCCTGCAGCCGGTCGGCGTGCAGCACGCGCGCGCCTGGCACCGCGCCGAGGTTGGCGCCGTGCAGCGTGCACGCGATCACCTCGCGCCCTTCGGCGACGAGCCGGCGCGCCAGCACCAGCCCGAAGGGGTCGTCGATATTGATGACGCTGGTGCGCAGTTCGGGACGGGCGAACAGTCGCGCCTTGGCCTCGGCGTAGGCGTCCATGGTGCCGTGGTAGTCGAGATGGTCCCGGCTGAGGTTGGTGAACACCGCGACATCGAACTGCGCCCCGTTCACCCGCCCCTGATCGAGCCCGATCGACGACACCTCCATCGCCGCGCCGGTCGCGCCGGCAGCACGAAAGCGCGCGAACCAGCGGTGCAGGTCGAGCGCATCCGGCGTGGTGTTGATGCCTTCCTCGAGCGCATCCGGAAAGCCGCAGCCCAGGGTGCCGACAATGCCGCAGCGCTCGCCGAGTTCGTCGAGGGCACGCGCCAGCATCTGGGTGATGGTGGTCTTGCCGTTGGTGCCGGTAACCCCCGCCAGCCACAGCGACTCCGAGGGGCGACCATGAATCTCATGGGCCAGATGGCCTGCGAGCTCGCGCAGTCGGGTCACACCCAGGCCTGGAACATTGCATGCGGCGGGCACGAAGCCATCGCCGTCTTCCCAGATCAGCGCAGCCGCGCCGCGCCCCGCCGCGTCGGCGAGATAGCGCCGTCCATCGGTACGTTGCCCGGGCCAGGCGGCGAACGCGCACGCCGGGCCCGCCTTGCGCGAATCGGCGGTGATGTCCTCCACCGCCACGCCCTGGGCGCGCAGGTGTTCGAGGATCGACAGGGCCTGCGCCGCGCTCACATGTTCTCCCTGCCG
>JAGOEI010000040.1:7256-11175 GCA_017997795.1 Thauera sp. | reverse complement strand
CGCGCCATCTGGATCAGGCTCGTCGAGATGCCGTGCCCATAGGACATGGTCGCCTGCTCGATCGGCCGCCAGCTCTTGGCCGGGCGCAGTCTGCCCGAGGTCTCGCCCGGGAAGCCGAGGTTGAGCTGCGTGCCGAAGCCGAGCTGGTCGAACAGATGCCACATCTCGTCCGGGCTGAACTGCTGCGCCATCTTCACCGTGCCGATGTTGGACGACTTCTGCACGATCTGGGCGACGCTCATCATGCCGTGGCGCTTGGTGTCCGAGATCGTCGCCGTGCCGATGGTCAGGCGCCCGTTACCGGTGTCGATCTGGGTATCCACCCTGACCTTGCCGCGATCTAGCGCCAGCGCCGCGATGAACGGCTTCATCACCGAGCCGGGCTCGAAGGCGTCGGTGAACACGCGGTTGCGCAACTGCGCGCCGCTGAGGTTGGTGCGGTTATTGGGGTTGAACGTGGGCGCATTGGCGAGCGCCAGAATCTCGCCGCTGCGCGCATCGAGCACCACCACGGCACCGGCCTGGGCCTTGTGCTGCTGCATCGCATCACGCAACGCCGACCAGGCCAGATACTGGATCTTGCCGTCGATCGACAGCGCCACGTCCTCGCCGTCGCGCGGCGGGCGGATGGCCTCGACGTCCTCGACGATCTGGCCGCGGCGGTCCTTGATCACCCGCCGCGCCCCGGGGCGACCGGCCAGGCGTTTTTCGAAGGCGAGCTCGATGCCTTCCTGGCCCTTGTCCTCGACGTCGGTGAACCCCAGGATGTGCGCCATCACCTCACCACCCGGGTAGTAGCGGCGGAACTCCTGTTGCTGGTGAACACCGGGCAGGCGCAGGTCTGCGACCTGCTGGGCGACCTCCGGCGGCACCTGGCGCTTGAGATAGGCGAAGTCGCGCCCGGTGGCCAGCTTGGTGTTGAGCTCCTTGACGTCCATCTCGAGCAGGCGGGCGAGCTCGCGCGCCTGCGCAGGCTCGAGCTGCGCGTCGGACGGGATTGCCCACACCGAACGCACCGGCGTGCTCACCGCGAGAATGTCGCCCTGGCGGTCTGTGATGCGACCACGAGTGGCGGGCACTTCGAGCGTACGCGCATAGCGCGACTCGCCCTTGGCCTGCAGGAAATCGTGATTCACCCCCTGCAGATAAAGCGCCCGCCCGCCCAGCGCCAGGGAGCATCCCATCAGGCCGAGCATGACCAGGCGCGAACGCCAGGCCGGCAGCTCACGCTTGAGCAAGGGGTTGTGATTGAAAGTGACGGTACGCTGTTTCTTCATGATTGCGGCTCCACCACGAGCACCTGCCCCGCGGGCGGCAGGCGCATGCCGAGTTTTTCGCGCGCCAGTTTTTCGACCCTGCCATGAGTGGCCCAGGTGCTTTGCTCGAGTTGCAACTGCCCCCACTCGACCTCGAGTGCCTGCGCTCGCCCCTGCTCGCGCTCGTACTCGGCATACAAGCGGCGCGCCTGGTGCTGCGCGGCGACGACGCCCAGCGCGCTGGCCACGACGAGCGCCACGAGTACCGCGTCGGCCCGCATCATGCCGGTGCCTCCGTGCGCTCGGCCACGCGCATCACCGCGCTGCGCGCGCGCGGATTGGCCGCGACCTCGATTTCACCCGGACGCACCGCCTTGCCGACGAGGCTCAGGCGCGGCGCGGGCAGATCCGCCGCCCTGATCGGCAGCCGGCGCGGCAGCACCGGCGGACGCGATTCGTCACGCATGAAACGCTTCACGATGCGGTCCTCGAGCGAGTGAAAGCTGATCACCGCCAGCCGCCCGCCCGTGCGCAAGCGCGCCACGCAGGCCGGCAGCACGCGGGTCAGCTCCTCGAGTTCCTGATTGATGAAAATCCGAAGAGCCTGGAAGGAGCGTGTCGCCGGGTGCTGCCCCGGCTCGCGTGTGCGGACCGCTTTCTCCACGATCGCGGCAAGTTGTCCAGTGGTTGCGACAACCCCCCCTGTCCGAGCAGTTGCAATCGCCTTTGCAATCGCATGAGCAAACCGTTCCTCTCCATAATCCCTGAGTACCTCCGTGATCTCGCCGACGGACGCATCCGCCAGCCAATCCGCCACGGTCTGCCCGCGGCTCGTGTCCATGCGCATGTCGAGCGGCGCATCGAAGCGAAAGCTCATGCCCCGCGCGCCATCGTCCAGTTGGGGTGAAGACACCCCGAGATCCAGCAAAACACCGTCCACTGCCGCCACACCCAGACGCTCGAGTTCCTCGTCGAGCGCACTGAACGCCGAATGCACCAGCGTCAGGCGCGCATCGTTCAGCGCCTGGCCCGCCGCGATCGCCGCCGGATCGCGATCGAACGCGATCAGCCGGCCCGCCGGACCGAGCCGTTCGAGCACCGCCCGACTGTGACCACCGCGCCCGAACGTGCCATCGACATAGATGCCGTCGGCACGGATCGCGAGCGCGTCGACTGCCTCGGCGAGCAGGACGCTGATGTGCGACTGAACGGCACTCACAGCGCCAGGCTCTCGAATCCAGGCGGCAATCCGGAGCTGACCAGACTGAGCATCGCCTCCTGCTGCTTCTCCCAGCCCTCGTCGGACCACAGCTCGAAATGCGTGCCCTGCCCCACCAGCCAGACCTGCTTGTCGAGCTTGGCGAACTTGCGCAGCGAGGGCGCGACCAGCACCCGGCCGGCGGCATCGAGCGTTTCGTCCTGCGCAAAACCGACCAGCAGGCGCTTGAGCAGGGCCGACTGCACGTCGAAGCTGGGCTTGGCGAGCACCTCGTCGCGAATCGGAATCCAGGCCGGAACGGGGTAGACGAGACAGCAACCGTGGGGATGGGCGGTCAGCACCACCTGACCGTTGTCGACGGCCAGGGCGTCACGATGCCGGGCAGGAATCGCAAGGCGACCCTTCGCATCGAGATTGAGCGCTGCGGCTCCCTGGAACATCGTCCCCCCTGACGGCACCGGAAAAGCATCCGAATGACACTTTTCCCCACTTTTTTCCACTTAAACCCACTTTAGTGGAAAGGCAATGACCGGTCAAGGCAGGTCGAACGGAATCTCGTTGCGACACAATGACTTATGTCACAACGCATCCCGGCGGATAAATCCTGGAAAATCAATGGCAATGCGTGCCCGGCTCACGCAGCGCATGAACTCGGACCCGACGGCAGCCGAAGTGGGAGAAGGTGGGAAAACCTGCCCGATCCGGGCCAGGAATCACGCCATTGGCGTGAAAAATCGAAGCCTCGCAGCACGGACGGACGTCCGCGGCGGGCAAAACGAGGAGGATGGTGGGGAAGTTCGCCGATAAGCCGGGTTCTGTCGAACGCCTCCGGCGCAAGCCGGCGACATCGGGCAGTCATTCCTCTGGGCGACACGTTGCCGTGAAGCTCTAGCAGCCTACCCGGGAGCGACGCGAGCCACGCCAATGCTCCCCTATTTGGCCTTGCCCCGGATGGGGTTTGCCGTGCCAGTCCTGTCGCCAGTCCTGCGGTGAGCTCTTACCTCACCGTTTCACCCTTACCTGATCCCACTTTCGCGGGCCATCGGCGGTCTGCTCTCTGTTGCACTTTCCGTCGCCTCACGGCGCCCGGCCGTTAGCCGGCATCCTGCTCTGCGGGGCCCGGACTTTCCTCCACGCACGACATGGTGCGCAGCGACTGCCTGGCGAACTTCCCGCCGCGGATTATACGCAGGTCGCCGCGCCCCCGTCCGGCTCAGTTTGCCGCCGGGGCAGGCACGAAGGCGGGGGCGCCGTCCTTGAGGACGAAACTGCCGATCAATTTGCCCGGCGGCTGGTTGCCGGGGTTGTCCCAGTCCTGCAGGCGGCACTCCTCGGTGCCGGCGAGGTACCAGCGATTGCCCTGATGCAGCGCCCACAGGCTGTCGCCCGCCTCGTAGATCTTCATCTCGACGAGCACGGTCGAGCCCGGGTGGATGCGGATGCG
>JAGOEI010000040.1:0-7156 GCA_017997795.1 Thauera sp. | reverse complement strand
CCGAGGAAGAAGCGCGGATTGCCCGAGGTGACGGCCGCGACCAGCGCCTCGCGATGAGATTCGCGCTTGAGCACCGGCAGGCAGTAATGGTGCGGGCGGATGCCGCCGGCGAAGATCGCGTTGCGGTTGAGCAGCAGATGGTGCGCGGTGACCGTGGCCGCGACGTGCGCACCGGCCGCGCGCACGAACTGCGCGGCTTCGGCGGTGGTGATGTGCTCGAACACCACCTTGAGCCCGGGGAAGCGCCGCACCAGCGGCGACAGCGTGCGCTCGATGAAGACGCGCTCGCGATCGAACACATCGACCTCCGGCCCGGTGGCCTCGCCATGCACGCACAGCACCATGCCGAGCTTTTCCATGCGCTCGAGCACCGGATAGACCTTGTCGATCGCGGTGACGCCGGCGTCGGAGTTGGTCGTGGCACCCGCCGGGTAGAGCTTGCACGCAACGATATGACCACTATCCCGGGCGCGATCGATCTCGTCCGCGGGCAGGTTGTCGGTCAGGTACAGGCTCATCAGCGGCTGGAAACCGGTGCCCTGCGCAGCGGCAAGGATGCGCTCGCGATAGGCCAGCGCCTGCGCGGTCGTGGTGACCGGCGGCTTGAGGTTGGGCATGATCAGCGCGCGACCGAAACGCGCGGCGGTGTGCGGCACGACCGCCTCGAGCGCGGCATCGTCGCGCACGTGAAGGTGCCAGTCGTCCGGACGGACAATGGTAATCGTTGACATGAAGCGGATCCTCGTTGGAACCCGGGATTATAGGCGCTTCGGCCCGCGGCCGGCCGGATCCGGCCGCACCCGGCGTGCATCCGTCACGGCACGCTTCATTCCTCCCTGCGCCGCAGCAGCGCCTGCGCATACAAGGCCTTGCGCGGCGCACCGGTGATCTCGGCGGCGAGACTGGCCGCGGACTTCACCGGCAACTCTGCGAGCAACAGGTCGAGCACGCGCAAGGCCTCGGCATCGAGCCCCTCGCCCGCCGGCGCACCAGCGAGCACGAGCACGAATTCGCCCCGCACACGGTTGGCATCGGCGGCAAACCAGGCCGCGGTGTCGGCCAGCGGCATGCGCACGATCTGCTCGTGGAGCTTGGTCATCTCGCGCGCAATCAGGATTTCACGCTCGCCGCCGATCACTTCGGCCATGTCCGCGACGCATTCGAGAATGCGATGCGGCGCCTCGTAGAAGACCATCGCATCCGCCTCGTCGCGCAACGCCGACAGCGCCGCCCGCCGCGCCCCGCTCTTCGCGGACAGAAAACCGACGAAGCGGAAGCCCCCTTCGGCAAAGCCGGACACCGACAGCGCAGCCACCGCGGCACACGGCCCGGGCAGCGGCACGACGGGGTATCCCGCCTCGCGCACGCGGGCGACCAGACGCGCACCCGGATCGGACACGGCCGGCGTGCCCGCATCGGTGATCAGCGCCACCTGGCGACCGGCGGCCAGATGATCGATGAGCTGCCCCGCCGCCGCCTGCTCGTTGTGCTGATGCACCGCCATCATGCGCACCTTGAGCCCGTAGGCATCGAGCAGACGCTGGCTGTGGCGAGTGTCCTCGGCTGCGACCACGTCGACCGCGCCGAGCACGGCGAGCGCGCGCAGCGTCATGTCATGCAGATTACCGAGCGGCGTCGCCACCACATACAATGACGGCGTACTAGCGAGCGGACGATCGGGCAGGGAGACGGTGGCGGGCATGGATGATTTCGACTTTGCGGCACGACGGCGCGCTGCACGGGGAACGGGCTCGGGGCGGGCGACCGGGGCGCAGGCCGCAGGCGCCCGCTCCGGAAATGGCAACAACAGTATCGACGCACGCCGGACGCCGGCGCAAGCGCGCGGCGCCGCCGCCGAAGCGCTGGCCGCCGCGCATCTTGCAGCACGCGGGCTGCGCATCGTCGCCCGCAACGTGCGCTGCCGCGGCGGCGAGGTCGACCTCATCTGCCTCGACCGCAGTCATGTGGTGTTCGTCGAGGTCCGCCTGCGCACCAGCGCCCGGTTCGGCGGCGCCGCCGAGAGCATCACCGCCGCCAAGCGCCGGCGCGTATTGATCGCCGCGCAGTGGTGGCTCGGCGGCGCCGGACGCCGCTTCGCGGGTGCCGCCTGCCGCTTCGATGCCGTGCTGCTCGATGCCCTCGATCCGGAGCGAATCACCTGGTTACCCGGCGCCTTCGATGCCGGCTGAACCTGCATGCTAGACTCTGCCGCCCTGCTGACGATCTCCCTCGCATGAACCTCATCGATCGCATCTCGCACCAGTTCGAAGACAACATGCGCGCCGCGCTCGAAGCGCTCGAACTGCTCACCGCACCGATCGCGGGCGCCGTCGAACTCATCACCGCCAGCCTGCTCGACAACGGCAAGGTGCTGGTGTGCGGCGGCAGCGGCTCGGCGGGCGACGCGCGCCGCTTCGCCGCGCAACTGGTCAACGGCTTCGAGCTCGAACGGCCTGCGCTCGCCGCACTGGCGCTCAGCGCGGACACCTCGACGCTCGCGCCCGTCGCCGCGGAGCTCGACCCCAAGGCCCTGTTCGCCCGCCAGATCGCGGCCTTCGGCCAGCCGGGCGACATCCTCGTCATCCTGTCGGCCAACCCCGGCTCGGCCCGCGTACTCGGAGCCATTGCGGCCGCCCATGAACGTGACATGCGGGTAATCGCCCTCACCGGCGCCGATGACGGACGAATTGCCGAAGCCCTCGGCCCGGCCGACATCCTGCTCTGCGCCCCTGCCGATCGCACGGCGCGAATCCAGGAATTGCACTTGCTCATCCTGCATTGCCTGTGCGACGGTATCGACTGTCTGTTACTCGGAGTGGAAGACTGATGAACACATTGCGCCACACGCCCAACATCGCCAGCAAGGCCGAAAAACCCCGCAACACTCGCCGCGCCCTGCTGCTCGGCCTTGGTGCGGCGACGCTGCTGCCGATGTTGCAGGGCTGCTTCCCGGTGGTCGCCACCGGCGTCGGCGCGGGTGCAGCGCTGGTCTCGGACCGCCGCACCAGCGGCACCTACGTCGAGGACGAGGGCATCGAGTGGAAGGTCTCGAGCCGCATCCGCGAGCGCTTCGGCAACACCGCCCACGTCAACGTCACCTCCTACAACCGCAACGTGCTGCTCACCGGCGAGGCGCCCAACGACACCGTGCGCGGGGAACTCGACGCCATCGTCGCCGGGGTCGAGCATGTGCGCGGCGTCATCAACGAGGTCGTGGTCGGGCCCAACTCCGCCCTGACCGCGCGCGGCAACGACACCCTGATCACCTCCAACGTCAAGGCCCGCTTCGTCGACGCCGGGCGCTTCTCGGCGCACAACGTCAAGGTCGTCACCGAAGCCAACGTGGTCTTCCTGATGGGCATCGTCACCCGCGCCGAGGCCGACGCCGCTGCCGAGGTGGCGCGCACCAGCCAGGGCGTGCGCAAGGTGGTGCGCGTGTTCGAGTACATCAGCGACGAGGAAGCGCGCCGGCTCGACAATCCGACCGGGGCACGTCGCTGACAGCACCCGGCAGCCTCACCCTCAGCGGCCGCGCTGATCGCGGCCGCTTGTCGCCTCCCGCCACCTAGCGGTTCAGGGAGCGACTGCAGATCGACGCTCAACGCTCCGCGAGCGCGTCCAGCAGCTTCTGATGCACCCCGCCAAAGCCGCCGTTGCTCATCACCAGGATGTGATCGCCCGGTCGTGCAGCGGCGGTGACGTCCGCCACCAGTGCGTCGAGCGCATCGTAGGCGCACGCACGCTCACCGAGCGGCGCCAGCGCCTCGGCCGCGTCCCAGCCCAGGCCCGCCCCAAAGCAGAACACCGCATCCGCCTCGGCAAGGCTGGCGGGCAGTTGCGCCTTCATCACGCCGAGCTTCATGGTGTTCGAGCGCGGCTCGAGTACGGCCAGGATCCGGCCCTGCGGCTCGCGCCGGCGCAGCCCACCGACGGTCAGCGCGATCGCCGTCGGATGGTGGGCGAAGTCGTCGTAGACGCTGATGCCATCGACAACGCCGCGCAGCTCCAGCCGGCGCTTGATGCCGCGAAACCGTGCCAGGCTGGCGATCGACTGCGCGGGCGTGACGCCGACATGACGCGCCGCCGCGATCGCGGCGAGCGCGTTCTCGCGGTTGTGGCTGCCGGCAAGCGGCATGTCCACGCGCCCCTGCTCCACACCATCGAGGCTGAACACCGCCTCGGCCTCCGACACGCCGGGCGCTGCCGACCACTGCGCCGCGTCGTTGAACCACTCCAGCTCCGACCAGCAGCCCCTCTCGATGACGCGCGCGAGGCTCTGTTCGCGCGCATTGGCGACGATGCGCCCGCTGGCGGGGATCGTGCGCACCAGGTGATGGAACTGGGTCTCGATCGCCGCCAGGTCGGCAAAGATGTCGGCGTGGTCGAATTCCAGGTTGTTGAGGATCGCGGTGCGCGGGCGGTAATGCACGAACTTGGAGCGCTTGTCGCAGAAGGCGGTGTCGTACTCGTCGGCCTCGATGACGAAGAAGGGCGACTCGGTCAGCCGCGCCGACACGCCGAAGTTCTGCGGCACGCCACCGACCAGGAAGCCGGGATTGAGACCGGCGTCTTCCAGCATCCAGGCCAGCAGCGAAGTCGTCGTCGTCTTGCCGTGCGTACCGGCCACCGCCAGCACCCAGCGCCCGGCCAGCACATGCTCGGCCAGCCACTGCGGCCCGGAGACATAGGGCAGGCCGCGGTCGAGGATCGCCTCGAGCAGGGGGTTGCAGCGCGACACCGCATTGCCGACCACGAACACGTCCGGCGCCAGGTCCACCTGGGAAGCGTCGTAGCCCTCGACCAGTCCGATCCCCTGCTCCTCGAGCTGGGTGCTCATCGGCGGGTAGACATTGGCATCGCAGCCGGTGACCTTGTGGCCGGCCGCGCGCGCGAGCAGCGCGACGCCACCCATGAAGGTGCCGCAGATACCCAGGATGTGAATGTGCATGAGGAATCCGAACGCTGAAGGGCCGTCATCCGCATGAAACCGGCCCGTGTAGAATGGACCGGCATTCTACCCGAGCCTCATCATGCCCTCACACGCTCACGTTTCCCGCAGCGGCGGCCTTCGGCGCGAGATCGCCGCACTGGCGGCGCGCATGATGGCCGAGGATGGCATCAGCGACTTCGGCTTCGCCAAGCGCAAGGCCGCCAAGCAGCTCGGCGCCACCGACGCCGACTCGCTGCCGAACAACACCGAGATCGAAGCCGAGCTGCGTGCCTGGCAGGCGCTGTATCAGGACGACGAGCAGCCCGAGCGCCTGTTCGAGATGCGCACCGCAGCGGTGGAGGTCATGCGCATGCTCGAGACCTTCCGCCCCTACCTCACCGGCGGCGCGCTCGACGGCACCGCGGGACGCTACTCGGAACTCGAAATCGAGATCTTCCCCGACAGCACCAAGGACGTGGAGATCTTCTTCCTCAACCAGGATTTCCCCTACGAGCACCGTGAGCCGCGCCGCCCGGCGCCACATGCGCCCGAGGCCATCCTGAGCTTCGACTGGGAGGACGTGCCGGTGAGGATTTCGGTCTACCCTTCGGCCGCAGAGCGAGTGCCGCGTCGCGGGCAGGATCGCGCACGACTGGCGCAGGTCGAGGCGCTGCTGGCAGGGTCATCGATGACCGGCATGCCCGATCAGCCAGCCTGACCGCAGCCCGGCCGGGTACGACACCACGGGGCGGCGCCTTGTCCAGCCAGCACCTTACGCAGCGACCCCATGGCGGGCTCAGGGTGCTGCGCGCGCACCCCTTCGGCAGATTTTCCGCTGCTTGCAGCCTGCGGACGTCGGGCGCAGAATCCGCGCAGTGCGATTGCAGCGCGGCGAGCATCGATCAGCCCATCATGGCGCCATAAGTGGACAAAATGCAGCCAAGTACGGCAAACTTGCCGAGATGAAGCGCTCAAAAGGCATGTCTCGACCCGCACTCGAAATGTCCGCGCACGCGGCCATCGGGCTCCGCGAGCCACGCCCAAGGGCAGATGGGGCGTTCTTTTGCCGCGCTGTGAATCGGTCGCTCCCGCACCTGACTCCCCTTCAACACCACACATCGACGGCCCGCGGCGGACATGCTGCCGCAGCCGCGATGAGTGCCTGTGAGCGCGGCCAGCCAGACCTGTCCGCGCATGACGGCAAGACCAACGCACACTGATCACCCTCGACCGCCCGCATCGATTCGATACCGCGGTCACGTCCGGAGAAAAACATGGATCTGCGCAAGCTCAAGAAACTCATCGACCTCGTTCAGGAATCGGGCATCTCCGAGCTGGAAGTCACCGAAGGCGAGGAGAAGGTCCGGATCGCCAAGCACTCACCGGCCGCGCCGGCCGCGTATTACGCCCAGCTCCCGGCAAGCGCGCCCGCGGCCGCCGCGGCACCGGCGGTCGTCGCGCCCGCTGCCGAAGGCGCAGGCGCACTGCCCGACGGACACATCGTCAAGTCGCCGATGGTCGGCACCTTCTATCGCGCCGGCGCGCCGGGGGCCAAGCCGCTGGTCGAGGTCGGCCAATCCGTTTCCGAAGGCGACCGCCTGTGCATCATCGAAGCGATGAAGCTGATGAACGAGATCGAGGCCGACGCCAGCGGCGTGATCAAGGCCATCCTGGTCGAGAACGGCGAGCCGGTCGAATACGGCCAGCCCCTCTTCGTCATCGACTGAGCGCCCCCATGTTCGAGAAGATCCTGATCGCGAATCGCGGGGAAATCGCCCTGCGCATCCTGCGCGCCTGCCGGGAGCTCGGCATCAAGACCGTCGCCGTGCATTCCACCGCCGACACCGAGGCCAAGTACGTCCGCCTCGCCGACGAGTCGGTCTGCATCGGTCCGCCGCCGTCGGCGCAGAGCTACCTCAACGTGCCCGCCATCATCTCGGCGGCCGAAGTCACCGACGCCGAGGCCATCCACCCCGGCTACGGCTTCCTGTCCGAGAACGCCGACTTCGGCGAGCGCGTCGAGCAGTCCGGCTTCGTCTTCATCGGCCCGCGCCCCGACACCATCCGCCTGATGGGCGACAAGGTCTCGGCCAAGGACGCGATGAAGGCCGCCGGCGTGCCCTGCGTGCCCGGCTCGGAAGGCGCCCTGCCCGACGACCCGAAGGAAATCGTCAAGATCGCGCGCGCGGTCGGCTACCCGGTGATCATCAAGGCTGCCGGCGGCGG
>JAGOEI010000039.1:2820-17713 GCA_017997795.1 Thauera sp. | reverse complement strand
TGGCAGGCGTCGGCCACGTCCATCGCGTACTCGGCGAAGATCACCGGGTCGTTGTAGGTGAAGGCGACGCTGTGGCAGCCCCAGTGCAGCGCGGTGTCGACGATCTCCTGTGGCGAGGCCTGGTCCATCAGCGTGTCCATGTCGCGCGACTTGGAGATGTCCCAGTTCTGGCAGAACTTGCACGCCAGGTTGCAGCCCGCGGTGCCGAAGGAGAACACCTTGCTGCCGGGGTAGAAGTGGTTGAGCGGTTTCTTCTCGATCGGGTCGATGCAGAAGCCCGAGCTGCGGCCGTAGGTGGTGAGCAACATCTGGTCGCCCGCGCGCATGCGCACGAAGCAGGCCCCGCGCTGGCCGTCGTGCAGCTTGCACAGGCGCGGGCACAGGTCGCACTGGAAACGGCCGTCGTCCAGACGCTGCCAGTAGCGCGCCGGAAAATGGCTGCCGATGTCGCCGGCAGGCTCGGGCTGGATGTTCATGAGGCCTCCCGTTCGGTCTCCTTCCACTTCTGCACGTGGTAGCGCGCGGCCATCAGCTCGACCACCTCGCGGTTGGTGGGCAGGCCGGCCTTGTGCTTGAGCGCGGCGAGGAACTGGCGCGGCTCGGGCAGTTGCTCCCACACCTGCGGCAGGAAGGTGGCGCTGCGGCAGCCGGAGAAGATGATCAGGCCGTCTTCGCCGGGGCGCAGTTGGGCGAGGAGCTCTTCCTCGCCGAAGAAATCGAGGAATTCGGGCTCGGACAGCACCGAGACCTCGATCGCGATGGCGTCGAGCTCATCGGCTTCGAGGGGCGGGAAGCGCGGGTCTTCCATCGCCGCGGCGACCGCGTTGGCGAGCACGTCGTCGCCGAGCGTGCGCGAGCGCCGCAGGCTGCCGATGCAGCCGCGCAAGTCGCCGTCCTTGGTCAGCGTGATGAAGGTCGCGCCCTTCGCGTGCAGGCGCGGGTCGTCGGGCACGACGGGCGCAGGCGCGCGGCCGAGGTGGTGAGCGATGGCCTGGCGGGCGAGGGCGAGCAGGGTGGAACCGAGATCAGTGTCGGGCATGGCTTGGGGTTTCCGCTTCACAGAAGGCGATGCTGGTGTAGCCGACGACCTGCGCGCGGTCGCCCGCGGTGTCGCCGGAGTTGCGCAGGTCGAGCAGGTGCGCGTGCAGGTGGTGCTTGCGGGCGGCGATCAGCAGGCCGTTGATCGGCGTGGCGCCGCAGGCCTGCTCGTGGTCGAGTCCGGCTTGAAGGTCGAGCACTTGCGCCACCGCTGCACGATCGGACCACTGCGCCTCGCGGTAGCTGAGGTAGTGCGACAGGTCGGAGCTGATCAGTATCAGCGTCTCGGGGCCGCCCCAGAGCTGCTCGATGACGGCGGCGACGTCCTCTGCGGGAGCGTCGCCCACGAGCAGGGGGACGATCTCGAAGCGCTCGAGGATGACCTGCAGGAAGGGGAGCTGCACCTCGAGGCAGTGCTCGAGGGCGTGCGGGCGGTCGTCCACCACGACGTCGTCGCGCGCCTGCAAGGCCATCCAGTCGGCGCGCGAGACCGCGACCTCGCCCAGCGGTGTGGCGAACGCCTGCGCCGCGGGCAGGGCCAGGCCGCGAATGGCGACGCGGTGGGTCGGGCCGAGCATGACGACGCGGCGGATGGTCTGGCGCAGCGGGGCGAGCAGCGCGTAGGCGCTGGCGGCGATCGGGCCGGAATACATGTAGCCGGCGTGCGGCACGATGATCGCCTTGGGCATCGGCGCGGCCTCGAGCGCGACCGCGGTGCTCAACATCTCGGCGAGCTGCGTGCGCAGGACGCGCTCGTCGCCTGGATAGAACTGACCGGCCACGGCCGGCGGACGGATCGAAGCAAGGGCCATTGGAGTGTCCCGTGAAGGAGGTCGGCTGACGCGCGAATACACCCCATTATAGGCGCCGGATGCGGCCATGAACGCGTGAGCCGGCGCGCCCGATCGGATGCGTGGGATCGCCCTGGGCTGCGCGCGAAAGAAGCGCGCGCGGATAGAATGCCGGCCATGCAGAACTTCCAGCCCCGCCACTTTGCCATCGTGCCTGCCGCCGGCAGCGGCTCGCGCATGGGCGCCGCACGCCCCAAGCAATATCTGCCGCTTCTCGGCCGGCCGCTGATCCACCATGCCCTGGCGGTGCTGTGCGCCGCGCCCGAGATCGACCAGGTGTTCGTTGTGCTGTCGGTGGACGACGCGGAATGGTCGCGTCACGACTGGTCGATGCTCGGGCCCAAGCTGCGTCCGCTGTTCTGCGGTGGCGCGACGCGCGCGGACAGCGTGCTCGGCGGCCTGCGCGCGATCGCCGGCGAAGTGGCGCAGAGCGACTGGGTGCTGGTGCACGATGCCGCGCGGCCCTGCCTCGCCCGCTGGCATGTCGAGACGCTGGTGCGTGAGCTCGCCCATGAAGAGGTGGGCGGCCTGCTCGCGGTGCCGGTGGCCGACACGCTCAAGCGTGCGGACGAGCGCCGCCACGTGCTCGAGACCGTGCCGCGCGACAGCCTGTGGCAGGCGCAGACGCCGCAGATGTTCCGCTACGTGATGCTGCGCCGCGCGCTCGAGCACGCCAAGGACGTCACCGACGAGGCCAGCGCGATCGAGGCCGCCGGACTGCGCCCGCGCCTGGTGCAGGGCGACGCCACCAACCTCAAGGTCACCTATCCGCTCGACCTGCATCTGGCCGAGTGGATCCTTCAATATCGCCAGGGGCAGAACTGATGAACTTCCCGTTCCGTATCGGCCAGGGCTTCGACGTGCATGCGCTGGTTCCGGGGCGAGCGCTGATCGTGGGCGGCGTGCGCATTCCCTTCGAGCACGGCCTGCTCGGTCATTCCGACGCCGACGTGCTGCTCCACGCCGTCACCGACGCGCTGCTCGGTGCGGCGGGGCTGGGCGACATCGGGCGGCTGTTTCCGGATACCGATCCGGCCCATGCCGGCGCCGACAGCCGCGTGCTGCTGCGCGAGGCCTTCGCGCGCGTGCGCGCGGCCGGCTGGCAGGTGGTGAATATCGACGCCACCGTGATCTGCAAGGCGCCGCGCGTGTTGCCCCATGCGCCGGCCATGGTCCGCAACATCGCCGCCGACCTGGCGATGGATCCGGGCGCGATCAACATCAAGGGCAAGACCACCGAGAAGCTCGGCTTCACCGGGCGCGGCGAGGGCATTGCCGCGCAGGTGGTCGCGCTGCTCGCGCGCGCTGCATGACCGAGCACTCGCCGGCGTCACCGCCGCCGGCGCGGCTGCGTGTGTTTTTCGCGCTGTGGCCGGGTGCCGCCACGGCGGCTGCGCTGCATGCGCGGGCGCGTGCGCTGCAGGCCGAATGCGGCGGGCGGGCGATGCGGCGCGACACGATTCATCTGACGCTGGCCTTTCTCGGCGATGTGGCGGTGCCGAGGCTGGCCGCGCTCGGGGCCGTGGCGCAGTCGGTGCGGGGCGAGCGCTTCGTCCTCGAGCTCGACCGGGTGGGGAACTGGCGCGGCAATCGGATCCTGTGGTCGGGGTGTGCGCAGCCGCCTGCCGCGCTGCCTGCCTTGGCGGAGGCGCTTGCCGCAGGCTTGCGTGCCGCGGACTTCGAGCTGGAGGCGCGGGCCTTCAATCCACATGTGACGCTGGTGCGTAATGCCTTGCGTCCGCCGCAGGGAAGCGAGATGGCGCCGTTACGCTGGCCGGTGGCGAGCTTCGTGCTGGTTGCGTCGGAGCGTAATGCAGGCGGCGCGCACTACCGTGTGCTCGGGCGCTGGCCGCTGGGCGATGGTGGAGGCGGTGAGGCCGGTGAGGACGCGGTGGCTGAGCCTGCGCGTTGATGGGCCGAAAAGTGGTCCTCTGAAAATGGGCGCCCTGAAAAGGGCACGGGGCGCACAGCGCCCCGTTTCTTGTGGAGCTGCCTTCCGGCGCCCCGGTCTCGCGAGTGGAGACAATATTGTCAGTCTGGTGTTGCCTTCAGCAGGTCGGTTGAATCCTGTACGCCAAGCTCAAACACGTCCTCCTTTGCGTCTGGCTCAGTGGCCTTCGGCGAGTGACAGAACATCTTGAAGCATCTGCGCAAGGGCCTCCTTCATCAGAGAAAGATCGTTGAACCCAGCCTGTCGCCGAGCTCGTTCTCGGGGGTCTTGGTGTAGTCCTTTTCGAAACGATCGGTGATCAATTGTGCCGTCGGGCCGTCGATGACTGCGTTGAGCAGGCCCATGAACGCAGGCGGTGCGACCAGGATGGCGCGCTTGAACGCATTGCTGGTGCGACCCTGGTACAGCGCCTGGGCGATTTCCTGTGCAAAAACCTTGGCTTCGTGCTGCTTGGGCAAGGTCTGCGGCTGCATCGATCCGCCTCCCGATCCGACCGCCCCCATGGCGCCCGAGCGGTCGGAGACGAGCTCGCCGTTCTTTTGCCTGCTTTCCGGGTGGATCAGTTCCTTCACCAGCGTCAGCCCCTTGTTGGGGCCGAGGTTTGCGTAGAGCTTCGCCAGGCTGGCGTTGGCAACCAGAATCCAGGTAATGGCCATAAGGCACCCTCCGTTGCGAGTTGAATCGTGGGGCCCGCGGGGGTGGGCCCGATGCGTTCGAGCGACAGAAGCAATTGCAGCTTAGGCCACGCCGACGCGGTCTGCCAATACCGTTTGTTTCCATTTTATGAAATAAGCTTTCGCAAAATGGAATCCGGCCGCGCAAAGCCCTGCAGGGCAAGGGTTGTCGGGGCTGATGCCTGGAGAAAATTGTTCAGAACACCCCCATCGCCAGTCCGGCCGCGAGCGCCTCGCCGAGTTCCTCGGCGCGCACGAGGTCGGCCGGGGTGATCTCCTTGCGTACGATCAGCGCCTCGGCCACCACCTTCCAGCCGTAGCCGTTGGCGATGCGGCCGATCTCGCGCACGGCGCCGGTGCCGTCGTTGCCCGCGCTCACGAACACCGCGTAGGGCAGGCCGGTGAGCTTGCCCTCGCAGGGGTAGTAGGTCCGGTCGAAGAAGTCCTTCAGCGCGCCCGACATGTAGCCGAAGTTCTCGGGCGTGCCCAGCAGCAGGCCGTGGCAGGCGAGCAGGTCTTCAGTGCCGGCATCGAAGGCGCGCTTCATCACGGTGTCGACCTCGGCGACCCGTCGCGCGCCCTCGAGCACCGCGTCGGCGAGCCGTCCGGTGTTGCCGCTCTGGGTGTGGAAGACGATCAGCAGGCGCTTGCGTTCGCTCATCGGAACACTCCGCGAGGTGGGTTCAGGTGCGCCCTGCGCTCGAGTCGCCTGGCGCTCGGGCGCCGGGATCCAGGCCATAGAACAAGCATAGCTGCGCATGGACCGCCGGGAAGCGTCGCTTGAGCACGCCAGGCGTTTCGAAGAAGGCCTCGGAGACGACCGCGAAGAACTCGCCCGGATGCTCGGCGCCGTAGGGGTCGATCTCGGTGTCCGCGCCGCGATCGACCTCGGCGCAGAAGTCCTCGTAGGCGTGCGCGAAGGCGTCGGCCCAGGCCTGGCGGGACATCCCCGGGCGCAGGCGGGGGAGGCCGTCGACGCCGCCGTTTTCCATGTCGAGCTTGTGGGCGAACTCGTGGATGACGACATTCACCCCCGGCGGCCCGCCTTCGTGGCCGAACCAGGCGATCAGCACCGGCCCGCCTTCCCAGGCCTCGCCGAGGACCTCGTCGTCGTATTCGTGCAGCACGCCGGCCTCGTCCACCGTGCGTCGCGGGATGACGAAATCGCCCGGATACACGACCACCCCGACCCAGCCGTCGTAGGCCTGCAGGCCGATGTTGAGGATGGGCAGGCAGGCCTGCAGGGCGATCGCCAGCAGCATGTCGTCGTCGAGCGCCAGGCCCTGCGCACCGTGGAACTCCTTGCGGCGCAGGAACTCGAGCGCCAGCTCGCGCAGCCGCACGCGATCGTTCGCGGGCAGGTGATCGAGGAAGGGCAGCGTGCGCTCGACCCGCTGCCATTGCACGGCGGGCACCTCGGCGGCGGGCGGGGCGATGCCCAGGAGGCGGCGGACGAAACCAAGCATGGTGTGGTGGGGCGAAGGTGGCCGGGGGTGTGTGGGAGAAGGGAAAGGGGAGCGGGGAGCAGGCTGAGGAGGCGCAAAATGGGCACATCGGCATTGATGGCCGGGCGGGTCAGGCGCGCCGGAGCGGATGCGGGCGATGATCGCACAGGCGGCGATCGGCGGACGACTCGCCGCGCCGCCCTTGCCGGCGTGGACGTGACGGAAGGCGTCCTCGGCACGTTGCCCAATGTGGGATAATCGCGGCCATGGTCTCCGTCACACATGCCATCGCCCAGGGCGATACCGCGCCCCCCATCGACATGCTCGCCGCCGGGCTCGAGCCGCAGGAGCGCGCGCGCATCGAGCAGGCGCTCGACTGGATCGCCGAGCTCTACGAAGGCAAGGTCCTCGGCACCGGTGAGCCGATGTGGACGCACGCGCTGGGGGCCGCGCTGATCGCCGCCTCCTTGCGTCTCGACGCCGAAACCCGGATCGCTGCGCTGCTGTTCGCGGCGTGGGAAGAGCTCGATGATCCCGGCGAGGAGATCGGCGCGCGCTTCGGCTCGGCGGTGGCCGGGCTCGTGCGCGGGCTGCACAAGCTCAACGGCCTGCGGGTGCTCACCCGCCTGGCCGCAACCACCTCGGCGCCCGAGATCCGCGCCCAGACCGAGGTGCTGCGCAAGATGCTGCTGGCGATGGTCGAGGACATCCGCGTCGTGCTGGTGCGCCTCGCCTCGCGCACCCAGACCTTGCGCTATTACACCGACCTGCCGGGTGACGCGCGCGTGGACGTGGCGCGCGAGAGCCTCGACATCTACGCGCCGCTCGCCAACCGCCTCGGCGTGTGGCAGATCAAGTGGGAGCTCGAGGACCTGTCGTTCCGCTTCATCGAGCCGGAGACCTACAAGCGCATCGCGAAGATGCTCGACGAGCGCCGGGTCGAGCGCGAGCAGTTCATCCACGACTCCATCGAACGCCTGAGGAACGAGCTCGCCGCGATGGGCGTCGAGGCCGAGATCACCGGTCGTGCCAAGCACATCTACAGCATCTACAACAAGATGCGGAAGAAGCGGCTCGACTTCTCGCAGGTGTACGACATTCGCGCGCTGCGCGTGCTGGTGCCCGAGGTCAAGGATTGCTACACGGTGCTCGGCCTGGTGCACCAGATGTGGCAGCCGATCCCGCAGGAGTTCGACGACTACATCACCAAGCCCAAGGGCAACAACTACCAGTCGCTGCACACCGCGGTGATGGCGGCGGATGGTCGTGCGCTCGAGGTGCAGATCCGCACCTTCGACATGCACAAGCACGCCGAGCTCGGCGTGGCGGCGCACTGGCGCTACAAGGAAGGCGCCCAGCAGGGCGGCGACTACGACGAGAAGATCGCCCTGCTGCGCAACCTGTTGTCTTGGCGTGACGAGGTCACCGATTCGGCGCAGTGGATGGAGCAGTTCAAGCGTGCGTCCCTCGACGACACGCTGTATGTGCTGACCCCGCAGGGCAAGGTCGTCGACTTGCCGCGCGGTGCCACACCGGTGGATTTTGCCTACCGCCTGCACACCGACGTCGGCCACCACTGCCGCGGTGCGAAGGTGGACGGCCACCTGGTGCCGCTCAACACCCAGCTCGAGAGCGGGCAGACGGTCGAGATCGTCGCCGCCAAGGAGGGCGGTCCGTCGCGCGACTGGCTCGACGCGCGCCAGGGCTATGTGGCGACGTCGCGAGCGCGCACCAAGATCAAGCAATATTTCGCGCAGCTCGACGAAGAGGAACTGCTCAACCGCGGGCGCACTTTCGTCACCAAGGAAATGCAGCGCGATGGCCACGGCCAGGCCAACATCGATGGCCTGGCCGAGCGCCTCGGCTTCAAGAACGCCGAGGCTCTGTACCTGGCGGCGGGCCGTGGCGAGGTGGGGCCGCGCGCGATGCAGACCGCGCTGCGCGAAGGCAGCGCCCCCGAGCCCGCAGCCGAGGCCGAACCGGAGTTCGTGGTCAGCCGCAGCCGCTCGGGCGACAACCAGGACAAGATCCTGATCGTCGGCGTGGGCAAGCTGATGACCTCGCTGTCGCGCTGCTGCAAGCCGGCGCCGCCCGATGCGATCGAAGGCTTCGTCACCCGCGGTCGTGGTATTTCGATCCACCGCGTCGACTGCCAGGATTTCCACGAGCTGGCGCGCAAGCACCCGGAGCGGGTGATTCCCGCCGAGTGGGGCGAGAAGGCGCACGACAACCGCAGCGCGCTGTACCAGGTGGATATCAGCGTGCAGGCGGCCGACCGTCAGGGCTTGCTGCGCGACATCTCCGAAGTGCTGTCGCGCGAGAAGCTCAACGTGATCGCGGTGAATACGCTGACCAAGAAGGGCACGGCGTACATGCGCTTCACGATGGAGGTCGGCGGCATCAAGCAGGTGCAGCGCGCGATCACGCTGATCCGCGAGGTCTCGGGCGTCATCGACGCCCAGCGCAAGTAGGGCGAGGGCGGCGCCCCGTCCCGCGCTGATCGTTGCGGGGACGGCGGGCGCCGGCACTGCTTCAGCGACGGGAGGCTTCGTTGAAGCCCGCTCCCGCGCGTGGGGCTCTCAACTGCTCGCCGCAAGTTCCTTCAGCAGGATGAGTTGCGCGGCGCGCCGGATGCTGCGCGCGTGCTTGCGGCGGTACTTGCCGTCCGGCTGCATGTCCCAGGCCTGGCAGTTGTCGCCGAGGTAGGGGCGCAGGCCTTCCTTCATCACACGGCGCTTGAGGCGCGGGTCGAGGACAGGGAAGGCGATCTCGATGCGGCGGAAGAAGTTGCGGTCCATCCAGTCCGCGCTCGACAGGTACATCTGGTCTTCGCCATCGGCGTGGAAGTGGAAGATGCGGTGATGCTCGAGGAAGCGGCCGACCACCGAGCGCACGCGGATGTTCTCGGACAGCCCGGGCACCCCGGGGCGCAGCGCGCACGGGCCGCGCACGATCAGGTCGATCTCGACGCCGGCCTGCGAGGCCTCGTACAACGCTTCGATGGTCTCCGGTTCGAGCAGCGCGTTCATCTTGGCGATCACGCGCGCACGCCGGCCCTCGCGGGCGATCTCCGCTTCGCGGCGGATGGCCGCCACCACGTTCGGCTGCAGCGTGAACGGCGCCTGCCACAGGTGGCGCAGCTCGGTGGCCGTGCCCAGCCCGGTGAGCTGCTTGAACACCGCAGCGACGTCCTCGCCGATCTCCTTGTTGCAGGTCAGCAGCCCGAAGTCGGTGTAGAAGCGCGTGGTGCGCGGGTGGTAGTTGCCGGTGCCCATGTGCACATAGCGGCGCAGGCCGTCGTCCTCGCGGCGCACGACCATCAACAGCTTGGCGTGGGTCTTGTAGCCGAACACGCCATACACCACATGGGCGCCGACTTCCTCGAGGCGGTTGGCGAGCGTGATGTTGGCCTCCTCGTCGAAGCGCGCCATCAGTTCGAGCACCACGGTCACTTCCTTGCCCTTCTGTGCGGCGCGGGCGAGGTGTTCCATCAGCACCGAGTCGGTGCCGGTGCGATACACAGTCATCTTGATCGCCAGCACCTGCGGGTCGTCCGCGGCCGCGCGCAGCATCTCGATCACCGGGCCGAAGCTCTGGAAGGGGTGATGGAGCAGGATGTCGCCGCCGCGGATGGCAGTGAAGATCTGGCGGCGCTTGTCGAGCGCCTTGGGCAGGCCGGGGACGAAGGGCGCGTACTTGAGGTCGGGGCGCTCGACCCAGTCCGGCACCTGCATCAGGCGCACGAGATTGACGATGCCCGGGGTGCGGTAGAGGTCGTCGGGCGTCAGGTGGAAGTGCTGGAGCAGGAAAGCCGCCATCTGATCGGAGCAGTTGTCCGCCACCTCCAGGCGCACGGCGTCGCCGAAGTGGCGCTGCTGGAGTTCGCCCTTGAGCGAGGCGCGCAGGTCCTTGACCTCTTCCTCGTCGACGAACAGGTCGGAGTTGCGGGTGACCCGGAACTGGTAGCAGCCGAGCACGTTCATGCCGGTGAATAGCTCGCCGACGTGGGCGTGCAGGATCGAGGACAGGAACACGAAGGTGTAAGGCTGCTCGCACAGTTCGCGCGGCAGCCGGATCACGCGTGGCAGCGCACGCGGCGCCTGCACGATCGCGGCGCCCGAATCACGGCCGAAGGCGTCGCGGCCTTCGAGTTCGACGGCGAAGTTCAGGCTCTTGTTGAGCACGCGCGGGAAGGGGTGTGCAGGGTCGAGGCCGATCGGCGTCAGCACCGGCATGACTTCGCGCATGAAATAGCTGTGGATCCAGTCGCGCTGGGCCTCGGTCCACAGGCTGCGGCGCAGGAAGACCACGCCCTCGTTCTCGAGCGCGGGCAGGATGTCGTCATTGAGCAGGGCGTACTGCTCGGAGATGATCTCGTGCACCTCGTCGCTGACGCGCTCGAGCAGGTCGGCGGGAGCGATGCCGTCCTCGCCCGACTTGCGGCTGCCGATGCGGATCTGCTCCTTGATGCCGGAGACGCGGATCTCGAAGAACTCGTCGAGGTTGCTCGAAACGATGCACAGGAAGCGCAGGCGCTCGAGCAGCGGAACGGTGGCGTCGGCGGCCTGGGCGAGCACGCGGCGCTGGAACTGCAGCAGGGTCAGTTCGCGGTTCAGAAAATGTTCGGGCGGGTAGGGGAGGAGGGGGCGGGCGGTGTACATGGGCAGTCCTGGGCGCGATGCGGCACGCGTGATTATGTGACACTTCCGTTGCGAGTTCATGACAGCGGCCGTGTTGATCGTCATGGTTGCGGCCCGCGCCGGCGCTCGTTCCTGCCCGCGGCGGGCGGCTCGGTGCCGATGGTAGAATCCGGGGCTTCGGCGCCCGGTGCGTCAGCTTCCGACACCATGATGCGAGATCTGATTGCAGCGATTGATTTGGGTTCGAACAGTTTCCGGCTGCAGGTCGGGCGCATCGTCAATGACCAGATCTATCCCCTGGACGGCCTGAAGGAGGCGGTGCGGCTCGCCGCGGGCCTGTCGCCCGACAAGAAGCTCGACCTGGCCTCGCAGCAGCGCGGGGTCGCGGCCTTGCAGCGCTTTCAGGAGCGGCTAAGGGATTTCCCCGCCGGGCGCGTGCGGGCGGTGGCGACCAACACCCTGCGTGTGGCCAAGAACGCGCAGGAGTTCCTGATCCGCGCCGAGGCGGCGCTCGGCATCCCGATCGAGGTCATCGCCGGGCGCGAAGAGGCGCGGCTGATCTACGTCGGCGTCGCGCACACGCTGCCCGACCCGCACAAGCAGCAGCTCGTGGTCGATATCGGCGGCGGCTCCACCGAGTTCATCGTCGGCAAGAGCTTCGAGCCGCTGCTGCTGGAATCGCGCTACATGGGCTGCGTGGGTTTCAGCATGCGATTTTTCCCTGAAGGCAGGATCGACAAGCGCAGCATGAAGGAGGCGGAGCTCGCCGCCCGGCGCGAGCTGCAGACGATTTCCGCCGCCTACCGTGAGGCGGGGTGGGAAGAGGCGGTCGGCTCGAGTGGCACCGCCAAGGCCCTGCTCGAGATCCTCGAGCAGAACGGGTTTTCGCGCGGCGGCATCACGCGCGACGGGCTGGAGCAGTTCAAGGCCGCGCTGCTGCGCGCCGGCAGCGTGGATGCGGTGGATCTGGCCGGGCTCAAGGGCGATCGCCTGCCGGTGATCCTGGGCGGGTTCGCGATCATGAGCGCGGTGTTCAAGGAGTTCAACCTCGAGCACATGGTGTTCTCGGAAGGCGCGCTGCGCCTGGGCGTGCTCTACGACCTGCTCGGCCGCTACCACCATCACGACCTGCGCGACGCCACGGTGAGCGCCTTCATGCGGCGCTACAACGTCGATCTGCGCCAGGCGCAGCAGGTGGCAGACACCGCCTGTGCGCTGCTCGGCCAGCTCGAGCCCGAGATGGCCGACCCGGAGCATATCGACCATCGCTTCCTGCGCTGGGCGGCGATGTTGCACGAGATCGGCATCTCGGTGGCGCATTCCAGCTATCACAAGCACAGCGCGTACATCGTGGGCAATGCCGACATGCCGGGCTTTTCCCGCATGGACCAGGCGCGCCTGTCGCGGCTCGTGCTGGCGCATCGCGGCAAGCTCGAGCGCGTGTCGTCGATCGACTCGGGCAGCGTCGACTGGCTGCTCATCGCCTGCATCCGGCTTGCGGTGGTGATCCACCGCGCGCGCGACGCGCGCGGGCTGCCGCCGGTGACCATGCACCGCGAGGGGCGTGGCTTTACCGTGACCACCGCGCCCGGGTGGCTGCAGAAGTTGCCGTTGACGGCCGCTGCGCTCGAGGAGGAGCGCCGGCAGTGGCAGGGGCTCGGGCGTGCGCTCTACATTCGCGCCCTGAGTCTGCGCGCGCCGGCAGGCTGATCCCCCCGCTGCAATGGCGGGCTGGCGCTGCTGCGCGGAGGACGAGCGCGAGCGGCGCGGCCGCGCGCGCCGCCTGGCGTATCTGCGCGGTTTTGCGTGCGGGTGACGTGCCATCGGCGTGCTTGACCGTGAGCACGGCACCGGGTTGAATGCCTGCGGATGCGGCAGCGGTCGAGCCACACCAACCAACACCAATAATCGCCCGCACCGGGCGGAGATCCAGGACGAGGAGGGAAGTCGAACATGAGCGAAAGCGGACAGTCGCCCTACGCAGTGGGGCTGGAAAAGAACGCGGCGAACTACGTGGCGCTGACGCCGCTGACGTTCATCCAGCGCAGCGCCTACATCTATCCCGACCGCGTTGCCGTCATCCACGGTGCGCGCCGCTACACCTGGCGCGAGAGCTACACGCGCGCACGGCGGCTGGCATCTGCGCTCAAGCAACTCGGCGTGCAGAAGGGAGACACCGTCGCGGCGATCCTCAACAACACGCCCGAGATGTTCGAGGCGCACTTCGGCGTGCCGGCCTGCGGCGCGGTGCTCAACACCGTCAACACCCGCCTGGATGCCGAGGCGGTCGCCTTCATCCTCAATCATGCCGAGGCCAAGGTGCTGCTCACCGACCGCGAATATGCGCGCATGGTGAAGAAGGCGATCGAGCTCGCCGGCCGCCCGGACATGATCGTGATCGACGTCGATGATCCCGAGTACACCGGCCCCGGCGAGCTGGTCGGCACCCAGGACTACGAGGCGCTGCTCGCGACCGGCAGCCCGGACTTCGTCTTCGAGCAGCCGGCCGACGAGTGGGAGGCGATCTCGCTCAACTACACCTCGGGGACCACCGGCAACCCCAAGGGCGTGGTCTACCACCACCGCGGCGCGTATCTCAACGCGATGTCCAACATCGTGTCGTGGGGGATGCCGCCGCACTCCGTCTACCTGTGGACGCTGCCGATGTTCCACTGCAACGGCTGGTGCTTCGCATGGACGATGGCAGCCAATGCCGGCATCAACGTCTGCCTGCGTCGCGTCGATCCGCGCCTGATCTTCGATGCCATCCGCGAGCATGGCGTCACCCACTACTGCGGCGCGCCGATCGTGCATTCGATGCTGGCCAACGCCCCGGAGGAATGGCGCAAGGGCATCAACCACAAGGTCTCCGGGCTCGTTGCCGCGGCGCCGCCGCCGGCCGCGGTCATCGAGGGCATGGCGAAGATCGGCTTCGACATCACCCACGTATACGGCCTCACCGAGACCTACGGCCCGGCGGCGGTGTGCGCGAAGCACGACGAATGGCGCGCGCTGCCGCTCGCCGAGCAGGTCGCGCTGAACGGTCGCCAGGGCGTGCGCTATCACGCCCAGGAAGGCATCACGGTGATGGATCCCGCCACCATGGAGCCGGTGCCCTGGGACGGCGAGACCATGGGCGAGATCATGTTCCGCGGCAACCTGGTGATGAAGGGCTACCTCAAGAACCCGGACGCCACCGCGGAATCCTTCCGCGGCGGCTGGTATCACACCGGCGACCTCGCGGTGATGCAGCCGGACGGCTACGTCAAGATCAAGGACCGCTCCAAGGACATCATCATCTCGGGCGGCGAGAACATCTCGTCGATCGAGGTCGAGGATGCGCTCTACAAGCATCCGGCGGTGATGGCGGCCGCGGTCGTGGCGCTGCCCGACGAGAAGTGGGGCGAGGTGCCGTGCGCCTTCGTCGAACTGCGCGATGGCGTGGAGACCAGCGCGGAAACCATCGTCGCGCATTGCCGCGAGCACCTGGCGGGGTTCAAGGTGCCGAAGAGGATCATCTTCGGCGAACTGCCCAAGACCTCGACCGGCAAGATCCAGAAGTTCGTGCTGCGCGAGAAGGCGAAGTCGACCGCTTCGTTCGAATGAGTGAGGTCGCACCGGGGGAGGGGACCGCCACCGGTGCGACGTGCAGGCTGGCGTCGATCGCAAATTGACGTTAACGTTAACTGCACAGGCCGGGCCGATCCCGAACGGCCCCCCAGACACCGCGAGGAGACCGCCGCATGAGCACCACCACCGATACCCGTGAATCCATCCTGCTGCGCACCGACGAGGGCGGCGTGACCACGCTGACGCTGAACCGTCCGCAGCAGTTCAACTCGCTCTCGTTCGAGATGCTCGAGGCGCTGATCGCTGCGGTCGATGAGATCGCGCGCGACGAAAGCGTGCGCGTCGTCGTGCTGGCAGGCGAGGGCAAGGCCTTCTGCGCCGGCCACGATCTCAAGGAGATGCGCGGCAACCACACGCTGGAATTCCAGCAGCGCCTGTTCCGCCTGTGCGGCAAGTTCATGATGAAGCTCACCGAGCTCCCGCAGCCGGTGATCGCCCGCGTGCACAGCATCGCCACCGCGGCAGGCTGCCAGCTCGTGTCGATGTGCGACCTCGCCGTTGCGGCGGACACGGCGCGCTTTGCGGTGTCGGGCATCAACGTCGGCCTGTTCTGCGCCACGCCGGGTGTCGGCCTGTCGCGCAACATGGGCCGCAAGGAAGCCTTCGAGATGCTGGTGACCGGCGATTTCATCGATGCCCACGAAGCCCAGCGCCGCGGCCTGGT
>JAGOEI010000039.1:0-2720 GCA_017997795.1 Thauera sp. | reverse complement strand
ACGTCGGCCTGTTCTGCGCCACGCCGGGTGTCGGCCTGTCGCGCAACATGGGCCGCAAGGAAGCCTTCGAGATGCTGGTGACCGGCGATTTCATCGATGCCCACGAAGCCCAGCGCCGCGGCCTGGTGAATCGCGTCGTGCCGCTCGAGCAGCTCGATGCCGAGGTCGCACGCCTGGCTGCATCGATCGTGGCCAAGTCGCCGCTGGCGATCCGCATGGGCAAGCAGATGTTCTACAAGCAGCTCGAGATGGGGCTGGACGCCGCTTACCAGCTTGCATCGGAGACCATGGCCTGCAACGCGATGTGCGAGGACGCCGCCGAGGGCATCGACGCCTTCATCGCCAAGCGCAAGCCGGAGTTCAAGGGACGCTGACCATGGCGCCTCCCTGCGGCGGCGGGTTGCGATGCTGATCGACTCGCATGTTCATCTCGACGCGGCCGAGTTTGCAGCGGACCGCGACGAGGTGATCGCCGACGCGCGTGCCGCGGGCGTGCAGGGTTTCGTCGTGCCGGCGGTGGATCGGCGCAGTTTCGACGCGGTGCTTGCATTGGCTGCGGCGCGGCGGGATGTCTGCCCGGCGCTCGGCATTCATCCGCTGTACGTCATGGGGGCCTGCGAGGACGACCTCGGTGCGCTCGAATCGCACCTTGCGCGCGGCGCGGCGCGGGCAGTCGGCGAGATCGGTCTCGATCACTTCGTCACCGACATCGACCCCGCCCGCCAGCTCGATTTTTTCGTCGCGCAACTCAAGCTGGCGCGGCGTCACGACCTGCCGGTGATCCTGCACGTGCGCCGTGCGGTCGATCCGATCCTCAAGCAGTTGCGCCGTATCGGCGTTCGCGGTGGCATCGCGCATGCATTCAACGGCAGCCGGCAGCAGGCGCAGATGTTCATCGACCTCGGCTTTCGGCTCGGTTTCGGTGGTGCGATGACTTTCGAGGGCTCGAGCCGGATTCGTGAGCTGGCGCGCACACTGCCCTTGTCCGCGATCGTGCTCGAGACCGACGCGCCCGACATCCCGCCGGCCTGGGCGCAGAGCGAGCGCAACCTGCCGGCCAACCTCGCGCGTTACGCTGCGCTGTTGGCGCAGTTACGCGGGCTCAGCATCGATGAAGTGGTGGACGCGACCGGGCACAACGTCTCCGAGGTACTGGGCGGCTGGCAGCCCGGGTGACACTCAGGCTACGTTCGCGTTGGGTGGCATCGACAGCGAGCGTGCGATCAGGTCGGCGATGTCGCGCTTGAGGCGGGCGACATCGGTATCGAACTTCTCGTAGATCATCAGCGAGACGCCGAACACGTAGGCGTAGAGCAGCATGCAGCGGCTCGACGCTTCGTCCATCGGCACGCCACAGGCGAGGAAGAGGTCGCGCGCGCAGCGCAGGCGCACGTCATCCACCTCGGCGACGATCACGCTGGCCTCCGGGTCGCGCCGGGCCCAGTCGCGCACCGCCAGTTCGATCAGCATGCCGCGCCGGCTGCGGCTGGCGCTGTAGACGTCGATCACGTGATAGATCTGTGCGAGCTCGTGCCCGGGTTGGGCGCGCGTCTGCTTGATGATGTCGCGGATCCGGCCTTCCTTCCAGTGGCTCAGCACCGCCAGCAACAGGTCGCGACGATCGGTGAAATGCCAGTAGAAGCTGCCCTTGGTCACCTTGAGACGCTTGGCGAGCACCTCGACACGCAAGCCGGCAATCCCTTCTTCGGCCAGCACTTCGGTCGCGCCAGCCACCCAGGCATCGCGATCGAGCGGGGTGCGGGGTTTTTTTGCAGTGTTTTCCATACGGCGTAGTATTGACGATTCTCCGTCCATACGCTACCGTATGCGCCATATCTTCCCGTATCGGATTGCTGCCCTGCAGCAGTGCCTTCGGGGGAGCGCAGTGACATAATCTTCCCGTCCAGCCCAGCGGACCGTTCAGACAATCAGCACTAACAAGGAGCGCGGCAGAGTGAAAGTTCTCGTACCCGTCAAACGCGTTGTGGATTACAACGTCAAGGTTCGCGTCAAGGCCGATGGCAGCGGCGTCGATCTGGCCAACGTCAAGATGAGCATGAACCCCTTCGACGAGATCGCGGTGGAAGAAGCCGTGCGCCTGAAGGAAGCTGGCGTCGTCACCGAAGTCGTGGCGGTGAGCTGCGGCGTGGGTGCCTGCCAGGAGACGCTGCGTGCAGCGCTGGCGATCGGCGCCGACCGCGCCATCCTGGTGGAGTCGGACGTCGAACTGCAGCCGCTGGCGGTGGCCAAGCTGCTCAAGGCCGTGTGCGACAAGGAGCAGCCGAACCTGGTGATCTGCGGCAAGCAGGCGATCGACGATGACGCCAACCAGACCGGCCAGATGCTGGCCGCGCTCGCAGGCTGGCCGCAGGCCACCTTCGCGTCCAAGGTCACCCTTGCCGACGGCAAGGCCACGGTCAATCGCGAGATCGACGGTGGCCTCGAGACCCTGTCGGTGAAGCTGCCGGCGGTGGTGACCACCGACCTGCGCCTCAACGAGCCGCGCTACGCCACGCTGCCCAACATCATGAAGGCCAAGAAGAAGCCGCTCGACACCGTGAAGCCGGCCGACCTCGGCGTCGATGTGACGCCGCGCCTGACCACGCTGAAAGTGTCCGAGCCGCCCAAACGCAGCGCCGGTGAGCGCGTGGCCGACGTGGCCCAACTGGTCGACAAACTCAAGAACGTTGCGAAGGTGATCTGAACATGGCCATTCTCGT
>JAGOEI010000160.1:2840-5275 GCA_017997795.1 Thauera sp. | reverse complement strand
CCGCGTGTTCAGCTTCCCTTCATGTTGCCCCGATTAAATTGAACTCGCGTTCCGGCTGGAGCGCATTCAATCAACACACAGGACAGCAATCATGAACCGCATTCTCGCCCTCGCCGCCGCCGCGCTCGTTTCCACTTCGGCCCTCGCCGGGCCCACCTGCACCGCCCCCAAGGACAAGTGGATGAAGGAGGCCGACTTCAAGGCCAAGGTCGAAGCCCAGGGCTACAAGATCAAGACCTTCAAGGTCACCAAGAACGACTGCTACGAGATCTACGGTTTCGACAAGGACGGCAAGAAGGTGGAGATCTACTTCAACCCCGAGACCGGCGCCGAACTCGAGCGCAAGTGAGCTGCCACCTGACGGCGGCGCGCGCTCGGGCGCGGCCGCCTTCCACGTACCAAGGAGCCAGCGTCATGCGCGCGTCCGATTCCGATCTTTCCGTACGGGTCTGGGACCCGTTCGTGCGCGTCTTCCACTGGAGTCTGGTGAGCTGCGTGGTGCTGAACTTCTTCGTCGTCGATGACGGCGAGACGCTCCATCAGTTCATCGGCTACCTCGCCGCCGGCCTCGTCGCCGCCCGCTTCGTCTGGGGCTTCGTCGGCAGCGAATACGCGCGCTTCGACAGCTTCTTTCCGACGCCGGCAAGGCTGCGCGCCCACCTCGCCGCGTTGCGGGGCGGCCAGCATCCGTTTCAGCCCGGTCACAGCCCGCTCGGGGCGCTGATGATGCTCACGCTGATGGCGCTGGTGCTTGCGCTCGGGGTGACCGGCTTCCTGCAGACCACCGACGCCTTCTGGGGCGACGAGCAGGTGCAGGAGATCCATGAGGTGCTCGCCGCGCTGCTGATCGCGCTCGCCGGGCTTCACGGCCTGGTGGCGATCATCATGGGCCGTCTGGAGCGGGTCAATCTGGTCCGGGCGATGATCACCGGGGTCAAGCGGCGGTTGGCCGAACCGCCGCATCCGCGCTGAGCACGCAGTGCGGGCGGTCCGCGCTCGAATGCGGTCAAGCCCCGCGCCGATCTCCCAGGCCGAGGTCGGCGCGCACGGCGAGCGCGAGGCTCACGCTCGCCGCCCACGCCAGCCACAGCGTCCACAGCGTGTGCGAGAGGAAATGCGCACCCTGCAGCATGCGCGCCGTGCCGAGTACGGCGCCGGCGAGCAGGCCCACCGCGAGGGCGCCGCGCGCCGCGCGCAGCCCGGCCGGACGCAGCGCCACCGCCCACACGATCCACAGGAAGCCGGTCGATGCATGCCCCGCCGGGAAGCACTGCCCGGCCTTGATGCCTTGCGGCGCCGCTTGGAACAGGCCGAGATAGGGCGCATAGCCGCCGAAGTCGATGATGTCCCACGGGCAGTAGCGCGCGGTCAGCAGCTTGGCGGTCGAGGTCGCGAGCGGGATCGCCACCATGCCGAGCGCGGCGAGCAGCGCATTGCGCGGCGGCAGCCAGCTCAGCCGGCCCTTCCAGCCCTGCCAGCACAGCCACAGGCTGGCCGACACCAGCACGTAGGTGACCTGCTTGGCGGCCTTGTGCATCACCGCCTCGAGGAACCAGTTGTGCCGCAAGGGGAAGAGGCCGAGTTCCGCATCGAAGAGGGTGTGCGCCAGCCTGCGGTCGAGGTCGGTGCCCTCGAAGATCCAGTAAAGCAGCAACGCGCTCAGCGCGAGCAGCGCGGACTGTGCCAGCAGCCAGCGGCGCGAGGCATCGAGCGTGGGCGCGGCGGGTGCGGGCAGTGGGCTGGCGAGTTCGGTCGTGGGCATGGTCTCAGCTCCGGCAGGTGGCGGTGAGGTCGAGCGTGTCGTCGCGCACCGCGGTGCGTACGTCGAGCAGGCCGAGCACGGTGTGGAAGAGGTTGTCGTGCGCCGCCGGCCGGTCGGCCTGCGTGCGCAGGCAGGCGGGGTCGAGCCGGGTGCGCGCGGCGAAGCCGCTCGAGATCCACATCACCATCGGCACCCGGGTCTGCTCGGCGGGAGCGATCGAGTAGGGCAGGCCGTGCAGGTAGAGGCCGTTCTCGCCGAGCGACTCACCGTGGTCCGAGACGTAGAGCAGCGCGGTGTCGTAGCGCGGTGCCAGTTCCTGCAGCAGGTCGATGCTGCGCGCGAGCACGTGGTCGGTGTAGAGCAGGGCGTTGTCGTAGCTGTTGGCGATCTGCTCGCGGCTGCACTTGGACAGGTCCTCGTCGTCGCAGGTCGGCGTGAAGCGGCGGAAGGCGTCCGGGTAGCGGCGGAAGTAGGCCGGGCCGTGGTTGCCGAGCTGGTGCAGCACGAGCACCAGGTTGCCTTCGGCGTCGCGCAGCAGGCTGCGGCTGCTCTCGAGCAGGGCCTCGTCGAGGCAGCGCTCGCCGTCGCACAGTGCGGGCAGGGCTGCGGGATCGGGGCGCATGCTGTCGACGCCGGCACACACGCCCTTGCAGCCCGACTGGTTGTCGTTCCA
>JAGOEI010000160.1:0-2740 GCA_017997795.1 Thauera sp. | reverse complement strand
CGCGCCAGAACGGGGTGTTGCAGGCGAGCGTGAAGTAGAGGCCGATGCCGAGCAGCAGGGCCTCGGTCGATAGCTCCGGGCGCCAGCGCCGCGCGGCGGCCAAAGTGCGGGTTAAGGCCGAGGGCAAGGAGCCCAGCACGCCGCGGCCGACGGACGACGGGGCGCCCGCCGAGGGGGCCAGGGGCGGGACGAAGGACAGACGCGGTTCGGACATGGTTGCGCAGAGCCTGGGAAGGATCGGCGCAATCTACGCAGGCGCGCGTGAGGAAAGCGTGATGCGGCTGTGAGGAAAGTGTGAGCGCGCCCGTGGCGCCGGGCGCTGGCGCGCTAGACCGATGCGGAGCTGGAACCGGAACCGGGAACGGAACCGGCGCCGAAGTCGAGCGTCAGGCAGGCGCCGCCGTCCGCGCGGTTGGCGGCGCGCACCGTCCACCCGCAGGCGGTGCAGATGTGCTGCACCAGCGCGAGGCCGAGCCCGTGGCCCGGCTTGCCGCCGCCGCGGCGAAAGCGCTCGAAGCTGCGCATCGGGTCGTCCGCGCCGAAGCCGGGGCCGCGGTCGCGCACTTCGAGGCGACGTCCTGCCAGCACCACCTCGAGCGCACGGCCTTCGCCATGGCGCAGCGCGTTCTCCAGCAGGTTCTGCAGCACCAGCGCCAGCAGGCCGGGGTCGGCGACGACCTCGGCCGTGGGGTCGATGTCGATGGCGAGCGCGCCGGCGGGGGCGCCGGCAGGGTGCAAGCGCGCCCAGGTGGCGCGCACCGCCGCGTTCAGGTTGACCGGCTCGGCGCCCTGCGGCCGGGCCTCGCGCGCGAGCAGCAGCAGGCTGTGGGCGAGCGTGGTGGTGCGGTCGGTGGTGGCGATGATGCGCTCGGCGCGGCGGCGGGCCTTGGCGGACAGCGCGGCGTCGGTCAGCAGCATCTCGGCGTCGCTGCGGATGCCGGCGAGCGGGGTGCGCAGCTCGTGCGACAGGTTGGCGTTGAAGTCGCGCTCGCGCGCGAGCACGGCGGCCTGGCGCGCCTCGGCGTGATCGAGCGCGCGCGCCACGGCGAGGAGCTCGGTGTCGAGCCCGGGCTGGGCGAAGGGCGTGCCGTCGCGCGCGCCCTCCACGCGCTCGGCGAGCGTCTCCAGCCCGCGCGTGAGCCGGGCCGCGATCGCGTAGACGAGGAAGAAGGACAGCGCGGTCAGCACCAGGCCGCCGATCACCACCGCGGTGACCACGGCGAGCTCGCGCGTGCCGTGCTCGGATTCGTCGTAGATCAGCACGTAGCGCTGGCCGTCGGCCTCGCGCACCGCGACATGCAGTTCGCGCCCGGCAGACCAGTCCTCGTGATCGCCGACCGCAAGCGCGGCCAGCGCGGGGCTCAAGCCCTGCGGCAGCGCCTCGCCGGGGGCGAAGCGGTAGAGCGTCATGTTGGGCGTCTGCGGCCCGATCAGGGTGCCGAGGCGGCGGCTGTGCTCGATGCTGTAGTTCAACTGCTCGTCGAGCGTGCCGGCGATGAACTCCTCCTCCATCTCCTCGTTGAGCTGCACCAGGGCGAGCGACTGCGCAACGATGAGGACGACCAGCATCGCCGTCACCGACAGCGCGATGCGGAGGCGCATGCCGCCGGGCAGCCAGCGCCGCATGCCGTGGCGTACGCCGCCCTCAGCGGCTGACGAGCTTGTAGCCGAGGCCATGGACATTCACCACCTGGGTGGACGCATCGTCGCCGAGGGCGCGACGCAGGGTGTGCAGCACGCTGCGCAGGTTGTCGCTGCTGTCCTGCTCGTGGCCCCACACCGCGATCTCCAGCTCGCGGCGCGAGAACACGCGCCCGGGCTGGGCGAGCAGTTCGGCGATCAGGCGCAGGGGCTTCGGGGGCAAGGCGAGGGGGCGGCCGTGCAGGCGCAGCTCCTGGGTGGCGGCGTTGAAGCTGAGCGCGCCGTACTGCAGCAGCAGCTCGGCTGGCCGTGCGGCATTGCGCCGCGCCAGCGCCAGCAGGCGCACCTCGAGCTCCTGCAGTGCGAAGGGCTTGACCAGGTAGTCGTCTCCGCCGGCCTCGAAGCCGAGCAGCTTGTCTTCCAGCGTGTCGCGCGCGGTCAGCACCAGGATCGGCGTGGCGCGGCCTTCCGTGCGCAGCCGGCGCGCGAGCGCGAGGCCGTCGCCGTCGGGCAGGTTGCGGTCGAGCACCACGGCGTCGAACGCGCTGCGCGCGAGCAGGGCCGAGGCCGCCGCGATCGAGTCGGCGTAGTCGCACTGGTGGCCGCGCGCCTCGAGGTACTCGTAGAGGTTCTCGGCGATGGTGCGGTCGTCTTCGACGATGAGCAGGTGCATCGGGGCGGCGGGTCGCGTCGGTGGCCGTGGGCGGCGCTCAGGTCAGGTCGGCTTCGGCGCCCGAGGGGGCGGTGGGCGGAATCGGTTCGAGGTGGGTCGCGAGGCGGGTGCCGGTGCGTTCGAGCACGATGCGTTCGAGCGCGTCGGCCACGGCGTGGGCCTCGGCCACGGTCCAGTCCCCGGGCACGCACAGCTCGACGTGGGCGAAGTGCAGCGCGCCCGCCGCGCGGGTCCTGAGTTTGCTGTGGAAGCAGCCCGGCGGCGCGGCCTCGGCCAGCGTGCGCTCGATCGCAGCCACCTCGGCGGCGGACAGGGCGCGGTCCATCAGGCCGTCGATCGAGCGCCGCATCAGCTCCCAGCCTTCGCGCAGGATGTTGAGTGCGACCGCGCCGGCGACCACCGGGTCGAGCCAGCTCCAGCCGGTGA
>JAGOEI010000159.1 GCA_017997795.1 Thauera sp. | reverse complement strand
CCCAACCTCAACCTGCTCGGCACCCGCGAGCCGCACATCTACGGTTCGACCACGCTCGCCGACGTCGAGAACGGCCTGCGCGTGCAGGGCGAGGCGCTCGGCGTCGAGCTGCTGTGCTTCCAGAGCAATCACGAAGGCGCGATCGTCGACCGCATCCACGCGGCGCGCGCCGAGGGCGTGGGCTGGATCCTGATCAACGCGGGCGCCTACACCCACACCAGCGTGGCGATCCGCGACGCGCTCGCGGGCGTGGCGATTCCCTTCGTCGAGGTGCACATCTCCAATGTGCACAAGCGCGAGGCTTTCCGTCACCACTCGTATTTGTCGGACATCGCCGAGGCGGTGATGGTCGGCTTCGGCACTCAGGGCTACGGTCTGGCACTGCAGTTCGTCGCCGGCCGCCTGTAAGCGCGGGCGCCCGCGCAATGCAGATGGACGCCCTCCGCTGGGCGGTCACCGCCATCAACCTTGCCAAGCTGCCGTTCTAAGTCGGCATCGGGATCTTCTGCCGCGACACGCTGCTGATGTCGGCCATGCTGCCGCCGCTGGTGCCGCGCGGTGTGTGGCTCGGCTTGCGCTTGCTGCGTCGGATTCCCGAGCGGCCGTTCTTTCCGTTCGCGACCTGGGCGCTGGCGTTGTCCGGGGTCAAGCTGCTGCGGGACGGCGTGACCGGCTGAACGTGCCGCGGCACCCGGCGTCACGTCCGTCCGCGCGCGAACCAGGCGGCCGCAGCCGCCCCAGCAGCCACTCCTGGCGCTGCACGTCCGCCGTGCGGAAAAACCTTGTCGCAATTTCCGTTGTCGGTTTGCCGCCACAGGCGACGCCGATCACGTTCACGGGAATGTTACCGGCGTATTATCCGGCCTCCTGAATGTGCGCCGGAGTGCTGCCATGTCCGCTTCCGCAGACCATCTCGCCGCCGAGTCTGCGCGTGTCGAATCGAGCGCGTCCGTCTGCAAGCGGTCGCGTGCGCAGGCCTGGGCCGTGGCCCTGGGGCTGGTCGCCGTGTGGTACCTGCTTGCGCAGGCCTTCAGCGCATGGATGCTGGGTGTAGCGCCCGGGCGCGAGGCCTGGTTGCGCGACCTCGTCGCCCATCTGATCGTCGGCGGCGTGCTGTTCCTGATGGCGCGCAGCGTCGGCCGGTTTGCGCTGGCGATGGTGGTGGTGTTCTCCGCCTTCACGCTGGGCAATGCGATCAAGCTCGCCGTGCTCGGTGGTCCGGTGATGCCGGACGACGTTTTCGCCGCAAAGAACCTCTTCCTGTTGCTCGAAGGCTGGCAGTTGTGGGGCAGCGTCGCCATGCTCGCGCTGCCACTGGCCGGCCTGCTGTGGATGTTCGCGTGGCGTCAGCCGCGCGCGTGGGCGGCGCTCGGCGGCGTCGTGCTGGCGGTGTCGGCGCTGGTGGCGCATCCGGGGCCGGCCTCGGCCTGGCTGGACGCGCGCTTCGGCGACTGGGTGTGGAACCAGCGCGGCAACTACGAGATGCGCGGCCTGCCGATCCACCTCGTGCAGGAGACCGCGCGCAATCTCGCCCGCCGGGGCCAGGCGCCGCTGGCGACCGAGGTCGATGACGCGCTGAGCCTGCTCGGCGCGGGCCAGCCCAGCCCCTTCCTCAAGACGGGCGCGATGCGCCCCGGGCGTGGCGGGCGCAACGTGCACATGATCGTGCTCGAGTCCTTCTGGGATCCGATGGCGCTGAAGGCCGCCGGGCTGTCGGCCGATCCGCTCGATCCGGCCTTCCGCAAGCTGTGGAAGGCGGCGGGTAACGCACGCACGCTGTCACCGGTGTTCGGCGGCTACACCGCCAATGCCGAGTTCGAGGCCTTGTGCGGCTTCCCGGTGAAGTCCGACGCCGTGTTCTTCGAGGGCCGGCTGCGCCGCGACGTGCCTTGCCTGCCGCGGCATCTCGGCGAGGCGGGCTACCGCAGCTTCGCCTCGCACCCCAACGCCGCGCCGTTCTGGAACCGCATCAACGCCTATCGTCGCGTGGGCTTCGAGCACTACTGGTCCGATCGCGACTTCGTGCTCGACGACATGAACGGCGAATTCCTCAGCGACGCCTCGCTGTTCCGCCAGGTGCTCGACCGGGTCGGCCCCGAACTCGGCGGCGCGCAGCCGGTGTTCAACTACGTGCTGACCTATTTCGGCCACCTCGACTACCCGCTCAATTCGGCGCGGCCGGCGGTGATCAAGACCGACAGCGACAACGCCCTGGTGAAGGCCTACGCCAACACGGTGCATTACAAGTCGCGCGAGCTGATGGGCTTCGTCACGGAACTGCGCAAGCGCGACCCGGACGCCATCATCGTGATGTTCGGCGACCACCTGCCTTCGCTCGGCTGGAACCACGGCGGCTACGCCGAATCCGGCCTGCTCGCGCCCAACCGCAGTGACTTCGATGACGAGATGTTCCGCACCATGGTGGCCACGCCGCTGGTCGTGATCGACGGCAAGCGCGGTCCGCTGCGCACCGGCGACCTGCCGATCTACGCGCTGCCGGCGCTGATCCTCGACCTGCTCGGCGACGAGCGCGACACCATGCTGCGCTTTGCGGCGCGGGCGGACGATGCCGTGCGCGTGCGCCCGCTGCCGGGCGTGCACTTCACGCTCGACGGCGAGGCGCTGACGGTGTGTCGTAGCGGCGAGCTGCAATCGGCCTGCGAGCCTTCGTCGGCCTGGGTGGAGGCGATCGGCGTGCTCAAGCGCGACCTGTTCAGCGGCGAGCAGCATGCGCTGAACGCCGCCGAGCGCCTGCGTGGGTTGCAGACGGTGGAGCTGGAAGCGGAAGACGTCGAGGCGAGCGCGGCGTCCGAAGAGATCCTGCCCGGCAACGACAACGACGTCTGACTGGCGCGTCGTGGGCGCCGGCTTGCCGGCGAAAGTGATGGCCATTCGCGGGCAAGCCCCCACGAGGACCTGCGACGGGCTCAGCGCCCGTGGGAGCGGACTTGGCCGCGAAAGCGGCGCTTGGTCTTGCGATATTCGCGGGCAAGCCCGCTCCCACAGACTTTGCTCCGACGAGGCCGCTCCCACGGCCCTCTCTTGACCCGGCGCGAGATCGCGCCTTACTGCTTCTGCACGATCGCGCTGCCGCCGCCGTGGCGCAGCGGCTCGCTGATCGCGGTGACCGTGCCGTCGGCGTTGAAGCGGATGCCGTTGGCGGCGCCGATCTGGTCGGTCTCGCGCCAGGTGTGGCCCTTGGCCTCCAGTGCCTTGGCCTGCTCGCTGCCGGGGAAGCCCAGCAGGGTCTCGACCAGCGTGGTGTCGCCGTTGCGCTGGCTCATGCGCGGCGCGGCGAGCGCGTCGGCCAGGCTCATGCCCAGGTCGACGTGATTGACGATGGTCTGCAGCGCGGTGGTGATGATGGTGGAGCCGCCCGGCGAGCCGATGGTGAATGCGGGCGCGCCGTCCTGCAGCACGATGGTCGGGCTCATGCTCGAGCGCGGGCGCTTGAAGGCTTCGGGCACGTTGGGGTGCGGGCCGGCGAAGTCGAAGTCGGTGAGCTCGTTGTTGAGCAGGAAGCCGCGCCCCGGCACGACGATGCCGCTGCCGCCCCAGTCCTCGATGGTGAAGGTGTAGGCGACCACGTTGCCTTCGCGGTCGGACACCGCCAGATGGGTGGTGTGCATCGACTCCTGTGCGAGCGGCCTGGGCTGCGGGCGCAGCGGAACGGACAGGTCGGTCTCGAAGGGATACGGGTCGCCGGCCTCGACCTTGCCCGGCGCGGCCGTCGCACCGATCTGCTGCGCACGTTCGCGCGCGTAGGCCTTCGACAGCAGGCCGTCCTTGGGCACGTCGACGAACTCCTCGTCGGCGACGTAGGCGTTGCGGTCGGCAAAGGCCAGGCGCGAGGCTTCGAGGTAGAGGTGCTCGATCTCGGCGCGCGACTTGCCGGAGAGGTCGAAGGTCTCCATCAGGTTGAGCGCCTGCGCGATCGCGATGCCGCCGCTCGAGGGCGTGGGCATGCCGTAGACCTCGTAGCCGCGGTAGGTCGAGCGCACCGGCTGGCGCAGCCGCGCCTCGTAGTCCTTGAGGTCGGCCATCGTCATGTCGCCCGCGATGACGGTGACGCCGGGATTGACCGGCGGGTGATTGACCGCCGACACGATGCTGGCCGCGATCGGCCCTTCATAGAAGGCCTTGACGCCGCCGCGGGCGAGGTCGCGGTAGGTCTGCGCCATGTCCGGGTTGCGGAAGTGGGTGCCCACCGGCAAGGCCTGGCCGTCCTTCAGATACAGCGCCGAGGCGGTGGAGAAGCGCGCGAACTTGGCTTCGTTGACCTTGTTGATGCGGTGGAAGTTGGGGCCGACCGCGAAGCCTTGGTCGGCGATGCGGATGGCGGGGGCGAGCACCTTGTCGAAGCCCATGGTGCCGTAGCGCGTCAGCGCCTCGTGCCAGCCGCGCACAGTGCCGGGCACGCCGACCGCGATGCCGTTGGGCACGGTGGACTTCCAGTCCATCGCCTTGCCTTCGGCGTCGAGGAACACGCCGGGGTGGAAGCTCGCCGGCGCCACTTCGCGATGGTCGAGCGCGATCACGCGCCTGTCCTTCGCCGACCAGATGAGCATGAAGCCGCCGCCGCCGATGCCGCAACTGAACGGGTCGGTGACGCCGAGCGTGGCCGCCGCCGCGACTGCGGCATCGATCGCGTTGCCGCCGGCGTTGAGGATTTCCATGGCCGCCAGGCTGGCTTCGTGCGAGATGGTGGCGACCGCGCCGCCATGGCCGGTGTCGACCGGCTGCTTCGCCAGGGCACCGAAGGCGGCCATCATGACCGCGGTGGCGAGGAGGGTACGTGTTTTCATGGTGCGCTCCGTCGTGCTGGGGAGCATGACGTTAGCACCGGGTGCAGGGAGCGCCCAAGGCGGGAATACCCGAGGTAGATTTGTGCGAAAGGATCGGCAGGGGAGGCGCACCCGGCGCGGGCCGCGAGGCTGCAATCGCGACTTGCGTCGCTCCCACAGCGCACCTGAAGCCCTACTGCAGGCGGGTTGCGGTGATCACACCCAACACACCGGCTCGTGGCTCCTGCAGCGCGCCTGAAACCTCGTCGCCGGGGCGCTTGTGGTGGTGCGGGAGCGGCGCCACTGGAGCCGATGTGGGAGCGGCGCCAGCCGCGAGGGGGGTGCGGGATTGGCGCCAGTAGGAGCGGCGCCAGCCGCGAGGGGTTGAAGGCGACGCGGCGCAGCCGGGCCGCCAATCAAAGCTCGCGGCTGGCGCCGCTCCTACAGTGCTACCCGACGGTAGTGCGGCGATGGGCCGTGTTACAGCCCCAGCGTCTGCGC
>JAGOEI010000038.1 GCA_017997795.1 Thauera sp. | reverse complement strand
CGGAGGCGCCGCTGGAGATCGTGGCATCGGTGGCGGAGGATTTTGGGAGCGTCGCTGCGGCACTTGGCTGGACCAACCAGCTCGGCGCGTAGCATGTTGGGGCGCAGGCAAACACCCTCTGCGACCCGCCCTCTGCGACCCGCCGGGGACGCGCGGGGTGTTCCTGAAGGGGCGAGGACTGTCCAAGCGAAGCGAGTTCCGCAGCCCCGGAAGGAACACCCCGTGCGCGTCCCCCGCCACGAGCCTTCGATCAGAGATGGTTTGACTGCCACTCAGCATGAATCGGCACATCGCAACACTTTCAAGGCAAAATCCGCGCTTCCCGCCGCCCCGCACAGACACACCCCTGCCAGGGCCCCGTTTCCACGACACTCCAGGTAAGACGATGAACCCGCTGCTCCAGGTACGCCAGCACGGCCAGCAGATCTGGCTCGACAACCTCTCCCGCACCTTGCTCAACGACGGCCACCTCGCGCGCTTCATCGCCGATGACGGCGTCGCCGGCGTGACCACCAACCCGGCGATCTTCCACAAGGCGATCGCCGGCAAGCGCTACTACGAGGACGACCTCGCCGCGCTCAAGCAGCAGCCGCTGAGCCCCGAGGCGCGCTACGAGGCGCTGGTCATCCCCGACGTGCAGCGCGCCTGCGACCTGCTCGCCCCGCTCTACCGCGAAAGCGGCGGCAATGCGGGCTACGTGAGCCTCGAAGTGTCGCCCGCGCTCGCCCACGATGCCGACGGCACGGTCGCCGCCGGCCTGCGCCTGAAGGCCGCGGTCGACCGCCCCAACCTGCTGATCAAGGTGCCCGCCACCGTCGCCGGGCTCGACGCGATCGAGCGCCTGATCGGCGCCGGCGTCAGCGTGAATGTCACCCTGATGTTCTCGCTCGCGCACTGCGAGGCGGTGGCCGAGGCCTACCTGCGCGGGCTGCAACGGCTGCAGGCTGCGGACGGTGAGGTGTCGACGGTGATGTCGGTCGCGAGCCTCTTCCTGTCGCGGGTGGACACCCTGGTCGACAAGCTGCTCGAGGAGCGCGGTGGCGAACTGCTCGCCCTGCGCGGCGCCACCGCGGTGGCGATGGCGAGGCTGGCCTACGAGGCCTACCAGGCGCGCTTCCACGGCGCCGGCTTCGAGGACCTGGCGGCGGCGGGCGCGCGCCCGCAATTCATGCTGTGGGCGAGCACCGGCACCAAGAACCCGGCCTACAGCGACCTGCTCTATGTCGAGCCGCTGATCGGCGCCGAGACGGTGAACACGCTGCCGGACGCCACGCTCGACGCGCTGCGCGATCACGGCAGGGTCGCATCCACGCTGGAACAGGATGTGGAGCAGGCGGCGCAGCACTTCGTCGCGCTGGCCGCGGCGGGCATCGACATGGTCGCGGTGGGCGAACGCCTGCAGCAGGAAGGGCTCGCGCAGTTCGAGCAGGCCTTCGCCGGGCTGCTCGAACTCACCGCCTGAGAGGGGCGCCACCTGCAATGGCCCCCGGGCGGCGCGCAGCGCGTCGCCCGGTTCAGTTCGCTGCGCTCAGTCCGCCGCCGCGAGCAGCGCCGCGCGCGACACCCCGCGCCGCTCGCCTGCGCCGTCGAGCAATTCCTTCATGTCCAGGATCAGCACGATCTGGCCATTGGACAGCGTCGTGACCCCCGCCACGCCCTTGGGACGGAAGTCCTCGAGCGACTTGATCACCGCATCCTCGCGCCCGGCGAAGCTGTCGATGGCGAGGACGAAGGACCACTCCGCGGCCTGCATCAGCACGCCGTATTGCGGCACACGCTCGCGCGGCCAGCCGAGCAGCGTCGACAGCGGCGCGATCGGCAGCACCTCGCCGCGCACCACCATGGTGGCCTTGCCGCCGACGTCCTGGATGCCGGCCGGATCGATCGGCAGGATCTCGCGCACCATCGACAGCGGCACCGCGAAGGGCTGCTCCCCCAGGCGCACCAGCAGCACCGGCAGGATCGCCAGCGTCAGCGGCAGGTTGATGACCAGCGTCGTACCCTTGCCGAGCTGCGAACGGATCTCGATCGTGCCGTTGAGCTTCTGGATGTTGGTGCGGACCACGTCCATGCCGACGCCGCGCCCGGACACGTCCGACACCTTCTCCGCCATCGAGAAGCCGGGCAGGAAGATGAGGTTGTAGCTCTGGCGGTCGTCCATCGTGCTCGCCTCCTCATCGGTGATGAGGCCCTTGGCGAGCGCCTTGGCACGCAGGCGTTCGGCGTCCATGCCGCGGCCGTCGTCGGCCACCAGGATGACGATGTGGTCGCCTTCCTGGCGCGCCTCGAGGCGCACCACAGACTTCGCCGGCTTGCCCGCGGCCGTGCGGCCGGCAGCGTCCTCGATGCCATGGTCCACCGCATTGCGGATGAGGTGGATGATCGGGTCGGAGAGGTCCTCGATCATCGTCTTGTCGATCTCGGTCTCCTCGCCGACCAGTTGCAGTTCCACGTCCTTGCCCAGGCTGCGCGCCAGATCGCGAGCGATGCGCGGGTATTTCTGGAACAGGCGACCGATCGGCTGCATGCGCGTCTTCATCACCGCGTTCTGCAGGTCGGACACGAGCAGATCGAGCTGGCTCACCGCGATGTCGAGCGCGTGCAGGGTCTCGGTGTCGTTGCGCCCGCTCAGGATGTCGCTGCGCAGGGCGTTGAGCCGGTTCTTGGTGAGGCCGATCTCGCCCGACAGGTTGAGCACCTGGTCGAGACGCGCGGTATCCACGCGGATCGAGTTGTCGCGCTGGCGTTCGCTTTCGCGCCGGCCGGTGGGGCCGTTGCCACCAGGCAGGTCGGTCTCGCGGCGGCCGAACGCCGCACGCACGATCGGGTCGCTGGTGACGGGCGGCTCCGCTGCCGGCGCGGGGGCGGACTGCGCTGGCTGCGCACGCTCGGGCGCAGCGGCCACCCGCGGGGTCGCCGTCGGTGCGCTGCGCGGCGACGCGTCGCCCACGACCGTGCCGCCGGTCACCGCGGCGTAGAGGGCGTCCCAGTCGGGCTCGCCCGGGCGCGGCACGCTCACCGTGGTCGCAGCGGACGCGGGCGCGATCGCCGCAGCGATGGCCGCGGCGGACGGCGTGCTGTTGCCGCTCACCGCCGCACGCAGGCTGTCGAGCAGCGCCGCATCGGCCGCGGCGGGCTGGGTGCCGCGCTCGAGTTCGGTGAACATGTCGCGCACCGCGCCGGTGGCGGCCAGGATCACGTCCATGCGCTCGGGCGTGACCCGCAGCTCACCGTTGCGCAGCTTGTCGAACAGGCTCTCGGTCAGGTGGCACAGTGTCACCAGCTCGGTGGCGTTGAGGAAACCCGCGCCGCCCTTGATGGTGTGGAAGCCGCGAAAGATGTCGTTGAGCAGGCCGCGATCATCCGGCGAGCGCTCGAGATCGACCAGCTTGTTGTCGACCCCCGACAGCAGGTCCCCCGCCTCGACGAGGAAGTCCTGCAGCAGGTCTTCCATGCCCGCAAAATCACTCATGACGCTGATTGCTCCACATTGTCCCGGGTTGCGCCCGGCCGCGGCCGGTCAGAAACCGAGGCTCTCGAGCAGGTCGTCGACCTGCGCCTGGTTGCTCAGCACGTCGGTGCGGCCTTCGGGATTGATCACCGGCCCGTTGAGCAGGCCGGAATGGTGTTCGCTGCGCACCTGCGGCGGCGCGGCCTCGAGCAGCACCTGCAGCAGTTGGGTCTCGAGCAGGTGGGCGAGATCGACGACGCGCTTGATCACCTGTCCGGTGAGGTCCTGGAAGTCCTGCGCCATCATGATCTCGTGCAACTGCGCGCTGGTGACGCGCGAGCCGTCGGCCACCGCAGCGAGAAAGCTGCGCGTGTCGGCGCTCAGCTCGCGGAAGGCTTCGGGCGACAGCCTGCCCGCGTAGAGCTCGTCCCAGCGCGCCGACAGCGCATCGGCGCCGCTGGTGAGCTCGTCCTGGATCGGACGCGCCACGTCGGTGGCGTTGAGCACCCGGCTCGCGGCCTGCTCGGTGGTCTGGGCGATGTAGCCCAGGCGCTGGCGTGCGTCGGGGATGGCTTCGGCGGCCTCCTTGAGCGCCCCTTCCAGGCCCAGCTCGCGCAGGCTGTCGTGCACCTGGCGGGTGAGCTGGCCGAGGCGGTTGAACACCGCGTCCGGTTCAGATGCGACTTCGGCCGCGCCCGAGGCGGGTTCGGCCGCGCGAATGGCGGACGCTGCCGGCGCCGGGGCCGGCTGCATGCCGCCCTGCCCCGACTGTTCGGCAACGGCGTCGAACAGCGCCTGCAGCTCGTCGGTGTCGCCGCTGTCGTCGATCGGAAAGACGGCTGCCGCCGCGCGCGAAGGATTCAGGCCATCCGCAGCGCCCGCCGGGTCGGCGGCAATGCTGTCGAACAGCGCCTGCAACTCGTCCGAGTCGCCGGATTCATCGAATTTCGGCCTCTTGCTCATGTTCCTGCTCCGTGTTCCGGCGCCGCTCAGGACGGCGCGCGGCCCATCTTCTCGAAAATCTTTTCCAGCTTTTCCGCCAGCGTCGCGGCGGTGAAAGGCTTGACCACGTAGCCGCTGGCGCCGGCCTGGGCGGCGGCGATGATGTTCTCCTTCTTCGCCTCGGCCGTGATCATCAGCACCGGCAGGTGCTTCAACTGGGGGCTGCGGCGGATGGCCTGCAGCAGCGCGAGGCCATCCATGTTCGGCATGTTCCAGTCGGTGACGACGAAGTCGAAGGGCGCGCTGTTGAGCTTCTGCAGCGCCACCGCGCCGTCCTCGGCTTCGTCGACGTTGCTGAAGCCGAGCTCCTTGAGCAGGTTGCGCACGATGCGCCGCATGGTCGAGAAGTCGTCGACGACGAGGAATCGGGTCTTGGGGTCGGCCATAATTTTTCTCCGGGTTTCGCTGCCTGGGGCACTCAGGCTGCGCGACGTCCGCGCTGCAACATCGGGCGGATGGTGTCGGCAAGGACTTCGGCGTCGAATTTTGCCACGTAGGCATCCACGCCGACGCGCTTGCCCATCGCCCGGTTGGCCTCCGAGGACAGCGAGGAATGCATGACGACCGGGATCCCGGCAAAGCGCGGGTCGGCCTTGATGTTGCGGGTGAGCACGTAGCCGTCCATCTCGGGCATCTCGGCGTCGACCATGATCATGTCGATCTCGTCGGCGAGCGGACGGCCGGTCTGCTCGGCATGGCTGGCGAGGCTCTCGAGGCGATTCCAGGCCTCGAGGCCGTTCTGCGCGTTCTTGTGGCGCACGCCGAGGCGATCGAGCACCTCGCTGATCTTGCGCCGCGCCACCGCCGAGTCATCGACGAAGAACACGTTCACCTCGTGGCCGTTGCCGATCGGCGCGATGTTGCCGACCACGGTGTCACCGAAGGTGTTGGCGAGCACGGACTCGACGTCGAGGATGGACACCAGCCGACCGTCGGGCAGCTCGGTGATCGCGGTGATGAAGCCGTGCGTGCCGGACGAGACGTTCTCCGGCGCGCGCACGCGCTCCCAATCCACGCGCACGATGCGGTCGACCGACGACACCAGGAAGCCGAGCGTGCGCTTGCTGTACTCGGTGACCATCATCGCGCCGCCGAGCGGCGCATCCGGCGGGGTGAGGCCGACGATGCGCCCGAGCGACAGCACGGGGATGACGTTGCCGCGCAGCGAGATCAGGCCCTCGACCCCGGCCGGCATGTTCGGCGTGCGGGTGATGAAGGGCGTCTTCGACACCTCGCGCACCTTGAACACGTTGATGCCGAAGTGCTCGCCGGTGCCGAGCGAAAACAGCAGGATCTCCATGCGGTTGGAGCCCGCCAGCGTCGCCCGTCCGTCGACCGCATCGAACAGCGCGCTTTCTTCGTATTGACTGCTTTGCATGGTGTTTCCTCAGCGCCCGCCGGCGCCGTTGTCGGCGCTCAACAGGCGCGCCAGGGTCTGCGACAGGCGCTGCGGCTCGAACTTGGGCACGTACTCGTCGACCCCCACCGACATCCCGAGCTGCTGATTCGACATGCCCGACAGCGACGAATGCATGATCACCGGCACGCCCGCAAAGCGGCGGTCGGCCTTGATCTGGCGGGTGAGCATGTAGCCGTCCATCTCCGGCATCTCGACGTCGGTGAGCACCAGGCTGACGAAGTCGCTGACCTTGCGCCCGCAGGCCTCGGCGTGGGCGGCGATGCGGCGCAGCTCGTCCCAGGCCTGGCGGCCGTTGACGGCACCGACATGACGCACGTTCATCGCGTCCAGGGTCTGGGTGATCTGCTTGCGCGCCACCGAGGAGTCGTCGGCGAAATACACCACGTGCGCGTCGCCCCCGGGCACGGGCGCGATGTCGCGGAACAGGAAGTCGTCGTCGTAGCGCGAGGTCTCGGACAGCACGCGTTCGACGTCGAGCATCATCACCAGGCGCTCGTCCGGGAGTTCGGTGACCGCGGTGACCAGGCCGCCGAGGCGGGCGGTGAGCATCTCGGGCGGCACGCGCATCTGCGACCAGTCCAGGCGCAGGATGGTGTCGACGCCCTCGACCAGGAAGCCCTGGGTGTGGCCGTTGTATTCGGTGACGATCATGATCTCGCGCCGGGCATCGGCGCCGACGCCGACGTAGGCGCCCAGATCCACCACCGGCACCAGCGCACCGCGCAGGCTGACCATGCCCTGCACCGCGTCCGGCATGTCGGGCGCGGCGGTGATCGCCGGCGTGCGCATGACCTCGCGCACCTTGAAGACGTTGATGCCGAAGGTCTCGCTGCGGCCGGTGCGTGCATCCACGCCCAGCGTGAACAGCAGGATTTCGAGCTTGTTGGTGCCCGCAAGCCGGGTGCGGGCGTCGATGTTCTTGAGCAGTTCGGACATGTGTTTCCGCCTTGCGGTCGGTTGCGCGCGCAAGGGGTGCGCGGCGTGTTCAGGTGGATATCGGCGGCATTCGCCCCAACTTGAGGTTCGGAATTCAACGCGGGGGCGGCGCCCCCGGTGCGGGCGGCAGGCCGAAGGGCGGCGCCACCCCCAGCCCGGAGGCCGCGCCGACGCCCACGCCGGCGTCGGCGCCCTGGCCATCGCCGGTCGCCGCCCCCGGGCCCGCGCCCGGCGCGCCCTGCCCGCGCATCGCGTCCTCGGCCGCCTTGTTGAGCACGATGATGCTGATGCGGCGGTTGGCCGGATCGAGCGGGTCGTCGGGGACGAGGTGAATGGTGTCGGCAAGCCCGACCACGCGCACCATCTTGCCGGCCTCGAGCCCGCCCGCGACCAGCTCGCGGCGCGCGGCATTGGCGCGGTTCGACGACAGCTCCCAGTTCGAGAACCCGCGCTCGCCGCCGACGTACTGCGCCGAGTCGGTATGGCCCGACATGCTGATGCGGTTGTCCACGTCGTTCAACGCGCGCGCGATGTCGCGCAACAGCTCGCGCGTGTAGGGCCGCAGGTCGGCGCTCGACGAGGTGAACATCGGCCGGTTCTGCGCATCGATGAGCTGGATGCGCAGGCCCTCGTTGATGATGTCGAGCAGGATCTGGTTCTTGAACTGGCGCAAGGTGGGGTTGGCCTCGATGATCGCCTCGAGCTTGCCCTTGAGGTCGATGAGCTTGCTGCGCTCGCGCCGCGCGGCGGCCTCGGTGGCGGCCTGCTCCTCGCTCTTGCTGTGCGAGGGTGCCGCGTCGAGGTTGATCGCGCGCGTGCTCGGCGTGTCGCCGCGCCGCACCTGGCCGACCTTGCGCGACAGGTCCTCGCCGCCGCCCTTGATGATGCTGGAGCTGTCGCCGGTGCCCTCGCCGCCCTGCATGGCGAGCTTGAGCGGGTTCTGGAAGTAGTCGGCGATGCCCTCGAGGTCGCCCTGCGCGGTCGAGCCGAGCAGCCACATCAGCAGGAAGAAGGCCATCATCGCGGTCACGAAGTCCGCGTAGGCGATCTTCCACGCTCCGCCGTGGTGGCCGCCGCCGCCCTTCTTGATGCGCTTGACGACGATCGGCTGCTGGGTGTCGTCGCTCATCGCGCGCTCCCCGGCAGGCCAGCCGCGCGCTCAGGCGTGCTGCGGCAAATGGTTTGGCAAGAGACGGACATGCGGCTCAGCCCTTGCGGTTCTTGATTTCCTGCTCGAGCTCGGAAAAGCCCGGGCGGTCGGTCGAGTACAGCACCTTGCGGCCGAACTCCACCGCGACCTGCGGCGCGTAGCCGTTCATGCTCGCCAGCAGCACGACCTTGATCACCTGGTAGATCTTGCCGCTCTCCTCGACCTTCTGCTCGAGCTGGCTGGCGATCGGGGCGACGAAGCCGTAGGAGACCAGGATGCCGAGGAAGGTGCCGACCAGCGCGCCACCGATCATCTTGCCCAGCACCGCCGGCGGCTGGCCGACCGAGCCCATCACGTTCACCACGCCCATCACCGCCACCACGATGCCGAAGGCCGGCACCGCGTCGGCGACCTTGGAGACCACGTGCGGCGCCTGGTGGGCCTCCTGGTGGTGGGTCTCGATCTCCATGTCCATCAGGTTCTCGATCTCGAAGGCGTTGAGGTTGCCGCCCACCATCATGCGCAGGTAGTCGGTCATGAACTCGACCGCGTGGTGGTCGGCGGCGACGCTCGGGTACTTGGAGAAGATCGGGCTGGAGTCGGGGTTCTCGATGTCGTTCTCGATCGACATCAGGCCTTCCTTGCGCACCTTGGCGAGGATCTCGAACAGCAGCGCGAGCAGATCGACGTAGAGCGCCTTGTTGTACTTCGAGCCCTTCACCGCCAGCGACAGCGAGCCGAGCGTGCCCTTGAGCGCCTTCGGCCCGTTGCTGGCGACGAAGCCGCCGATCATCAGGCCGACGATCGCGAGGTACTCCATGGGCACCCACAGTGCCGCCAGGCTGCCGTGCACCGCATAGGTGCCGAGCGAGGCGAGAAGGATGATGACGTAGCCAATGATCAGGAACACCGCTCACTCCACAGGAATCGGCCGCAGCGCCCGGGTGGACGGCTCGGCATCTGCCGGATCTAACGACCACGGGAAAGAGAACTTGAACGACTGCGGTGCGCTGCGTGTGCGAAATGCACGCCCGCCACCAAAGCGCATCGCAAGGGGCCGTGCCCCGCAACGAACAAGGGCCGCCTGTCACCAGTGCGGCCCTCGAGGGCGATCGCGGCCACACGCCGCGACGAAGCCGTCCTTCAGACGGTTGCGGGCTGGCGCGTGCGCGACACCGCGCGCCGCGTGGTGGCCTTCTTGCGCGAGGAGCCCGCGCGCGAGGGCATGTTGCACAGACCGCACACGTAGCTGTGCACCGGATCGTGGGCATGGGCGACGAACTGCCCGCCGCAGCAGGTGCAGGGTGCAAGCTGGAGCAGGTCGGCATCGAAGAAGCGCACCAGGGTCCATGCCCGCGTGAGGCTGAGCACCGGCTCCATCGCCCCGCTCTCGATATGGTCGAGGTAGAGGTGATAGGACTTCAGGATCGCGTCCAGCCCGTGCACGCCCGCGCGCTGCGCGAAGAAGCGATGAAAGCCCATGAACAGCGAGGAATGCACATTGGGCTGCCAGGTCATGAACCAGTCGGTGGAGAACGGCAGCATGCCCTTCGGGGGCGAGACGCCACGCACCTCCTTGTAGATCTTCAGCAGCTTCTCGCGGCTCAGGCGCGTCTCGACCTCGAGCATCTGCATGCGCGCGCCCAGTTGCACCATCTCGACCGCGCGGCGGACGTCATCCGCTTCCTCGACCACACTCTTGTTCTTCATTTTGGGTTCCTCAAGCCGCCTCGCTCGCCGCCTTGCCCGCCGCGAGGATCGCAGCGTGCAGCCCGGCGCTTGCGGCATCGCGCCCCTCGCCCGCCATCAGCCGGGCCAGTTGCGCATCGTCGAAGCGGAAGCACGGCAGCAGCATCTGGCTGCCCGCCATGCGCACCAGCTTCGCCGCGGACATGGATTCGATCACGTCGGCCAGCTCGTCGCCGATACCGAGACGAAACAGCGCCGTCGCCCGGTCGCTGCGCAGCATCTGCTGGGCGAGCATCAGGTAGGCGAGGTTCAGTTCGCGGATTTCGGCCTGGAAGTCTGGTCGATCCATGGTTTTTCCAATCCCGATCAGGGACAAACGGTTTTCAACTTAAAGTAGTTTCTCAGCAGCATCAAGTTACAAAGTCACGCTTCGGCCCTTTCTGCCCGCACGGACTGTGGCCCCACGGCAACACCGCCAAGCCGATGACCAACGGCACCCTGCGCCGGATCACCCGCCGCCCGGCTCGTCCTGCATCAGCACCACGCGATTGCGCCCGCGCTGCTTGGCGAGGTAGAGCGCGTCGTCGGCGCCCTTCATCAGCGCCTCGACACTTTCCATGTCGGGCGTGCGCATGCACACGCCGACGCTGGCGGTGAGAAAAAGGCGCGGCCCGCCGGTCTCCACCGGCTGCGCCTGAACCGCCGCCCGCAGGCGCTCGGCGACGACGCGCGCGGCAGCCAGGTCGGAGTCGGGGCAGATCACGAGGAACTCGTCACCCCCGGTACGGCAGACGAGATCCTGAGTACGCACGGCCAGGCGCAAGGCCTCGGCCGAGTGGCGCAGCGCAATGTCGCCGACGTCGTGGCCGTGGGTGTCGTTGATCGTCTTGAAGCCATCGAGATCGATGACCATCATCGCGAACGGACGGTGATGACGCACCGACGCGGCCCACTCCATCTGCATCGACTCCATCGCCTGGCGCCGATTGGGCAGGCCGGTGAGCGCATCGGTGAGCGCGGCTTCGTGCAGACGGCGGTTGGCGATCGACAGTTCGGCGGCAAAATTGCGCAGCTCGTCGCGCTCGCGCTCGAGTTCGCCCTGCAGCGTCAGCATGCGCAGGCAGGCCCGCAGGCGCAGCGACAGTGCGGCGCGATGCACCGGCTGGACGATGAAGTCGTCCGCGCCGGCCTCGGCCACTGCCAGCAGCAAGGCATCGTTCTCGCCCGGAACAAGGGTGATGACGTAGATTCCGCGCCCGAGACGGATGTCGCGCAGCGCGCGGATCAGGTGTTCGCCGTCGGCAGCCCACTCGACCAGCAGCAGCTGCGGCTGCACGTCGATGGCCATCTCCAGCGCAGTTTCAGCGCCAGCCGCAGCGGCCTCGAACACGGTGACGCCCTCGGCCTCGAGGGCGGCGCGCAGCACGCTGCGGTCGGCGGCTTGGCGTGTCACCAGCAAGGCCCGCATCGCTGCAGGCTCCCCATCGCCGGCCGTCTCCGCGCTAACGATCCGGTCGGCAGCGCCCTCCTCGGCGGCCTTGGCCGACAGGCCTCCGAAGCTGGGTGCATTTTCGGTGCGGATCTGCAGCAGCTTGCCCCACTCGCCCCAGTCGCGGCCGACGCGCTCGCACAGGGCAACGAACTCGCCACGGCTGAGGCCGAGCCGGCTCGACAGGCGCAGCATCGGCGGCATCAGGCGCACGTGCTCGTCTTCGGGCGCGAGACACAACTGCGCGATGGCACGCGCCAGCACCAGGCACTGCACCAGCCCCGCGCCGCGCGAATCCTCGGCGTAGCCTGCGAGTTCGGGCTGCTCGTGAAAACGCACCGGCTGCACCAGCGCATCCGGCACCCCCCAGTCGGCCAGCATGGCGGCACCGAGTTCGCGATGGTTCATCGCAAATGCCTGGTCCTCGAGGACGACCTGCTGGTGCTGGGGGTTGCGCTGGATGTCGGCCAGCAGGCGCGCAAACGCATCCGGGTACAGCGTCGCCAGCGCCAGTTCGCCGACCCGCGCGAGCAGGCCGAGGCTGAACGCCTCGTCTGCAGGCACCACGCGCACGCGCTGCGCCAGCGCCTGCATCGACAGCGCCATCAGCAGCGAGGACGACCAGAAGCGCTGGTAATCGAAGCCCGCGCAGGCACCCTTGCGATACGCCGACAGCAGCGAGAAGCCGAGCGCCAGCGTGCGCACCGCCGGCAGGCCGAGCACCATCAGCGCCTCCTGCACCGAGACCACGGCACGCCGGTTCTCCGCGACCAGTCCGTTGGCGGCCTTGATCAGGCGCCCGACGAAGGCCGGATCGCCCTTGATCACGCGTCCGATCTCGGCGAGCGACACATCGCTGGCCTGGGTCAGGCGAATGATCGCGATCGCCACGCCGCGCGGAGACGGCAGCTCGCCTGCTGTCTTGAGTTGCGCGTAGCGCTTCATGTCGATCGGTTGCGGCATCCCTTCCCCACTGTCGTGATGTGACCCATGCGCGTGCTGGCCGGCACGCCCTTTGACGGCGCGCCAACCCGATTCTTTAGCGGCGCCCCCGGGCACGCAAGCGAAAGCGGGCTAGAATCGCCGAAAACCTCACGCCGGCCATCATGAAATACTGCTCGAGCTGCGGCGCCCGCGTCGCCTTCCGCATCCCGCCCGGTGACACGCTGCCCCGCCATGTGTGCGAACACTGCGGCACCATCCATTACCAGAACCCCAAGGTCGTCGTCGGCGCCCTGCCGGTGTGGGAGGACAAGATCCTGCTCTGCCGGCGCGCCATCGAGCCTCGCCACGGCATGTGGACGCTGCCGGCCGGCTTCATGGAAAACGACGAAACCACCGCCCAGGCCGCCGCGCGCGAGACGCTCGAGGAAGCCTGCGCCCGCATCGAGGTCGGCGAGCTCTACACCTTGATCGACGTGCCCCACATCAGCCAGGTGCATATCGTCTACCGCGCCCGCCTGCTCGACCTCGACTTCCGCGCGGGCGAGGAGTCCCTCGAAGTGGGCTTGTTCACGGAAGACGAAATCCCGTGGGAGCAGATCGCCTTCCGCTCGATCGCGATCAGCCTGCGCCACTTCTTCGACGACCGCCGCAGCGGACAGTGGGGCGTGCACACCGCGAGCCTCGCCCCACCCCCGCCCGAGTGGCGGTGAGCGGCCCGCGCACGACTGCCAGCAGCGCTCTGTGTGCAGTGCAACACATGCACTGATAAACCTATTAGTGCATCAGGGTTGAGCCCCAATTGACGGCGGAGGATAATCCCGGCCATTCCCTTCCGTGCGCGGATCATGACCAGCTATATCTTTGTCGTCATCGGCGCCGTTCTGGTGAACAACGTCGTCCTCGTCCGCATCCTCGGGCTGTGCCCGTTCATGGGGGTGTCGAAGAAGCTCGAGACCGCCATCGGCATGGGTGCGGCGACGACGTTCGTGCTCACCGTCGGCTCCGGCACCAGTTACCTGATCGATCACTACCTGCTGCAAGCCTTCGATCTGGGCTATCTGCGCACGCTGTCCTTCATCGTCGTCATCGCGGCGATCGTCCAGCTCACCGAACTCATCATCCAGAAGACCAGCCCGCTGCTGCATCAGGTGCTGGGCATCTACCTGCCGCTGATCACCACCAACTGTGCGGTGCTCGGCGTGCCGCTGCTCAACGTCGGCATGAAGCACAACCTGCTCGAGTCGCTGCTGTTCGGCTTCGGCTCCTCGGTCGGTTTCACGCTGGCGCTGGTGCTGTTCGCCGGCATCCGTGAACGCCTCGACGGTGCCGACGTGCCGCTGCCCTTCAAGGGCACGTCGATCGCGATGATCACCGCCGGTTACATGAGCCTCGCGTTCATGGGCTTTGCCGGTCTCGACCGCTTCCAATAAGGCCGCCGCCCGCATGCTTACCGCAATCCTCGTGATGACCGGCATCGCCGTCGTGCTCGGCCTCACGCTCGGCTACGCCGCGATCCGCTTCAAGGTCGAGGGCGACCCGCTGGTCGAGAAGATCGACGCCATCCTGCCGCAGACGCAGTGCGGCCAGTGCGGCTTCCCCGGCTGCAAACCCTACGCCCAGGCCATCGCCAACGGCGAGGCCGAGATCAACCAGTGCCCGCCGGGCGGCGAGGAAGGTATCCGCAAGCTGGCCGACCTGCTCGGCCGTGAATTCAAGCCGCTGTCGGAAGAGCACGGCGTCGAGAAACCCAAGTCGGTGGCGGTCATCGACGAACAGACCTGCATCGGGTGCACGCTGTGCATCCAGGCCTGTCCGGTGGATGCCATCGTCGGCGCGGCCAAGCAGATGCACACCGTGGTGTCGCCGCTGTGCACCGGCTGCGAGCTGTGCGTGGCGCCGTGCCCGGTCGACTGCATCAGCATGGTCCCGGTGGCCGAGACCGTGCAGACCTGGAAATGGAAATATCCGGTGGTCGAAATCAGGAAGGCAGCATGATCGGGCGACTGTTCAAGTTCCACGGCGGCATCAAGCCCGACGCCCACAAGAACGAATCCGCCGGCCCCGCCATCCAGCGCGCGCCGCTGCCGGCGCGGCTGGTCGTGCCCTTGCGCCAGAGTCCGCGCGCCGCGGCCACCTGCATCGTCGAAGTCGGCCAGCAGGTGCTCAAGGGCCAGCGCATCGGCGAGCCCGAAGGCTTTCTCGGCACCGCCGTGCATGCGCCCACCTCGGGCACGGTGGTCGACATCGCCCGTCATCCGATGGCGCACCCCTCCGGTCTCGACACCGAATGCGTGGTCATCGAGCCGGACGGCGAGGAACGCTGGATCGAGCACGCACCCTTCGATCACCACGCCGCGAGCCGCGAGGAGTCGCTCGCCTGGCTGCGCGACTGCGGCATCGTCGGCCTGGGCGGCGCCACCTTCCCCAGCCACGTCAAGCTCGGCAAGGGCAGCGGCATCGAGACGCTGATCCTCAACGGCGCCGAATGCGAACCCTGGATCACCTGCGACGACCGCCTGATGCGCGAGCGCGCGGCCGACGTGCTGGCCGGCGCGATCATCCTGCGCGAGCTCATCGGCGCGCGCGAACTGGTGATCGGCATCGAGGACAACAAGCCCGAGGCGATCGCCGCGATGAAGGCGGCCGTGGCCGCCTCCGCGCTCGACGTCAAGGTGGTGGCAGTGCCGGCGCTGTACCCGGCCGGCGGCGAGAAGCAGCTCATCCGCGTGCTCACCGGCATCGAGATCGCCTACGGCAAGCTCGGCGGCGATTACGGCGTGCAGTGCTTCAACGTCGGCACCGCGCATGCGGTGTATCGCGCGTTCGCGCATGGCGAACCGCTGATCAGCCGCATCGTCACCCTCACCGGCAACGTCGACAACGCCGGCAACTGGGAAGTGCTGATCGGCACCCCGGTCGAGGACTTGCTGCCGCTCGCCCGCCCGCGCGCCGACACCGACCGCACCATTCTCGGCGGCCCGATGATGGGTTTCGCGCTGCCGCGGCTCGACGTGCCGATCGTCAAGGGCAGCAACTGCCTGATCGCGGCGTCGCCGACGCTGTTCCCGCCCGCCCCGCCCGAGCAGCCCTGCATCCGCTGCACCGAATGCTCGAAGGCCTGCCCGGCCGACCTGCAGCCCTTCGAGCTGTACTGGTTCAGCCGCTCGAAGAACTTCGGCAAGGCGCAGGAATACCACCTCTTCGACTGCATCGAATGCGGCTGCTGCAGCTATGTTTGCCCGGCGCATATCCCGCTGGTCGACTATTTCCGCTTCTCCAAGAGCGAGATCTGGGCGCGCGAACGCGACAAGACCGCCGCCGACCAGGCCCGCGAACGCTTCGAGTTCCGCAACTTCCGCCAGGAGCGCGAGAAGGCCGAGAAAGCCGCCAAGCTCGCCGCCAAGGCCGCCGAGACGCGCGCCAAGCTGGCCGAAGGTGCGGCGGGCGATGCACCGGCTGCAGAAGCGGCAGCCGCCGAAGACCCCAAGAAGGCCCTGATCGCCGCCGCCATGGCGCGTGCCAAGGCCCAGAAGGCCGAGGTCCAGGCACAGAACACCGACAACCTGAGCCCCGAAACACAGGCCGAGATCGCCGAGATCGAGGCCCGTCGCCGGGCGCTCGACGCGCCCACGGCGACCGCTGCACCGACCATCGAGACGACCGCTGCCGCGCCCACGGCCGGCGCCGAGCCTCGCCCCTGAGCCCCCCATGATCCATTCTCCCTACGTCCGCAAACCGGTCAGCGTGCAGCGCACCATGGGCCTCGTGCTGATCGCGCTGCTGCCCGGCATTGCCGCCTACGTGTGGCAGGCGGGCGCCGCCATCCTGGTCAATCTGCTGATCGCCACCGTGGTCGCGGTGCTTGCCGAGGCCCTGGTCATGCGCCTGCGCCAGCGCCCGATCGGGGTCGCGGTCACCGATCTCTCTGCCGTGCTCACCGCGTGGCTGGTGGCGCTGAGCCTGCCGGCGATCGTGCCGTGGTGGCTCACCACCTGCGCGGTGCTGGTGGCCATCCTGGCGGTCAAGCATCTCTACGGCGGCCTCGGGCAGAATCCCTTCAACCCGGCGATGGTGGCCTACTGCACGATGATCGTGGCCTTTCCGGCGCTGATGTCGCAGTGGCCCACGCTGGCCAGCACCGGGCTCGACGGCCAGCTCGCGCTGATCATGGGCGGCGCCCGCGATCTCGACGCCATCACCGGCGCCACCGCGCTCGACAGCCTGCGCACCGGCCTGCGCGTTGCCGGCGCGAGCGTGGAATCCGTCACCCAGGGCGCGGCCTTCGGCGTATTCGGCAGCCAGGGCTGGGAGTGGGTGGCGGCGGGCTATGCGCTCGGCGGCCTGTTCCTGCTCGCCAAGGGCATCATCACCTGGCACATGCCGGTGGCCTTCATCGTGGCGCTCGGCGGCACCGCCGGCGTGTTCTGGCTCATTGACCCGACGCACTACGCCTCGCCCCTGTTCCATCTGGCCAGCGGCGGCGCCATGCTCGCCGCCTTCTTCATCGTCACCGATCCGGTGTCGGGCGCCACCACCCCGCGCGGCAAGCTGCTGTTCGCCGCCGGCATCGGCCTCATCGTGTGGTTGATCCGCAGCTTCGGCGCTTTTCCTGATGGCATCGCGTTCGCCGTGCTGCTGATGAACATCTGCGTGCCGCTGCTCGACATGAAGACCCAGCCGCGCGTGTTCGGCCACCGCGAAGCGGCAGGAGACGACAAGTGAGCGCCCGCTACTCCGCCACCCGCACCTCGCTGCGCACCGGCGCCATCATGGTGCTGTTCACGCTGGTGTTCACCGCGCTGATGGCCTCCACCTACGGCGTCACCCGGCCGGCGATCGAGGCCTCGAAGCAGGAATCCCAGCAGCGCCTGGTCAACGAGGTGCTGCCGCCTGCGAGCTACGACAACGAGCTACTCGACGACATGGTCCGCATCGACGCCCCCGCCGTGCTCGGCATGGACAGCGGCGCCCGCGTCTGGCGCGCGCGCAAGGGTGGCGAGCCGGTCGCGCTGGTGATCGAGGGCGCCGCCACCGACGGCTACGCCGGCCGCATCGAGCTGGTGATCGCGATCGGCAAGGACGGTCGCCTGTCCGGCGTGCGCGTGATCGCACACAAGGAAACCCCGGGCCTGGGTGACTACATCGACCCGAAGAAGGACCGCCGCAAGGACGGGCCCTGGATCGGCCAGTTCTCCGGCGCCACCTGGACCGGCGTGAACACCGCCGAATGGACGGTGCGCAAGGACGGCGGCAGCTTCGACTACCGCGCCGGCGCCACCATCAGCGCGCGTGCCGTCACGCGCGCAGTGGGCCGCATCACCGCCTTCGCCACCGGCCGCCTCGACGCACTGTTCGCCGCCCCTGCCGGCAGCGTGCTGGGAGAAGAATCATGAGCCCGCATCAATTCCGCGAAATTGCCTGGAACGGCCTGTGGAAGCAGAACACCGGCCTGGCGCAGTTGCTCGGCCTGTGCCCGATCCTCGCCATCAGCACTAGCACGGTCAATGCCGTCAGCCTCGGCCTCGCCACCATCCTGGTGATGGCGATGTCCAACCTCGCCGTGTCCGCGCTGCGCAACTTCATCCCCTACGAGATCCGCATTCCGGTCTTCATCCTGATCATCGCAGCGCTGACGACCGTGGTGGATCTGTCGTTCAACGCCTTCTTCCACGATCTGTACCTGGTGCTCGGCATCTTCATCCCGCTCATCGTCACCAACTGCATCGTGCTGGCACGGGTGGAAGCCTACGCGGCGAAGAACGATCCGCTCACCTCCACCATCGACGGCATCATGATGGGCCTCGGCCTGGTGTGGGTGCTCGGCCTGCTCGGCGCGATGCGCGAGCTGATCGGTGCGGGCACGC
>JAGOEI010000158.1 GCA_017997795.1 Thauera sp. | reverse complement strand
CGAAATTCTTACAATTCGAAGGAATCGACATGATCCGACGCACGCTGATGTTCGCCGCGATGGCCCTGGCCATGCAGGGCGCTGTGGCCAAGGACTGGGACAGCATCCGCTTTGCAACCGAGGGCGCCTACCCTCCGTTCAACACGGTCGACACCAGCGGCGCCGTGCAGGGTTTCGACGTGGACGTCGCCAACGCGCTGTGCGAGGAGATGAAGGCCAAGTGCACCTGGGTGAAGCAGGAATGGGACGGCATGATCCCGGCGCTGCTGAGCCGCAAGTTCGACGCCATCTCGGCCTCGATGTCGATCACCGAAGAGCGCAAGAAGCGCGTCGATTTCACCGACAAGTACTACTCGACCCCGCTCGGCCTGGTATCGAAGAAGGGTAGCGGGCTGGTTCCCGAGCTCGACGTGCTCAAGGGCAAGCGCATCGGCGTGCAGCGCGGCACCGTGGCCGACACCTTCGCGACGCGCTTCTGGGCGGAGCAGGGCATCACCGTGGTGCGCTACGCGCGCCAGGAAGAGGCCTACCTCGATCTGTCGGCCGGTCGCATCGACGCGGCGTGGGCCGACGCGCTGGTGGCCGACGGCGGCTTCCTCAAGCAGCCCGCCGGGGCCGACTACGAGTTCGGTGGCGGTCTTTACCATGGCCGCAACGCCGACGAGAAGGGTGTGATCGGTGAGGGCGTCGGCATCGCGGTACGCAAGCAGGACGCCGAGCTCAAGCAGAAGCTCGACAAGGCGCTGGCGGCGATCCGTGCCAACGGCAAGTACGACGAGCTGCGCAAGAAGTACTTCGACTACGACATCTACGGTGAGTGAATGAGGCCCGTGGCTGGCGTGCATCTGCAGCGCCGGCCCCTTGCCTGATTGCCCGGCGGCCGCAAGGCCGCCTTCATGTTTCCGACCGCTGCGCTGCTGGCTACCCGGCCCGAGCGCGCGGCGATCCCGATGCTCTACGGTTATCTACCTTCCCTTCTCGATGGCGCCTGGGTGACGCTGCGGATCGCGGTGTTCTCGCTGCTGCTCGCGCTCGTGCTCGGCCTGATCGGCGCGTCGTCGCGGCTGTCGCCGAATCGCCTGCTGCGCCTGCCGGCGACCGCCTATACGACGATCGTACGCGGCATCCCCGACCTGGTGATGATGCTGCTGATCTTCTATGGCGGGCAGGTCGGCATCAACGTGATCACCGATGCGCTCGGCCTCGAGTATGTAGACGTCAATCCCTTCGTCGCCGGGGTGGTGACGCTGGGCTTCATTTTCGGCGCGTACTTCACCGAGACCTTCCGCGGCGCCTTCATGGCGGTGCCGGCCGGCCAGCTCGAGGCCGGGCGGGCGTATGGCATGAGCCGCTGGCAGGTCTTCAGTCGCATCCTGTTTCCGCAGATGCTGCGCCATGCGCTGCCGGGGCTGGGCAACAACTGGCAGGTCATGCAGAAGAGCACCGCGCTGGTGTCGATCATCGGGCTGTCGGACATCACCTGGCTGGCCGACCAGGCCGGGCGCACGACGCACGAGCCCTTCCTGTTCTACGCGGTGGTGTGCGTGTTCTACCTGGCGCTGACCGCGCTGTCCGGGCTGGTCTTCAACTGGCTGGAGCGGCGCTATTCGGTGGGTGTGCGGAGGGCTTCGGCATGATCGAGTGGAGCCTGTTCACCGAGAGCTGGCCGGCGTATGCGTCCGGCTTGTGGCTGACGCTGCAGCTCACCGCGCTGTCGCTGATCGTCGGCCTGGTGCTGGCGATTCCGCTCGCGGTGCTGCGCGTGTCGCCCAATCGCTGGGTGTCCGGCCCGGTGTGGGCGTACAGCTATTTCTTCCGCGGCACGCCGATGCTGGTGCAGTTGCTGCTGATGTACTACGGCCTTGGCCAGTTCGAGTGGATCCAGGGCCAGTGGGACGCAGGCAGCCGTTTCTGGCTGATCTTCCGTGACCCTTACGGCTGTGCGCTGGTCACCTTCGCGCTCAACACCGGGGCCTACACCACCGAGATCCTCGCCGGCGCCTTGCGCGCCATGCCGCATGGCGAGATCGAGGCGGCGCGCGCGTGCGGCATGAGCCGGTTCACGATGCTGCGTCGCATCCTGCTGCCGGGTGCGCTGCGGCGCGCACTGCCCGCGTACAGCAACGAGATCATCTTCATGCTGCACGGGACGTCGATCGCCTCCACCGTGACGCTGATCGATCTCACCGGGGCGGCCCGAAACGCCTACTCGCAGTTCTTTGCGCCGTTCGAGGCCTTCATCTTCGCCGGCCTCATCTACCTCGCCATCACCTTTGCGCTGGTCGGCCTGTTCCGCATCGCCGAGCGGCGCTGGCTCGCCCATCTGCAGCCGCGCAAGCCGCTGCGCAAGGCCGCCTGAGCCCGCTTCCAGGATTTGCCTCCATGACCCAGCTTACCGTCGAAGACCTGCACAAGCGCTACGGCGACCACGAAGTCCTGAAGGGCGTGTCGCTGTCGGCGGAGGCGGGCGACGTCATCACCATCATCGGCTCGTCCGGATCGGGCAAGAGCACCTTCCTGCGCTGCATCAACTTCCTCGAGCAGCCCGACGCCGGGCGCATCACCGTCGCGGGCGAGGAGATCCGCCTGGTGAAGGGCAAGGACGGGCATCTGCAGGTGGCCGATGCGAAGCAGTTGCAGCGCCTGCGCACGCGGCTGGCGATGGTGTTCCAGCACTTCAACCTGTGGGCGCACATGACGGTGCTTGAGAACGTCATCGAGGCGCCGGTGCACGTGCTGGGGGTGCCGAAGAAGGAGGCACTCGAGCGCGCGATGGCCTATCTCGACAAGGTGGGCATCAGCCGCTTCAAGGACAGCTACCCGGCGCACCTGTCGGGCGGCCAGCAGCAGCGGGTGGCGATTGCGCGTGCGCTGGCGATGGAGCCGGCGGTGCTGCTGTTCGACGAGCCGACCTCGGCCCTGGACCCGGAACTGGTGGGCGAGGTGCTGAAGGTGATGCGCGGGTTGGCCGAAGAGGGCCGCACCATGGTGGTGGTGACCCACGAGATGGGCTTTGCGCGCGAGGTGTCGAGCCAGGTGATGTTCCTGCACCAGGGCCTGGCCGAAGAGAGCGGACCGCCGGCGCAGGTGTTCGGCCAGCCGAAGAGCGAGCGTCTGCGCCAGTTCCTGTCGGGCAACCTCAAGTAGGCAGGCGCCGCAGCCACAGCGCGACCGCGCCGGTCGCCAGCACACAGGCGCCGAGCAGCAGCGCCAATCCCGGCCAGTGCCCCGCCGCCCACGCAGTGCCGGCCACGCTGCCGATGACGCTGGCGCCGAGGTAGTAGCTCGACAGATAGAGCGCCGAGGCCAGCGCCCGGCGCTCGCCCGCACGCCGTCCCACCCAGCCGCTGGCGAGCGCGTGGGCGGCAAAGAATCCGAAGGTGAATACGCCGACGCCGGCGATGATCAGCCACAGCGACTGCGCGAGCGTCAGCGCCAGGCCGGCACCCATCACCGCGACCATCCGCCACATGACCTTCTGCCGTCCGTGGCGCTCGGCTAGCCGGCCGCTGAGCGCCGAGGCCCAGGTGCCCACCAGATAGAGCAGGAAGATCGCGCCGATCGCGCTCTGCCCGAGCAGGTAGGGCGATTCCAGCAGGCGGAAGCCGAGGAAGTTGTACAGCCCGACGAAGGCGCCCATTGCCAGGAAGGCGACCAGGAACAGCCACGGCAGGCCGGGGTCGCGGTAGATGGCGAGCGTGTCGCGCAGGATGCGCGCCGGGGTGGCCGCACGCGGCTGGAAGTGGCGCGAGTCCGGCAGGCGGCGCCAGAACACCACGGCCGCCACCAGGCCGAAGACGCCGATCACCGCCAGCGCGATCCGCCACGAGCCGAGGTCGGTGAGCAGCGCGGCGACGAAGCGCCCGCTCATGCCGCCGAGGGCATTGCCGGCGATGTAGAGCCCCATCGCCCGCGCCTGGGCATTGGCGGCCACCTCCTCGCCGATATAGGCCATCGCCGCCGCGGGCAGCCCCGCGATCACCGCGCCGAGCAGCGCACGCAGCACGAGCAGCGACGTGAAGTCGGGCGCGAAGGCGGTGGCCAGGGCGAGCACGGCAGCGATCGCCAGCGCCCATTTCATGATCTGCTGCCGCCCGAGCCGGTCCGCCAGCACGCTGCCCGGGATCAGCATCAATGCCAGGCCGGCGGTGGTGGCCGAGACCGTCAGGCTGGCGCTGGCCGCGCTGACGCCGAACTCGCCGGCAAGCAAGGGCAGCAGTGGTTGGGTGCTGTAGACCAGGGCAAAGGTGGCGAAGCCGCCGACGAACATCGCCAGGTTGGCCCGACGGTAGGCGGGCGAGCCCGCTTCGAGATGGGTGGACGGTGAGTCGGCAGCGGTCGGGGAACAGGGCTGGGGCATGGTGTGCTGCGCGCAGCAGAGCAGGTGTGATCGGAGCGGGCGGTCGTGAAGCCGGGGGCGGCCGCGAGCCCGCTCCCACGGGTGGCGGCTTGAAGCAACTGGCTCCGATCATAAGTTGCATGCTTGTAGTGGGTCCAATATATTCAAAGCCTGCTATTAATATAGGAAACAGATCAATGGAGCTGCGTCATCTGCGCTACTTCGTCGCCGTCGCAGAGGAGCTCAACTTCACCCGCGCGGCGGCACGGCTGCACATCGGCCAGCCGCCGCTGTCGATGCAGATCCGCGATCTGGAGGGCGAGATGGGTGTGCGCCTGTTCGAGCGCACGCAGCGCCGGGTAGCGCTGACGCCGGCGGGGCAATGCCTGCTGGAGCATGCATACCGGATCCTCGGTGGGGTTCGGGAGGCTGTCGAGGCGGCGCAGCGCGCGGCGCGCGGTGAGTTGGGCGAGCTGCGCGTGGGCTTTACCTCGTCACTGCCCTTCACCGACCTGTTGCCCGATGCGCTGCATGCCTACCGCCGGCGGTTTCCGGCGGTCCGCCTGCAACTGAGCGAGATGTTCACGCCGGAGCAGTTTGGCGCGCTCGCGCGTGGCGAGCTGGACGTGGGCTTCGTGCGCCTGCAGGGCGGGCGGGCGCCGGACGGCATTGCGCTGCGCGAGATCGCGCGCAACCCGCTGCGCCTGGTGGTCAATGCCAGCCATCGGCTGGCTGGCGCGGCCGCGGTCAGTTTTGCCGAGCTGCGCGACGAGGACTTCATCGGCTTTCCGGCCGACGTCGGCACCGATCTGCCGGCGGTGCTGCGCGGCCTGTGCCGGCAGGCGGGCTTCGAGCCGCGCATCGTGCAGACTGCGCGCGAGGCGACCACGCAGATCGGCCTGGTGGGGGCAGGGCTGGGCGTTGCGGTGTTGCCGGCGCCGCTCGAGACCGTACGCATGGCGCG
>JAGOEI010000157.1 GCA_017997795.1 Thauera sp. | reverse complement strand
CCGACACCGTCGTGCGTTTTCCCCAGCGCCCGTGAGCAGCGCATGGGACAAGCTGTGGATAAGCCACGCAAGCGACTGTAAGTAAAGGCTTGTTGGCGGCTGCTCAAAAATTGGGCAGTGCATCGACGCGGAACTATGTCTCACTGCGGAACAGGCTGCAATTGAGCGCACACGGGGCTTCTGTTAGTTTGAGCACCGGTCCGACATACGCCTTTTCAATTCCAGATCAAGCCCTTGTCATTCTGTGACCATGACAAGGGCGATTCCGATGCGGAGATCCTGCTCGATGAACAAAAGCCTCATTGCGGCTGCGCTCGCAGCCATGCTGGCGACAGCCTGCGCCACGCCCCACGCCCCCGCACCGCTGGCCACCAACTTCGAAACCAGCAAGCAGCACAAGCTGCAGGCGGCCGCGCACTGGAACACCATCGCCCAGGACGTCGCCGCCAAGCTGTCCGCGCGCGTGCCGCAGAACACCCCGCTGTTCATCAACCAGCATGCCGACGCATCGCCCTTCGAGCGCGCCTTCACCGGCCAGTTGATCACGGCGATGATCGAAGCCGGGCATCCCGTGCTGCGCACACCCGAAGGCGCCCTGCGCGTAGGGGTCGAAACCCAGGCCGTTCCCTTCGCTGCCGATCGTCCCCAATACCGCCACGCCGGCAAGGCCACCGCACTCGGTGCAGGCCTGTGGGCGCTCTACGACATCGTCGAATACGCTTCGAATGGCCCGGCCAAGGCCGCGCTGCTCGCGGTCGGTGCAGCCGACGCCTATGCCTGGTTCGGCTCCGAGTTCGCCGGTGGTGGCACGCCCGAGATGGAAATCATCGTCAACACCAGCGTGACCGACGCGAACCGCTACGTCGCCCGCAACACCAGCGTGTATTACGTCGCCGATGCCGACCAGCGCCTGTACACCGCACGGTCGGCATCGCAGCCCGAGGCCCGTGTCGGCAACTTCAAGGTCGTGGGAGGCGAATGATGCCGATGAACAAGACGCTCCTCGCTTCTCTGGCTGGCGCGCTCGCCCTCGGCACCGCCGGCTGCGCCACCGAAGCGGCCAGCACGCGCGCGGAACCGACCTATGAGCAGGCCGCGGCGAATCCGCTGATCCCGGCCAACTATGCCGCCGCCACCAGCCTGCTGACCCGTCTTCATGGCCAGCTGGCCGCCGGTCACCCCCTGATCGTCGCCACGGTGGTCAACATCGACGCGCTCGACCGTTCATCCACGCTCGGCCGCCTCATCTCCGAGCAGGTCGCCGCCCGCTTCACGCTCGCCGGCCACCGCATGATCGAGATGAAGTTCCGCAGCAACGTCTACATGGCGCGCGACCAGGGCGAACTGATGCTCACCCGCGAGATCCGCGACATCGCCAGTTCGCACAACGCCCAGGCCGTCATCGTCGGCACCTACGCCCAGAGCAGCGACCTGGTGTTCGTGAACCTGAAGGTGATCCAGCCCGAAACCAACGTCGTGCTCGCGGTGCACGACTACGCCCTGCCGCTCGACAACATGACGCGCTCGATGCTGCGCGCCAATCGCTGAAGCGGGCGCCGAGGCGAGCACACCGGGCCGCCTTGCGGCCCTTCCAGGCAAAAGGCCACCACGAAGGCGATGATCGGCAACGGTCATCGCCTTTTACCTTCGGCCTCGAGCTGGGGGATAATCAGCGCCGTTCCTGTCGGCCGGCGTCACTGCCGGCCTCCACGCCTGCCAGGCCGTTGTCCGCTGCCCCGCTCGCCGTCGCGGGCCTTGGTCGAATCGCCTTGCGCCCCCCGGACTCCTTGCACACCGCCTCCGCTTGACCACCCCAGCCGCCCCGCTCCCTCCCGCCCTGCTCCTGCTCGGCCCCACCGCCAGCGGCAAGACCGCGAGTGCGCTGGCGCTGGCGCAGGCCCTGCCGATCGAGATCATCAGCGTCGACTCGGCGCTGGTGTATCGCGACATGGACATCGGCACCGCCAAGCCCTCCGCCGCAGAACGGGCGAGTTGTCCGCACCACCTGATCGACATCCTCTCGCCCGAGGACAGCTATTCCGCCGCGCGTTTTCGCGCCGACGCCATCCGCCTGATGGGCGAGATCGGCGCACGCGGCAACATTCCGCTGCTCGCGGGCGGCACGATGCTGTACTTCAAGGCGCTGCGCGATGGGCTCTCGGACCTGCCCGCCGCCGACCCCGAACTGCGCCGCGCCATCGACGAGGACGCGGCAGCGCGCGGCTGGCCGGCGGTGCACGCGGAACTCGCCCGCCTCGACCCCGATGCCGCCGCACGCCTGGAGCCGGGCGACGCGCAGCGCATCCAGCGCGCGCTCGAGATCGTGCGCCTCACCGGCCGCCCGCTCGCCGAGAGCTACGCGAAGAAGGAAGACGACACCCTGCCCTGCCACCTGCTGCCGATCGCACTCGTGCCTTCGGACCGCGGCGTACTGCACAAGCGCATCGAGGAACGCTTCGACGCCATGCTGCACGCCGGCTTCGTGGACGAGGTGCGCCAACTGCGCGCGCGCTACGCCCTCGACCCGGCCATGCCGTCGATGCGCTGCGTGGGTTACCGCCAGGCCTGGGAATACCTCGACGGCGACATCGGTTACGACGAGCTGCGCTTCAAGGGCATCGCCGCCACCCGCCAGCTCGCCAAGCGCCAGCTCACCTGGCAGCGCCAGTTCCGCGACACCTGGCCGGGCTTCATCGAACTCGACTGCCTGCGCCCCGACCTGCCCGAGGCCGTGCTGCATGCCGCGCTGCGCCTACTGCACGACCCCGCCTGACACACACTTCACCCATCGTCCCTACCCGAACGGAGCCCCTCCCCATGGATGAACAGATCATCGCCGACGTCGAGCAATGGCTCGACGAGGTCGTCATCGGCCTCGACCTCTGCCCGTTTGCCGCCCGCCCGCGGCGCGAGAAGCGCGTGCGCATCGCGGTGAGCCACGCCACCGACGACGAGGCCTTGCTCAACGACCTGCAGGCCGAACTCGAGCGCCTGTCCGACACCCCGGCGGCCGAGCTCGAAACCACGCTGCTCGCCATCCCGAACATGCTCGAGGACTTCGCCGACTACAACGACTTCCTCGACGCGGTCGACCTGTGGGTGGAGCAGTTCGGCTGGGAGGGTGACCTGCAGGTGGCGAGCTTCCACCCCCAGTACCAGTTCGCCGACACCGAGCTGGACGATCCGGGCAACCTCACCAACCGCTCGCCGTGGCCGCTGCTGCACATCATCCGCGAGGAAAGCCTGGAGAAGGCCATCGAGCATTACCCCGACGTCGATGCCATTCCCGAGCGCAACATCGCGCGCATGAAGGCGCTTGGCCCCGAGGAGCGCAAGCGCCTGTTTCCCTATCTTTTCGGCTGAACACGGCGCACGGCATCGGGCCGCTGCATCAATAAAATTAGTGCCTTGAATCAAGCACTTTTTGCACCGAGCGCATCGGCTGCGGCAGCCCGCGGATATTCGCCTGGCGTGCGCCGCCCGTGCTGGCAAGGCTCCGGCACGGGGAGTAGACTGAGGGCCGACACAGACGACTTATCCACCACCCTGATACCCAGGAGGCTCCCATGTTTTCCGAATACAAAGAGTTGATGACCCGCCTCAAGGCCACCGACCCGCACTTCGCCGAACTCTGCGCCAAGCACGACGCGCTCGACCAACAGATCCACGACATCGAAGCCCACACCGAGGTCTCGACCTACGAGCACCTCGAAGACCTCAAGAAAGAAAAACTGCTGGTGAAGGACAAGGTGTACGCCCAACTGCGCAAGGTCGGCGCGCACTAAGGCCGCACCAAGGGCGCACTGAGCCGAACCGAGCTGTCCGGCGAGCGCCACCCGACGCTCGCCTGCTTCAGTCGGCGCCCTGCAGGCCGGGCTCACCGGCAAGTTCGGCCCGCTCACGGCGGGCCAGCAGCGTATACACGGTCGGCACCACGAACAGCGTGAAGAAGGTGCCGATCAGCAAGCCCCCCACGATCACCCAGCCGATCTGCTGGCGGCTCTCGGCGCCCGCGCCGGTCGCCAGCGCCAGCGGCACCGAACCCAGCACCATCGCCCCGGTCGTCATCAGGATCGGGCGCAGGCGCAGCACCGCGGCCTCCACCACCGCCTCGCGCAGCGCGCGGCCCTGCTCGCGCAACTGGTTGGCGAACTCCACGATCAGGATGCCGTGCTTGGTGATCAGCCCCACCAGCGTCACCAGGCCGATCTGGCTGTAGACGTTGAGCGTGCCGCCGGTGAGCCACAGCGCGCCGAGCGCGCCGGTCATCGACAGCGGCACCGTCAGCATGATGATGAAGGGGTCGCGGAAGCTCTCGAACTGCGCCGCCAGCACCAGGTAGATGAAGGCGAGCGCGAGCAGGAACACCAGCGCCAGGCTCTCCGAGCTGGTCTTGAACTCGCGCGACTGGCCGTCGTAGTCGGTGCTGTAGCCCGGCGGCAGGATGCGCGCCGCGGTGTCGTCCATCCATTGCAGCGCCTCGCCCAGGGCGTAATCCGGCGTCAGGTTGGCCGAGATCGTCACCGAGCGGCGCTGGCCGAAGTGGTTGAGTTCGCGCGGCGCGACGCGCTCGCTCACCTTGACCACGCTGGTCAGCGGCACCATGTCGCCGTTGCGGGCGCGCACGTAGATGTCGCGGATGTCGCGCGGGTCGCGACGCTCGTCGGCGGTGACCTGCACGATCACGTCGTACTGCTCGGCATCCTGCTTGTAGCGCGTGACCTGGCGGCCGCCGAGCATGCTCTCGAGCGTGCGCGCGATCACATCGACCTCGACCCCGAGGTCGGCCGCGCGGTCGCGGTCCACCTCCACCGCGAGCTCGGGCATGGTCAGCTTGAGGTCGGTGTCGGGCGACACGAAGCCCGGGTTGTCGCGCATCGCGTCTAGGAAAGTATCGGCCACGCGGGCGAGCTCGTCGTAGCTCTCGGAAGTCGACACCACGAAACTCACCGGCCGCGAGCGCACGCTCTGTCCCAGCGAGGCCGGCATGATCGGGAAGGCGTTCACGCCCGGCACCGCGCGCAGCTTGGGCTGCAGCTCGGCCGAGATCTCGCCGGCCTTGCGCTCGCGCTCGGCCCAGTCGGTGAAGCCGACGAAGGAGATGCCCTGCGACACCGTCGGGTTGCCGGCGATCACCAGGTAGCGATCGACCTCGGGCAGGCCGGCGTAGATGCGCTCGATCTCCTCGGCGTAGCGCGCCATGTAGTCGAGCGTGGCGCCCTCGGGGCCGGTGAACATGCCGATCACCCGGCCGCGGTCCTCGAGCGGCGCGAGCTCGTTCTTCAGTTGCCCCATCAGCCACACCGAGCT
>JAGOEI010000156.1 GCA_017997795.1 Thauera sp. | reverse complement strand
GCAGGCCGAGCTGGGTGAGCGCGCCGCGGGCTCGGGTGAGCGGCATCTCGGTGACCGCGACCTCGGGGAAGAAGCCCTCGACCAGCGTCGCGCTGAGTTCGTCGCGGGTGACTTCGGTGCGGATCGAGCCGCCGATCAGCTTCGAGCCGCGGCTCGGTACCACCACCGGCACGGTCTCGAGATCGGGGTCGCTCAGCAGGGCTTCCTTGGCCCCACGGCAGGCGTGGGCGAGCGCGCGCGTCTGCCACGGGTCGAGCCGCGTGCCCTTCGCCGCCAGCTTGCGGGTGACGGCGTAGGCGAGCGCGAGGTCCATGTTGTCGCCGCCGAGCAGGATGTGCTCGCCGACTGCGACGCGGTGCAGTTCCAGATTGCCGTCGCGCTCCAGCACGGCGATCAGCGACAGGTCGGTGGTGCCGCCGCCGACGTCGATCACCAGGATGAGGTCGCTGGTCTTGACGTCCTTGCGCCACTGCCCGGCGCTGCGCTGGATCCAGCTATAGAGCGCGGCCTGCGGCTCCTCGAGCAGGGTGATGTGCGGATAGCCCGCAGCCTGCGCGGCCTCGGCGGTCAGCTCGCGCGCCGCGGGGTCGAACGAGGCCGGGATGGTGACGGTGATGTCCTGGGCGTCGAAGGGCGAATCCGGATGGGCGGCGTTCCACGCTGCGCGCAGGTGCGACAGGTAGCGCACCGAGGCGGTCAGCGGCGAGATGCGTGCCACTTCCGCCGGCGCCTCGGCGGGCAGGATGTCGGCGCGGCGATCCACGCCCGCGTGGCACAGCCAGCTCTTGGCGCTGGCGACCAGGCGGATCGGCGTGGCCGCGCCGCGGCTGCGGGCGAACTCGCCGATGGCGTAGTCCTGCGCGGCGGTCCACGGCAGGCTGAGGTCGCCGGCGGCGAGCTCGTCGGTGTGCGGCAGATAGAGGAAGGACGGCAGCAGCGCCCGGTCCTCGACGCTGCCGGGGCCGGTGAGCTGGGGGATGTGCAGGACCTGCTGTGCGGCCTTCTCGCCGTCGCTGGCTTCGAGGTCGACGTAGGACAGCGCGCAGTGGGTGGTGCCGAGGTCGATGCCGATGGCGTAGCGGGCGGCGCTCATTGGACGACCCTCCTGTCGCTACGCGACATCCTCCCCAAGGGAGGAGGAGCGCCCCCTTCGGGCGGCCGGGCGGGGGCGCTCACAGCTCCACCTCCGCCTGGGCGATCACGCTGGCGTCGTGGCCTTCGGCCAGCTTGGGCAGCCGGGTGTCGGTGACGCGCCAGCCGCGGTGGCCGAGGCTGCCGGTGAAGGGCGGCTTGCCGACGACCTTGCCGGTGAGGCGCACGGCGGCGGCGTCGAAGCCTTCGGCCAGGGTGATGCGGCTGCCTTCGGACTCAGAGCGCACCGGCTCGATGCTGAAGTGCTCGCCCAGCACCTTGCGGCAGCCTTCATGCACCACGCGCGCGGCGGCCCCGATGTCGGCATCGGAATAGGCGGCGACGTCTTCCTGCACGAAGTCGATGAAGCGCGCTTCGCGCTGCAGCAGGCCGAGGAGCTGCAGGGCGGCCTCGGGGGTGGTTTCGCGGAGGATGACGGGCTGAGGCTCGGCGGCGGGTGCGATGGATGCGTCGGCTGCGGGCTGCTCGTCTTCAGCTTCGTCATGCTGCAGTTTTGCGGCGCGTTCGGCGTTGAACAGCACGGAGAAGGCGAGGCCGATGCGGCGGAAGAAGGAGGGGGTGGTGCGAGCCATGAGGAGGGTCCTTTAGCCTGAGTTTGTTGCGTCGCAATATAACTCAGTTCGGGTGAACTTTCCGTTGCTGCGGCCGGCCGAGCGCACGCCCACGCGCGTCCCGGCATCTGCGGCGACGTCGGTGCATGGCTGCACGAAACCTGCAGGCGGCGCCGTACGCCGCTCACCCGCGCAGGAAGGCCTGCAGGTCGGCGAGCAGTTCGTCGGGCGCCTCTTCGGGGATGAAGTGGCCGCAAGGTAGCGCATGCCCGCTGACGACGTCGGCCTTATCCCGCCAGGTCGCGAGCACGTCGAAGAGGTCGTGCATCTTGCCGAACTCGCCCCAGATTGCCAGCACGGGGCAGCGCACGCGTAGGGCGAGGTCGCGGCTGTCGTCCTCGAAGTCGCGTGTCGCCGCGGCGCGGTAGTCCTCGAGCGTGGCGCGGATGGTGCCGGGCAGGGTGAAGGCGCGCAGGTATTCCTGGATCAGGGGCTCCTCGATCGCGCCGACACGGAAGGACAGCGCGCGGAACACGTGGCGCAGGAAGGCCTCGGGCGCGGCGCAGATCATCACTTCGGGCAGGTCGGGCGCCTGGAAGAAGAACCAGTGCCAGTAGGCGGCGGCCAGGTGGCGTTCGGTCCGCGAGAACACGGTGTGGGTGGGCACGATGTCGAGCACGCACAGCCGGGTGACGGCATCGGGGTAGTCGAGCGCCTGGCGGTGCCCCACGCGTCCGCCGCGATCGTGGCCGATCAGCGCATAGCGCTCATGCCCCAGCGCGCGCATCAGCTCGTGCATGTCGCGCGCCATGGTCTTCTTGTCGTAGCCGTCCCGCGGCTTGTCGCTGTCGCCGTAGCCGCGCAGGTCGGGGCAGACGACGGTGTAGTGCGCGGCGAGCTGTGGCGCGATCTTGTGCCAGAGCTGCGCGGTCTGCGGCCAGCCGTGAAGGAGCAGCACGGGCGGGCCGTTGCCGCCGGCCCACAGGTTGATCCTGATGCCGTTCGCCTTGATGGTGCGGCGCTCGAGTCCGGTCATGAAGTCCAATCTGTCCTCCTTGTTCGTGGTGTCTGATGCGTAGTCCGCGAGCGGCCGGAAATCAACCGCCAAGGCGTCGAGAATCGGCCCGCGCGTGGATGAGTTTCAAGGTCTCCTCCAGCCGGCCGAAGCCGATGTATTCCTGCTCCAGGCGCAGCGACGGACGGATACGGTGGTCGCGCAGGTCCTCGTACAGGCTGCGTTCGTCGGGCGTGAGCCGGGATGAATCGGCCGCGCGCGGCCTGTCTTCCCGGCCCCACAGGGACTCATGCGCGAGCAGTGTGGCGCGGTCCATCAGAAAGGATTCGACGTGGGCGAAGCGGGCGCGCAGCTGGGCGAGGATGGCGAAGCCGTTGGTGTCGATGTCGCCCCAGTAGTGGATCGGGCAGCGCTGCAGCCACTGGGCGCGCGCGAGGGCCTCCCAGCCGTAGCCGGCGCCGAAGATCACGATGGCCTTGTCGACTTGGGGAAACGCGAGGAAGTTGGTCTCGTTCTCGGTGATGAAGATGCGCGCCACGTCGAGTCGCAGGCGGGCGAAGCTGTCGGCGTCGAGGGCGAGGTCGGGGCAGGGCGCGCCGGGGAGCAGGCCGAGCGCCGGGTCGAGCACGCGCAAGCGCAGCAGCACGGGCTTGTCGAGGAAACCGTAGCGGGTGGGGAACTGCTGCGCGCCGCTGCGCGCCGGGTCGATCGCCGCCGCGGGCAGGGCGAGGTCGAGCAGCTCGGCGAGCACGCCACGCTGGGATTCGATGAACTTGGTGTGGATGCCGGGCAGGTCGACCTGGCGCAGATACACGCCCGGCCGCGGGTGGGCCTGCAGCCAGGCGACCACGTCGAGCAGGCGCGACCAGTCGGCGGCGAGCTCGAGCGCGCGCAGCGGGCGCTTGTGCAGCCAGGGCAGCAGCAGGGGCTGGCGTGCGGCGGTCTCGTCGTGCAGCGCGCGGAAGCGCGCGTGCTCGGCGCGCTTGCCGATCCAGGCCAGGGCGTCGTCGAGGCGGTCGACCCAGGCGCTCGCGGGCAGGCGCTGGCTGCCCTGCACGCGGTGGCGGGTCTCCTGCCATTCGAGGCGCACATGGGGCGTGGCCGAGATCGCCGCGACCCAGGCGCGCACGGCGTCGAAGCGGCGGGTGATGTCGTCCGGGCTCGGCGCCTTAAGGGTGAGGCGCAGCGGGAAGCGGCTCGTGGCGGCGTTCAGCCCCTCGCGCAGCAGCTCGCCGCGCTCCCACAGGCGCATGACCTGCGCCTTCAGGTCCTGCGCGGTGCTCCAGCTCATGATGCGGATGCGGCGCCGCCGGTGCGCGGCGCGGCCTGGGCGGCGGCCCGCATCTCCGCCTTCTGCGCGCGGTACTCCTCGATCGACAGGTTGCGCAGCTTCGAGGCGCTGCCGCCCTCGTTGTGCACGAAGCCGACGCTGGCGACGAAGGGCTCGATGATGTGGATCTTCTGCAGCGGGGTGACGATCAGCAGCTGCAGGTTGAGCTGCTCGAAGAGGCGCAGGCCGTATTGCGCGGACTCGTCCGAGCCGCGGCCGAAGGCCTCGTCGATGACGACGAAGCGGAACGAGCGCGAGCGCACCGCGCCCCACTCCAGGCCGAACTGGTAGGCGAGGCTGGCGGCGAGGATGGTGTAGGCGAGCTTCTCCTTCTGCCCGCCCGACTTGCCGCCCGAATCCGAGTAGTGCTCGTGCTCGCTGTCGTCCTCGCGCCAGCGCTCGCTGGCGGCGAACAGGAACCAATTGCGCACGTCGGTGACCTTGGCGGTCCAGCGCCGGTCCTGGTCCGAGAGGCCCTCGCGGCCGCGGAAGCGGTCGATGATGCCCTTGACGCGCAGGAAGCGGTCCTCGGAGTACTGCTCGTCGTCGCCCTCGCCCGCCCCGCTGAGCGCGCCCTCGGTGCAGGCGCGCAGCTCCTGCTGGAAGTCGCGGATCTCGGCGTCGGGGCTGGGCTGGGATTCGAGCACGATGTAGCGCCCGGGGTTGTAGTCGATCTCGCCGAGCGACTTGTTGATGTGGGCGATGCGCTCCTTGATGGTCTCGCGCTCGCGCGCGAGCTGGGCGTTGAAGTTGGCGATCTCGTTGATCGTGTTGACGTTGAGCAGCTCCTTGAAGCGCGCGAGGAAGCGCGGCAGGTCGTCGCGGTTCAACTGCGTCAGCAGGTTCTCGTATTCGAAGCCGGCCTCCAGGCTGGCGTCGATCTCGGCGGTCTCGAGCGGGAACTGCTGCTTGAAGGCCGACATGGCCTTGATGATTTTCTCGGCCAGACGTGCCAGCCTGCGGTCCTCGGCGTCGATCTGCGTTTGCAGCGCGGTGCGCACCTCCTGTTCGCGGTTATCGCAGGATTCGACCGTGAGCTGGTGCTCGCCGAGCACCTCGGCGCACAGGGCTTCGAGTCGGGGGACGAGCGCCGGGTCGATCGGTGCGGCGCCGACGAGGGCGAGCGTGGCCGTGCGCAGCGCGTCGGCGTCGGCCTGGCGCTGCTCGACCTTGGCGCGGCGTTCGCGCGCGGCGCCGAGCTCGCGCTCGGTGTCGACGCGGATCTGCTGCAGCTCGGCGAGCTGGCGGTTGAGCTCCTTGAGGAGGTCCG
>JAGOEI010000037.1 GCA_017997795.1 Thauera sp. | reverse complement strand
ACACCCGCCTCGCTTCACCCCTCAGCACCGCACCGCCTTCCGTGAAAACCGCTGCAGCGCTGAAGAGGGCCGAATTATAGACACCCCAGAATCAACGTCAAGAAAAATAAGAGATGAAAATTGTTATGAGCGGATTCACTTTCGCGACAGCCTCCGCCAGATGCTGTCCGCAGAAGTTCACCAGGAATCCTACTTGTAGCGAATCCAGCCCCCGCTCCTGCGACGAACTTGAGCGACGTCCTTCAGAGGTAGATCGACTACATGCCGGTGTCGGCTAAATGCCGGTTGCGACGAGCCGTTCGGCGATGCTATCGTCCGCGCGACACGCGGGAGAGAACTCCTTACCGATTACCAGCGAGGAGTCGCCGAAGGCGCAACCCCCCGGAACCGCTCAGGCAGAAGGACCGCGCGTGCAGGACAAGTCTGGAGAGCGATACGAGCGCGTTGCGTTTGCGTATCCACCGAAGGGGCACACTGTCACCGACCTTGTATATACGGGCCGGGAAGTACGATGACGGGTAATCTCTCAGGTACAAGGGACAGATGGGGCGAACCCGGCCACATGCCGCGTTCGCCCTTTTTCGTTCACTTAAACAGGGTGCCTTCGCGATGAACACCGCAGCCAAGCAGACCCCACTCCACGCCGCCCACGTCGCCGCCGGCGCACGCATGGTCGACTTCGCCGGCTGGGACATGCCGGTCAACTACGGCTCGCAGATCGAGGAGCATCACGCGGTGCGCCGCGACGCCGGCATGTTCGACGTCTCGCACATGCTCGCCCTCGACCTCGCTGGCCCCGATGCCACCGCCTGGCTACGCGGCCTGCTCGCCAACGACGTCGCCAAGCTCAAGGACAGCGGCAAGGCGCTCTACGCCTGCATGCTCAACGAGCGTGGCGGCGTAGCCGACGACCTGATCGTCTACCGCTTCAGCGACGCGGACTATCGCATCGTGGTTAACGCCGGCACGGCCGACAACGACGTGGCCTGGATGCGCCAGCGCATCGCCGCCACCGGCGCCAACGTGACTCTGCAGGCGCGTCGCGACTTGGCGATGATAGCCGTCCAGGGACCGCGCGCGATCGAACGCGCCAGCGCCGCCCTACCCGAACTCTCCACCGCCAACGGCGTGCCGGCTCCCTTCGTGGGCGCGCGCGTGGGCGACCTGCTGATCGCGCGCACCGGTTACACCGGCGAGGACGGGCTCGAGATCGCCGTCCCGGCCAGCCGCGCCGAAGCGATGTGGAACGCGCTCGTCGCCGCCGGCGTGCGTCCCTGCGGCCTGGGCGCGCGCGACACCCTGCGCCTGGAGGCCGGCATGAATCTCTACGGCCAGGACATGGATGAGGACGTTTCGCCGCTGAACGCAGGCCTGTCGTGGACGGTGGACATGAGGGACGAAGCGCGCAACTTCGTCGGCCGCGCAGCGCTGCAGGCCAACCCGGCCAGCCAGCGCCTGCTCGGCCTGATCCTCGAGGACAAGGGCGTGCTGCGCTCACACATGAAGATCTTCACCGCCGCCGGCGAGGGCGAGACCACCAGCGGCAGCTTCTCGCCCTCGCTTGAAAAGTCGATCGCCTTCGCGCGCGTCCCGCTCGCCACTCAGCCGGGCGAGGCCGTCGAGGTCGACATCCGCGGCAAACGCCTGAAGGCACGCACCGTCAAGCTGCCCTTCGTGCGCAACGGCACGGCCCTCGTCTGACCCAATCTCCACGGGCGGCGATCGAGCCGCCCTTCATAGTGCCCGCCGCCAATCAAGGGCGCTCACGTACCCCGACATTCCGATACTCTCACCCCTCACACCCACGTCCCGACCGGAGAACACCATGAGCAACGTCCCCAGCACCCTCAAGTACACCAAGTCCCACGAATGGATCCGCGTCGAGGACGACGGCACCCTGACCATCGGCGTGACCGACCACGCCCAGGAAGCCCTCGGCGACATCGTCTTCCTCGAGCTGCCCGAAGCCGGCCGTGCGCTGTCCGCCGGCGAAGCCTGCGCGGTGATCGAGTCGGTCAAGGCCGCCTCCGACATCTACGCCCCCGTGGCCGGTGAAGTGATCGCCAACAACCAGGACGCGATCGACGCCCCCGAGAGCATCAACGCCGACTCCTACGCCAACTGGCTGTTCAAGCTCGCACCGGCCAACGCGGCCGACGTCGCCGCGCTGATGGACGCCGCGGCCTACGAAGCGGAAATCGCCCAGGCCTGACCATGAGCGACAACCTGCTTTCCACCCCGCTCGCCCGCCTCGAGCAGCGCGACGCCTTCGTCCACCGCCACCTCGGCCCCGACGCCAACGAGATCGCGCGCATGTGCGCGACCATCGGCGTGACCGACGTCGACGCCCTGATCGAGCAGACCGTGCCCGCGGGCATCCGCCTCGCGTCGCCGCTGCCGCTCGCCGGCGCGATGCCCGAGCACGAGGCGCTCGCCCGCCTGAAGGCGATCGCCAGCCGCAACGTGGTGAAGAAATCCCTGATCGGCCAGGGCTACTACGGCACCCACGTCCCCGCGGTCGTGCTGCGCAACGTGCTCGAGAACCCGGGCTGGTACACCGCCTACACGCCCTACCAGGCCGAGATCTCCCAGGGCCGCCTCGAAGCCCTGCTGAACTACCAGCAGATGGTGATCGACCTCACCGGCCTGGAGCTCGCCAACGCCTCGCTGCTCGACGAAGCCACCGCCGCCGCCGAAGCGATGACGATGGCGCGCCGGGTGTCGAAGTCGAAGTCGAACGTGTTCTTCATCGACGAGGCCTGCTTCGCGCAGACCATCGACGTGGTGCGCACCCGCGCCCACTACTTCGGCTACGAACTCGTCTACGGCAAGGCCGCCGAGGCTGGCAGCCACGACTGCTTCGGCGCGCTGCTGCAGTACCCGAACGCGCGCGGCGAGGTCGTCGACCTCACCACACCGATCGCCGAACTCAAGGCCAGGGGCGCCGTGGTCGCGGTCGCCAGCGACCTCATGGCCCTGGTGCTGCTCAAGAGCCCCGGCACCATGGGCGCCGACATCGCGCTCGGTTCGGCGCAGCGCTTCGGCGTGCCGATGGGCTTCGGCGGCCCGCACGCTGCCTTCTTCGCCACCCGCGAAGGCTACGTGCGCTCGATGCCGGGCCGCATCATCGGCGTCTCCAAGGACGCGCGCGGCAAGACCGCGCTGCGCATGACGCTGCAGACCCGCGAGCAGCACATCCGCCGCGAGAAGGCGAACTCCAACATCTGCACCTCGCAGGTGCTGCTCGCCAACCTCTCCGGCTTCTATGCCGTGTACCACGGCCCGCAGGGCCTACGCACCATCGCCGCGCGCATCCACCGCCTCGCCGCGGTGCTCGCCGCCGGCCTGCGTGAGGCCGGCTTCGGCCTGCACGACCGCCCCTTCTTCGACACCGTCGAGGTCGAGGTCGGCGCGCGCGCGCCTGCCATACTGCGCGCCGCGGAAGAGGCGGGCTACAACCTGCGCAGCGTCTCCGGCACCACGCTCGGCCTGGCGGTGGATGAGACCACCACCCGCGACGACGTCGCCGCGATCCTCGCCTGCTTCGGCGCCTCCACCGACGTCAGCGTGCTCGACGCCCGCGTCGCGGCCGGCGGCGGCGCCCTGCCCGCGGAGTTGCTGCGCAGCGACGCGGTGCTCGCCCACCCGGTGTTCAACACGCACCACACCGAGCACGAGATGCTGCGCTACCTCAAGAAGCTGCAGAACCGCGACCTCGCGCTCGACCACTCGATGATCTCGCTCGGCTCGTGCACGATGAAGCTCAACGCGACCAGCGAGATGATCCCGATCACCTGGCCGGAGTTCGCCAACATTCACCCGTTCGCCCCGCGCGAGCAGGCCGCCGGCTACCTCGAGATGATCGAGGGCCTGGCCGACTACCTGCGCGCGGTGACCGGCTTCCCGGCGATCAGCATGCAGCCGAACTCGGGCGCCCAGGGCGAGTACGCCGGCCTGGTGGCGATCGCGCGCTACCACGCCAGCCGCGGCGAGGCCAACCGCAAGATCTGCCTGATCCCGAAGTCCGCCCACGGCACCAACCCGGCGACCGCGCAGATGTGCGGCATGCAGGTGGTGGTGGTCGAGTGCGACGACAACGGCAACGTCGACGTCGCCGACCTCAAGGCCAAGGCCGAGAAGCACGCGACCGAGCTGGCCGCGCTGATGATCACCTACCCGTCCACCCACGGCGTGTTCGAGGAGTCGATCCGCGAGATCTGCGAGATCGTGCACCAGCACGGCGGCCAGGTGTACATGGACGGCGCCAACCTCAACGCCCAGGTCGGCCTGACCTCGCCGGCGACGATCGGCGCCGACGTGTCGCACATGAACCTGCACAAGACCTTCTGCATTCCGCACGGCGGCGGCGGTCCGGGCATGGGGCCGATCGGCCTCGCGGCGCACCTTGCGCCGTTCATGGCCGACCACGTGGTGCAGCCGACTGGCGACGCCGAGCGCCCGAACCTCGGGCAAGGTGCGGTTTCCGCAGCGCCTTTCGGCTCGGCCAGCATCCTGCCGATCTCGTGGATGTACATCGCGATGATGGGTGGCGACGGCCTCAAGCAGGCTACCGAGGTGGCGATCCTCAACGCCAACTACCTCGCCGAGCGTCTCAAGGACCACTACCCGGTGCTCTACACCGGCAGCCAGGGCCGCGTCGCGCACGAGTGCATCCTCGACATCCGCCCGATCAAGGCGGCGACCGGCGTCTCCGAGGTCGACATCGCCAAGCGCCTGATGGACTACGGCTTCCACGCGCCGACCATGTCCTTCCCGGTGGCGGGCACGATCATGGTCGAGCCGACCGAGTCGGAAGACCTCGGCGAGCTCGAGCGCTTCGTCGCCGCGATGATCGCCATCCGCGACGAGATCCGCCAGATCGAGGCCGGCACCTGGCCCGCCGAGGACAACCCGCTCAAGCACGCGCCGCACACCCAGGCCGACTTCCTCGGCGACTGGAACCGCCCCTACGCGCGCGAGCAGGCGGTGTTCCCGCTGCCCTGGGTGGCCGAGAACAAGTTCTGGCCCAGCGTCAATCGCATCGACGACGTCTATGGCGACCGCAACCTGTTCTGCGCCTGCGTGCCGATGAGCGACTACGCCGAGTAAGCCGACCGTGCGGCCAGTGCGCTGGTAGAATCCGGCCGCCCCGGCAACGAGCCACGCCTTCGGGCGTGGCTTTTTTACGCGCCTGTGGCGCAAGATTCGTGTCATGCCCGATCAGGCGCCTCGCCTGCCACGGACATTTTCCTGCCCAGACGGAAACCACCCAGGTGATCATCTCCCCACGCACCGACCGCAAGGCCCTCTGGCTCACGCTGCTGCTCGTCAGCCTGGGCGTGCTTGTGCTGCTGTCAGCGATCCTGTGGTCGCGCACCCGCCCGGTCGAGATGCACGACCTGCACCTTGCCGACGGCGAAAAGCTCAGGTGCGTGTCCTACGCGCCCTATCACCGCCCCGGCCAGACCCCCCTCCAGATCGACACCCGGATCGATCGCGAGCAGATCGCCGCCGACCTCGCCGCGCTGGCGAAGATCACCGACTGCGTGCGCCTGTACTCGGTTGCCCAGGGCCTCGACCAGGTGCCCGAGCTTGCTCGTCCGCTCGGCATGAAGGTGCTGCTTGGCGCCTGGATCGGATATGAAAAGGCGCTCAACGCGCGCGAGCTTGAACACGCGATTGCGCTGGCCAACGCCAACACCGACGTCGTGCGCGCGCTCATCGTCGGCAACGAGGTACTGCTGCGCCGCGAGCGCACCGAGGACGAGATGCGCGCGCTCATCCGCCACGCCAAGGAAAGCGCAAAAGTCCCGGTCACCTATGCCGACGTCTGGGAATTCTGGACGCGCCACGACAGCCTCGCGGCCGAAGTCGATTTCGTGACCGTCCATATCCTGCCCTTCTGGGAGGATGAACCGGTGGACATCGAGCTCGCACTCGCCCACGTCGCCGAAACGCGGCGCCACGTCGGCGAGCACTTCACGGGCAAGAACATCCTGATCGGCGAAACCGGCTGGCCAAGCGCCGGACGACAGCGCGAGGAATCGACCCCGTCGCGAGTGAACCAGGCCCGATACGTGCGCGAATTCGTCCACCGCGCCCACGCCGAGGGCTGGGACTACAACCTGATCGAGGCCATCGACCAGCCCTGGAAGCGCAAGCTCGAAGGCACCGTTGGCGGTTACTGGGGGATGCTCGAAGCCGCAAGCCTGGCCCCAAAGTTCCCGCTCGCCGGCCCGGTCGCCGAGCGCGACAGCCTCTACGGTCCGATCGGCGGCGCCATCGTCGGCGGTGTGCTGGCGCTGCTGCTTGCAGCGACCGGTCGGCGCACCCGCTGCCTGCGCGTGAGCGCGCTCACGGCCACCGGCGCGCTTGGCGGACTGGTCGCGGTGCTGCACTGGGAGCACGCCCACCTGGCCTACCGCAACGCGCTCGAGTGGATCCTGCTCGGCGGCGTCGGTGCTCTCGCCGGCCTGCTCCCGCTTGCGCTGGCACGCTGGTATGGCGAGGCCATCCCCGCCACCGCGACCGCGGGTCGCACCCTTTTGCAGGCAGAACGTCTGCGCTCAAAGGCAGCCTCGATCGGCATGTTGCGCGGCCTGCTGCTGTTCGCCGCCGCGGTGGCGGCGCTGCTGCTGTGGGTCGATCCACGCTATCGCGACTTCCCCACTCTGCTCTATCTGGCACCCGCCGTCGTGTTCGGCGTGACCGGGTGGTGGCGCAATGGCACCACCCGCCGCGAGCGCACCTGTGCGGCGATCATCGCCATCGGCGTCATCGCGCGCTGGTCATCCGAGCCCGCCAACCCGCAGGCCATCGCCTGGTTGCTGGTCGGACTCGCGCTCGCCCTGCCGCCCCTGCTCGTCCGTACCCACCAGGACGAGCAGCGCTAGCAATCCGCCCACCGCGGCCGGGTCGTAGCTGTAAAGGACGAGGCCGGCCACGCCGGTGAGCCAGCCCACCCAGGCCAGGCGACGGCACGAGAGCACGAAGGCCAGCACGCCCGCCCCCAGGCTCACCCAGCCCAGGCGCTGGTGCAGGAAGCTCTGCACCAGCGCATCCTTGAAAATGCAAGCCGCTGCGGGCGCGTCGGCCAGGGTGCAGTCACGCGGCAACACGCCCGCTTCCAGCAGTCCGTGCCGGAACCAAAGGGCAATCGCGGCCAGCACCGCCCCGACGAGCAGCGGTGCCGCAACGCCATGTTTCGGCAAATTAATTCGCATGATCAGCGCCTTTTCCTTCAAAATCAGCGGGCAGCCGGACAGTCGAAAAACTGTTGCAAATTGGCACGGCCACCCGCTCGTAAGCGGCTGAAATCGTGCATAAAATGCGGCCGGTCGGAGTTGTCCCAGCGGTACTCGCAAAGCCCGCGCATTGTGTCACAGCTCGGACGGGTGCGAAATTTGCGCAGTGCGACATCGCGCCTGCCCGCAACGGTCGGTGGTCATGAACGTCACTCTGGCATCCCTGCCCACAAGGCACCTGTAAAGCTTGCGCGCTGCCCGATCTACGCAGCGCACTGGAAACAAGATGAAAAAAGCCGCCTCCTTTGCTGCCCGCGTCGCCGTTGCGGTCATGATCGCCGCCGCCGTCGCCTTCGCACAATACTGGATCTGGCAGCAGCTCAACCGCAGCGCGGAATTCATCGGCACCAACCAGAGCATCAAGGGCTTCGCCTACAACGGTTTCCAGCGCGAACAGAGCCCGCTCAAGGGCACCTATCCTACGCGTGCGGAACTCGCCGCCGACCTCGACCTGCTCGGGCGCCGCTCCGACGGGCTACGCACCTACGGCGTCACCGACATGCCCGACCTGCTGGCGCTGGCGGGGGAGCGCGACATGCTGGTCACCGCCGGCGCCTGGCTCGACGCCCGCCCCGACGCCAACGAGCGCGAGATCGAGGCCCTGATCGACGTCGCCCGCCGCATGCGCCACATCGAACGCGTGATGGTGGGTAACGAGGTGATCCTGCGCGGCGACCTGACCGTCGACGAGATGATCAGCTACCTCGACCGCGTGCGAAAGGCGATCCGCAAGCCGGTGTCCACCGCCGAGCCCTGGCACGTCTGGCTGCGCTATCCCGAGCTCGCCAAGCACGTCGACTACATCACCGTCCACCTGCTGCCCTATCACGAGGGTCTGCCGGTGGACAAGGCGGTCGAATATGCCTTCCAGCGCTACGACGAAGTGGCGCGCGCGCACCCGCGCAAGAAGATCGTGGTTGGCGAGGTCGGCTGGCCAAGCCGCGGCCCCACCATCGACGCAGCAATTCCCTCGCTCGACAACCAGGCGCGCTTCGTGCGCGAATTCCTCGCCCATCCCCGTACCGCACGCATCGACTACTTCCTGATGGAAGCGATCGACCAGCCGTGGAAGGTTGATGTGGAAGGCTGGGCCGGGCCGTATTGGGGCATGTACAACGCCGACCGCGAACCCAAGTACGCCCTCGAGGGCGTCGTCGAGCGCGACCCGCACTGGTCGCAGAAGGCGAGCAACGCCGCCGCGCTTGCCTTCATCCCGATGATGCTCGCCGCCTTCTTCCTGCCCGGCTGGAGCGTCTTCGGCCGCCTCTTCCTGGCCGCGCTGATCCAGGCCTGCGTATCGACGCTGATCATCGGCATCAACGTGCCGGTGGAGTACTACCTCACCCAGCGCGACCTGATCGGCCTGGTGCTGCTGATCGGCGCCACCTGCATGACCGCAGCCGTGCTGCTGTCGCACGGCTTCGAGTTCGGCGAGGTGCTGTTCAAGAAGAAGTGGCAGCGCCGCTTCATGCCGCTGCCGCCGCACGCGCCCGAGCAGCAACCCTTCGTGTCGATTCACCTCGCCTGCTACAACGAGCCGCCCGAGATGGTGATCGCCACCATCGACAGCCTGGCGCAGATGAACTACCAGAACTTCGAGGTCCTGATCCTCGACAACAACACCCGCGACGAGGCCTTGTGGAAGCCGCTCGAGCGCCGCTGCGCCGAGCTCGGCCCGCGCTTCCGCTTCTTCCACCTCGCCAACTGGCCGGGCTTCAAGGCCGGCGCGCTCAATTACGGCCTCAAGGTCACCGACCCGCGCGCCGAGGTGGTCGGCGTGGTCGACGCCGACTACGTGGTCGACCCCGAGTGGCTGTCCTGCCTGATCCCCCACTTCGACCAGCCCGACGTCGCCGTGGTGCAGGCGCCGCAGGCCCACCGCGACTGGGAAACCCAGCCCTTCAAGCGCATGTGCAACTGGGAGTTCGACGGCTTCTTCCGCATCGGCATGCACCACCGCAACGAGCGCAACGCGCTGATCCAGCACGGCACCATGACCCTGGTGCGCCGCCTGGCGCTGGAAGAGGTGGGCGGCTGGTCGGAGTGGTGCATCTGCGAGGACACCGAGCTCGGCCTGCGCCTGATCGAGAAAGGCTACGACACCCGCTACATCGACCACATCCTCGGCCGCGGCCTCACGCCTTCGGGCTTCTCCGCGATCAAGAGCCAGCGCTTCCGCTGGGCCTTCGGTGCGATGCAGATCCTCAAGGCTCACCTGCCGCAGATGATCGGCCGCAGCACGCTGAACCTCGCCCAGCGCTACCACTTCCTGACCGGCTGGTTCGCCTGGCTGGGCGACGCGCTGCAGCTCGTGTTCGCCTTCGGCAGCCTGCTGTGGACGCTCGGCATCCTGTTGTTCCCGAAGGCCTTCGGTCTGCCGGTGGTATCGCTCGCGCTACCGATCTTCGGCTTCATGATCTTCAAGGCGGCGCTCGGCCCCATCCTCTACCGCCGCACCATGGACTGTCCGTGGAAAGACATTCTCGGCGCGTCGATCCTGTCGGTGGGCCTGGCCCATGCGATTGCGCGCGGCGTGTTCGCCGGGCTGGTGAAGAAGAAGGGGGTGTTCGTGGTGACACCCAAGGGCTGGCGCGGCGGCGGTGCGCTCGCCTTCTTCAACCCGATCCGCGAGGAGATCGGCCTGCTGGTCGCGCTGCTGATGGGGGCGGCGACCCTGGTTGCCCAACGCGGCGCCAACAACCTCGAGACCCAGCTCTGGGTCGGCATCCTGTGCCTGCAGTGCATCCCGTATGTCGCGTCCATCCTGTGCCAGGTCGCGGCCTACATGCCCGAACGCAAGGAGACGGCACCCGCCGGCGCCCTGCCCAGCGAGGCCTGACAAGGCGGCGCGACATTCGCGGGTCGTTCCCGCTCAGCCGGCCACGGTGCGCTTCAAGCGCCCCAGGCAGGCAGGCGGTCGGCGACCCGCGGTAACTCGAAGCGGCGGTAATCCGGCAGGCCATCGACCGTTGGTTGCGCAAACTCGCCCGCGATCAGCGGGCGGATGTAGTCGCAGGCGGCCTGCGTCACATGCAGTCCGTCGGCGGCCACGAATGCAGCCGGCAGCGCGCGCTCGAGGTTTGCGATCGGCGCAGTGTCGATCGCGGTCACGTCCCAGCGGTAAGGCGAATCCTGCAATCGCCGGATCGCCGGCATGGTGCCGCCGCGTCCCTGCATCGCGTACTCGACCGCGGCCCGCCCGACCGCCAGGGCTTGCTCGCGGTCGGTCGCCGACAGCCAGTGCGCGCCGGCACGCTGCAGGTAGTCGGGAATCGCCCAGTGGTGCTTGTAGCCGAGGCGCTCGTGGATCATGCGCGCCACCGCAGAGCCCGCCCCGCCGAGCTGCACATAACCGCGCGGATCACGAGACTTTTCCAGGATCAGGCTGCCATCGGCGCGGCGAATGCCTTCGGACACGGTGATCGCGCAGTAGCCGAGGCGCTCGGTGACTGCCTGCACGCGGGCGAGGAAGGCCTCCTCGTCAAACGCCACCTCGGGCACCAGCACAATGTGGGGCGGACGGTCGGGGTCGCCCGCCGCCGCCAGCGCCGTCGCCGCAGCCAGCCAGCCGGTGTTGCGGCCCATCACTTCCATGACGAACACGCTGCCCTTCGCCCCCACCATCGAGGCGATGTCGAGCCCCGCCTCGAGCATCGAGGTCGCCAGATACTTGGCTGCCGACCCGAAGCCCGGACAGCAGTCGGTGCCGACGATGTCGTTGTCCACGGTCTTGGGCACGCCGATGCATTGCAGCGGGTGCCCGCGCCGGCGCGCCTCGGCCTGCAGGCGGGCAACGGCGTCCATCGAACCGTTGCCGCCGTTGTAGAGCAGCCAACCGACGCGATGGGCGTCGAACACCGCGAACAGGCGGTCCATCACCGCACCGCCATCGTCACGCGGCAGATCGAAGCGGCACGAGCCGAACGCCCCACCGGGCGTGCGAGCCAGCCGCTCCAGCGCGGCGGCATCGAGGGTGGTCGTGTCGAACAGGTCTTCGCGCAGCACGCCACCGATGCCCCGATGCGCCGCAAGAATCCGGCCCACGCGGCCGCCTTGTTGGCGTGCAGCCTGGATGACGGCGGCGGCGGTGGCATTGATCACGGCAGTCACGCCACCGGAATGCGCATAGAGGAGCGTGTCGTAGATCATGGCTGGCGTTTCCTGCGGGTGGCTCACCACCGCTGAGCGAGGCGAGGCCGTGGTGTGAGGTCGATTGGAGGGCGGCAGACGAACGCGTCGCCCCGCGAATGGCGCGGGTGTTGCCGATGCGCTCGATCCGCGGCGATCGCCCAAAAAACAGGCGCGGCCGCCCCTGTTCGAGAGAGCGGCCGCGCCGTCGTGCCCCGGGTGTGTGCAAAGCACCCCGGAGCCATTTTCGTGCTGCTTACTTCAGCGCCGCAAAGGCGTTCGCGGTGATCGCATCCACCGCGCCGAGGCCGGAGATCTTGCGCACCTTGGGGGCCTTGGCATCGCCCGAAGCCGCCCACTTGCTGTAGTACTCGACCAGCGGCTTGGTCTGCGAGTGGTAGACGTCGAGGCGCTTCTTGACGGTTTCTTCCTTGTCGTCGTCGCGCTGCACCAGGTCTTCGCCGGTGACGTCGTCCTTGCCCTCGACCTTGGGCGGGTTGTACTTGACGTGGTAGGTGCGGCCCGACGCCAGATGAGCGCGACGGCCGCTCATGCGTTCGACGATCTCGGCGTCCGGCACGTCGATCTCGAGCACGAAGTCGATCGGCACGCCGGCGTCCTTCATCGCGTCGGCCTGCGGGAGGGTGCGCGGGAAGCCGTCGAACATGTAGCCCGACTTGCAGTCGTCCTGCTGCAGGCGGTCCTTGACCAGGCCGATGATGATGTCGTCGGACACGAGGCCGCCGGCATCCATGACCTTCTTGGCCTCGAGGCCCAGCGGGGTACCCGCCTTCACCGCGGCGCGCAGCATGTCGCCGGTGGAGATCTGCGGAATGCCGAACTTCTCCTTGATGAAGTTGGCTTGCGTACCCTTGCCGGCGCCCGGCGGTCCCAAAAGAATCAGTCGCATACTCCCTCCCGTGAATGGACGGCCATCGAGCATGGCCGTTTCCTTATTGAATAAACAGCCGAAACTTAACCGACGCGCGGCGGGTGGTCAAACCCCGCCCGCGGCGAACAGCGCGCGCACCCGCTCGAGGTCCTGCGGCGTATCGACGCCGGCCGCAGGGGCGTCCGCGAGTTCGAGCACGCGGATACGGTAACCGTGCCACAGCGCCCGCAACTGCTCGAGTGCTTCCCAGTGCTCCAGCGGCGATGGCGCGAGGCCAGCGTAGCGGCGCAGGAAACCGACGCGGTAGGCGTAGAGACCGACGTGGCGCAACACCGGCAGGCCCTCGGGCAGCGTGTGCGCGCCCTCGCCCCAGGCGTCGCGCGCCCACGGGATCGGCGCGCGGGAAAAATACTGCGCGCGTCCGGCGGCATCGCACACCACCTTGACCACGTTGGGGTTGAACACATCGGCCGGGTCGTGGATGGCGTGGGCCGCGGTCGCGATCGCGGCCTCCGCGTCCTGCGCCAGCGCCTCGGCCACGGCGGCGACGATGGCCGGATCGATCACGGGCTCGTCGCCCTGGACGTTGACCACGATGTCGTCGTCGGCCCAGCCGCGCAGCGCGGCGACCTCGGCGAGGCGGTCGGTACCGCTGGGGTGGTCGGCGCGCGTCATCACCACCGCACCGCCGGCGGCCGCAACCGCGTCACGCACCCCGGCGTGGTCGGTCGCCACCCAGGTCTCGAGCGCGCCTGCGCCCTGCACGCGCTCGAGCACGCGCACGATCATCGGCTTGCCGCAGATGTCGGCGAGCGGCTTGGCGGGCAGGCGGGTGGAGGCGTAGCGCGCCGGGATCACGATGCGGAAGGGCGCCACGGCGGCCATGGCGCGGCTCACTTGCGCAGCGCGTCGACTTCTTCGGCGCTCATGCTGCGCGCCTCCTCGTCCAGCATCACCGGGATGCCGTCGCGGATCGGATACGCCAGGCGATCGGCCTTGCACACCAGTTCCTGCTTGTCCTTCAGGTAGTCGAGCGGCCCCTTGCACAGCGGGCAGACGAGGATTTCAAGCAGTCGTGCGTCCATCTTCGAGTTTCTCCAGGATGCGTTCGGCGGCGCCGGAACCGATCTGCGCCCGCACCGGGTATTCCCAGCAGTCAGCGGGCGCGAAAGCCGTGCATTTTACCGCATCCTTGGCCGTCATCAGGATCGGAAGCGCTTCGCCGAAGTCGAGATCCGCCGCGACGAAGCGATGATGATCGGGAAAGGGATGCGGCACGACTTCGATGCCCTCGCCCGCCAACTGCTCGAAGAAGCGCTGCGGGCGGCCGATGCCGGCCACCGCATGCACGCGCTGACCGCGGAAATCGGCTGCGGGCCGGGTGCGCGCCGGATCGGCGAGCGTGCGCAGCTCGCCGCCCTGCAACTGCATCGAAAACACCGGCACGCCGGCCGTCGCCGCGCGCAGCGCAGGCGAAAGCGCGCCGTGCGCGACGATCAGGTCGACTTCGCCCAGGCGCGCAAGCGGTTCGCGCAACGGCCCCGCGGGCAGCAGCAGGCGGTTGCCGAGCGTGGCCTCGTCCACCACTGCGATCTCGAGGTCGCGCGCCAGCCGGTAGTGCTGCATACCGTCGTCGGCGATGAGGACGTCGCAATCCGGATGCAGGCGCAGCAGCTCGCGCGCCGCGGCCGGACGGTCGCGCCCGATCGCGAGCGGGCAGCCGGTGAGCCTCGCCAGCAGCACCGGCTCGTCGCCATAGTGGTCCGCGTCGCCATCGGCGGGCACCACGGCCACGCCACCCTGCGCGCTGATGCGCCCGCCATGCCCGCGGCTGACGATGCCCGGCCGACGGCCGGCCGCACGCAACTGCGCCGCGAGCCAGTCCACCACCGGCGTCTTGCCGCTGCCGCCGACTGCGATGTTGCCGACCACGATCACCGGCACCGGGAGGCGCTGCGGCACGATCGCGGCCCGCCGCCGCGCGGCGAGTGCCCCGAACAGGCAGGAAAGCGGCCGCAGGAGCTGCGCGACCGGACCGCGCCCTTGCCAGAAGGCCGGAGCCTGGGCTGCCATGCTCAGGACTCGGGGATGCGTCCGCCGTGCGTCACTGCGCCGGCGCCTGGGTGGCGAAGGTGATGTGCGGCAGCCCGGCGCGTTGCGCCGCCTGCATCACATCCACCACGCTCTGGTGCGCGGCCTTGGCGTCGGCGTTGATGACGATCACCGGCGGCTCGGCAGATTGCCCCGGTACCGCCTTGCCGAGCGCCGCGGCGATCGCGTCGATGCTGCGCTCGCCGACCGGCTGGCGATTGACCAGCACCTCGCCTGCCGCGGTCACCGCGACGACGATCTCCTCGGCGACGGACTCGGCGCCTTCGGACTCGGCGGTCGGCAGGTTGATCTCCAGCCCCGACACCTTCGAGAAGGTGGTCGTCAGCATCAGGAAGATGATGATCACCAGCACGACGTCGATGAGCGGGATCAGGTTGATCTCCGGCTCCGCGCTGCGGCTGCCGCGACGGAAGTTCATCGCTGCGACTCCTCAGGCACGCCGTTCGCCGTGGGCGACCTCGACCAGCTTGATCGCCTGCTGCTCCATGTCGATCACGAAGCTGTCGATCAGCGCACGGAAGTGGCGCCAGAAGATCATCGCCGGGATCGCGATGATGAGGCCGAGACCGGTCGTATACAGCGCGATCGAGATGCCCTGCGCCAGTTGCGCCGGATTGGCGCCGCTCACGCCCTGGGAGGCGAAGATGTCGATCATGCCGATGATGGTGCCGAGCAGCCCCATCAGCGGGCTGATGGCGGCGATGGTGCCGAGCGTGGTGAGGAAGCGCTCGAGTTCGTGGACGACGGCGCGGCCGGTCTCCTCGATCGACTCCTTCATCACCTCGCGCGCGCTGTTGACGTTGCGCAGACCGGCGGCAAGCACGCGTCCAAGCGGCGAGTGCGCCGCCACGCGCTCGATCATCTGCGCGGACACACCGCCCTGGCGAAGATCGGCGAGCACGTTCTCGAGCAGGCCCGGCGGCACGATGCGGGCACGGCGCAGGGTGATGGAACGCTCGATGATCAGCGCGACCGCGATGACCGACGCCAGAATCAGGGGCCAGATCGGCCAGCCAACGGCCTGAATGATCGCGAACACGCGCCAACCTCATCGGGGAAAGCCGAGACTCTAGCGCCGCACCGGAGCGCCGGCAAGCCGGACGGCCGCCACCGCGAACATTGACCTGCCGCCGGGGCACAAGGGCCCGCCCACCAAGGGCTTCAGCCAGCAATCCACAGAACCTGTGGATAAGTTTGTGGGCAGTTTCGGGATGTTGCCCGCAAAGCCCGTCGCGGCGCGCCCTCCGACACTCCGATGCAAAATTGTGCAACATTTAAAACTGATATTAATCAGACACTTGCAAAACAAGCCCTTATCCATCAAGGACTTGCGCGAAGGCGCTTGACAGGGTGGCGCGGCTGTGGATTCCGCTACAATCCGCCCATGCCTTTTCAGCCCTTTCAGCGCACCGAAGACCTTGACGGCGCAGCAACTTCCTCATCGACGCCGGTACTTGGCGTCTCGGCACTCAACCGCATGGCGCGCGAGGCGCTCGAGGCGGCATTGCCGCTGCTGTGGGTCGGCGGCGAGATCTCGAACCTCACGCGGGCGAGTTCCGGACACGTCTATTTCACCCTCAAGGACGCCAACGCCCAGGTGCGCTGCGCGATGTGGCGCAACCGCGCACAGTTGCTCGCCTTCCGCCCCGAAAACGGCATGCGCGTCGAAGCGCGCGCGCTGGTCACGCTGTACGAGGCGCGCGGCGACTATCAGCTCAACGTCGAAGCCCTGAGGCCCGCCGGCATCGGCAACCTGTTCGAGGCCTTCAACCGCCTGAAGGCCAAGCTCGCCGCCGAAGGCCTGTTCGACCCCGACCAGCGCCGCCCCCTGCCGCGCTTTCCGCGCGCGGTGGGCATCGTCACCTCGCTGCAGGCTGCGGCGCTGCGCGACGTGCTCGTCACCCTGCGCCGGCGCGCGCCGCATCTGCCGGTCGTGCTCTACCCTGCGCCCGTCCAGGGCGCCGACGCGGCCGCGCGCCTGGTCGCCGCGGTGCGCGATGCGGGACGGCGCGCGCCGCAGGACGGCGTGGACCTGCTGCTGCTGGTCCGTGGCGGCGGCAGCATCGAGGACCTGTGGTCGTTCAACGACGAGGCGCTCGCCCGCGCGCTGCGCGCCTGTCCGTTGCCGGTGGTATGCGGCGTCGGCCACGAGACCGATTTCACCATCGCCGACTTTGCGGCCGATCTGCGCGCACCCACGCCCACCGGCGCGGCCGAGCTCGCCAGCGCAGGCTGGCACGCGGCGCGCAGCGAACTGGGCGCGCTTCAGCCCCGCCTGCAGCGCGCCCTCGAGCGCCGCCTCGAGGGCCTGGCCCAGCGTGTGGACCGCGCCGGCCTGCGCCTGGTGCATCCGCGCGCGCGCCTGCGCCAGGAAGCCACCCGCCTCGAACACCAGGGCGAGCGCCTGCGGCGGGCGATGGAGCGGCGACTCGAACGCGCCGCCCAGCGCTGCGTGCAGGCCCGCCTTCGCCTCCTGGCCGCCGCGCCGAGACCCGAAACCGGGCACGCCCGGCTCGACACGCTGGCGCAACGGCTGCAGCGCGCCACCGCAGCCACGCTGGCGCAGCGCCACATCCGGCTGGAGACGCTGTCCGCCCACCTCGAGCACCTGGCGCCGGGGGCCGTGCTGGCCCGCGGCTACGCGATCGCCCGCGACGCCGATGGCAAGGTATTGCGCAGCGCGAGCAACGTTCCGGCTGGGGCCGCGTTGAACATCCAGCTCGCGGACGGCAGCCTCGACACGCGCGTGGTGGGTCCGCACGAAGACTGAAGCGCGCCCACTGCCCCAGCGCCGCGCAAGCAACACCGAGCGCATGCCGGCGGGACGCCACGGCGCGGCGTCGGGCAAGCATGGTGGTCCGTCCCGGTTGTTCCGCAAACGCGCCGTCTGGGCTTAACATGCGGGGCGCAACATTGCCGGGGAACCTAATCCAGACTAAAATAGTCTGGCTTTGAGCACGACCCATCCCCGCAGACAGCCAAATCGAACGACAAAGGAGAAACCGCATGGAACACACCCTGCCCGCCCTGCCCTACGCCAAGGACGCACTGGCCCCGCACATCTCGGCCGAGACGCTGGAGTTCCACCACGGCAAGCATCACCAGGCCTACGTCACCAACCTCAACAACCTGATCAAGGGCACCGAGTACGAGAACCTCGACCTCGAAGCCATCGTCAAGAAGGCCCCGGCCGGCGGCGTGTATAACAACTCGGCCCAGGTCTGGAACCACACCTTCTTCTGGAACTGCATGAAGCCGAACGGCGGCGGCGAGCCCAGCGGCGCGCTGGCCGACGCGATCAAGGCCAAGTGGGGCTCCTACGACGACTTCAAGAAGGCCTTCCAGGCCTCCGCGGTCGGCAACTTCGGTTCCGCCTGGACCTGGCTGGTGAAGAAGGCCGACGGCTCGGTCGACATCGTCAACATGGGCGCCGCCGGCACCCCGCTGACCACCGGCGACACCGCGCTGCTCTGTATCGACGTGTGGGAACACGCCTACTACATCGACTACCGCAACCGTCGCCCGGACTTCGTCGCCACCTTCCTCGACAAGCTGGTGAACTGGGACTTCGCGGCGAAGAATTTCGCCTGATTTTCCGCGCCT
>JAGOEI010000155.1 GCA_017997795.1 Thauera sp. | reverse complement strand
TGACCACGCACAACTTCCACTGGAACGTGACCGGGCCGATGTTCAACACGCTGCATCTGATGTTCGAGACGCAGTACAACGAACTTGCGCTGGCGGTGGATGAGATTGCCGAGCGCATCCGCGCGCTGGGCTTCCCGGCCCCCGGCACCTACAAGGAATTCCAGAAGCTCACCAGCATGGCCGAGCCGGAAGGCGTGCCGAGCGCGCAGGACATGATCCGCCTGCTGGTGCAGGGCCAGGAAGCGGTGATCAAGACCGCGCGCAGCATCGCCCCGATCGCCGACAAGGCGAGCGACGAACCCACGCTCGACCTGCTGACCCAGCGCATGCAGGTGCACGAGAAGACGGCCTGGATGCTGCGCAGCCTGCTCGAAGGCTGAGCGGCGGAAGGATTCAGCATGAAAAACGGGCCCGAGGGCCCGTTTTTCATCTGCTGCGCCGACCGCGATCGGGCTGTGCGCCTGCGGCAAGCGGTCAGGATGTCGCGCACGAGGTGCTGTCCAGGAGGAAGTGCCGTGGGAGCGGGTTTGCCCGCGAATGAGTGCCGACACAGGCCCTGTTCGCGGGCAAGCCCGCTCCCACAATTCCTGAAGCTCCCACGGATCCTTCAGCTTGCCTTCTTTCTTGCGGTGGCGCGTTTGGGGGGGGCGGCGTCCTCGCCGTCCTTCGCTGCGGCGGCCTTGTCGCCCGCTTTCGGTGCCTTGGGCGCCTTGGCCTCGAACTCGAAGCCGACCTTCCCGTCCTTGCCGCGCACCAGGAAGGCGGAGAACTTGCGTCGCGTGCGCGCCGACACGAAGCCCTTGAGCAGCTCGGTCTTGCCCTCGGTCAGCAGCTTGGCCATCTGCTCGCGCTCGATCGGCTGCTGCAGGATGATCTTGCCGGAGCGGAAATCGCAGCTCTTGCCCGGGCCGACGGACTTCTCGCACACGTAGGCCATGCCGTGCTCGAACACGCGGCTGGCGCACTTCGGGCAGGCGCCGACCGGCTCCTGGGCCGAGAAGTCGACCGCCTCCGCCTCTTCGCCCTCCTTGGGCTGGCCGAAGTCGAAGGTGGGCTGCTTCTCGTCGTTCAGCACGATGTCGGCGTTGAACAGCCGCCCCATCTTGTTGCGAAAGCCCAGCAGCGGGCCGACCTTGCCCGCGCGCAGCAGGGTCTCGATCTCGTCGTACTCGAACTGGCGGCCGGCGACGATCTTCCAGGTGCTCCACTCGCAGGCCTGGCAGGCGAACTTCTTGTAGTTCTCCTTCACCACACCGCCGCACTTGGGGCAGGGCGTCTGCAGCGTGACGAACTCGCCGGGCACGGTGTCGGACTCGTAGCGCTTGGCACGCTCGACCACCTCGCGCGTCATCTCGGCGATCTCGTTCATGAAGGCTTCGCGGCTGAGCTTGCCGTGCTCCATCTGCGCGAGCTTGTATTCCCAGCCGCCGGTCAGTTCCGGCGAGGTCAGCGCGGTGACGCCCAGGCCCTTCAGCAACGTGATCAGCGAGAAGGCCTTCGCGCTCGGGATCAGCTCGCGGCCTTCGCGGTGGATGTACTGCTCGCTGATCAGGCCCTCGATGATCTGCGCGCGCGTGGCCGGGGTGCCGAGGCCGCGCTCGGCCATCGCCGCGCGCAGCTCTTCGTCGTCGACCATCTTGCCCGCGCCTTCCATCGCCGACAGCAGCGTGGCTTCGTTGAAGCGTGCCGGGGGTTTGGTCTGCAGCGACTTGACCACGATGTCCTCGGTGGACACCGTCTCGCCCTGCTTCACCGCCACCAGCTGCGGGGCGCCACCTTCTTTCGTGTCTTTCTCGTCGTTGGCGGCTTCCTTGCCATACACCGTCAGCCAGCCCGGATTGACCAGCACCTTGCCCTCGGTCTTGAAGGCCTCGCCCTCGACGCGGGTGATGCGGGTGGTGATCTGGTACTCGGCCGCGGGGTAGAACACCGCCAGGAAGCGCTTGGTGACGAGGTCGTAGATCTTGTATTCGGCGTCCGACAGGTTCTTCGGCAACGCTCCGGTGGGGATGATGGCGAAGTGGTCGGAGATCTTGGCGTTGTTGAAGATGCGCTTGTTCGGCTTCACCCAGCCCTGCTTGGTGATCTCGTTGGCGAAGGGTGCGTACTGGTCGGGCAGCGTGCGCATGACCTCGCTCACGGTGGCGAGGTAATCCTCGGGCAGCGCGCGCGCGTCGGTACGCGGGTAGGTCAGCACCTTGTGCTTCTCGTACAGCGCCTGCGCGAGCTGCAGCGTAACGCGGGCGGAGAAGCCGAAGCGGCCGTTGGCCTCGCGCTGCAGGCTGGTGAGGTCGAAGAGCAGCGGCGACAGTTGCGTGGAGGGCTTGGCCTCCTCGGTGACCACGCCCGGCTTGCCCGCGCACCTGGCGCGGATGGCCTCGGCCCGGGTCTTGTCCCACAGGCGGAAGGCAGTGGCGTGCTCGTCGCCCTCGGGCTTCTTGAACTTCTCGTCGAACCAGCGCCCGGGGTATTCACCGGCGGCGCAGCCGAAGCGGGCTTCCAGCTCCCAGTAGTCGCGCGACTTGAACTTGCGGATGCGGTCCTCGCGCTCCACCACCATCGCCAGCGTCGGCGTCTGCACGCGGCCTACCGTGGTGAGGTGAAAGCCGCCGGTCTTGGAGTTGAACGCGGTCATCGCGCGCGTGCCGTTGATGCCGATCAGCCAGTCGGATTCGGCGCGGCAGATCGCGGCGTTGCGCAGGCCCTCGACCTCCTGCGCGGCGCGCAGGTGGGAGAAGCCGTCGCGGATGGACTGCGCGGTCATCGACTGCAGCCACAGCCGCTGCATCGGCTTCTTGCTGCCGGCGTGCTGGGCGATGAAGTTGAAGATCAGCTCGCCCTCGCGGCCCGCGTCGCAGGCGTTGATGAGGCCGGTGACGTCCTTCCTCTTGATCAGCCGGGTGAGCAGCTTCAGGCGGTCCTCGGTCTTCTCGATCGGCTTGACCGCGAAGTGGGGCGGGATCACCGGCAGGTGGGCGAAGGTCCACTTGCCGCGCTTGACCTCGAATTCCTCGGGCAGGGTGAGCTCGAGAAGGTGACCGACGGCCGACGACAATACATATTCGTCGGACTCGAAGTAGTCCTTCTCCTTGGTGAAGCCGCCCAGCGCACGGGCGATGTCCTGCGCAACGGAAGGTTTTTCCGCGATGATCAGTTGCTTGCTCATGCTCGACTGGAAACGGCGTTAGCGCCACGGTGGCGCAGGGGGTTCGGAAGCGGCGGATGATAAGGACGGCAGGCTTGCGCTTGCAAGACGAGAAATCGACCGCTCAATGCACGATCGGTTCGTAGCCCCAGTCGTCCTCTTCGGTCAGGAGTTCGTCGATCATCAGCGTGTCGATCGGCTCTTCCTGCTGCCACAGCACCATCAGCACGATGACCTTGAGGCGGTTGAGCGTGATCGTGAAGTCGTTCAGCGCCATCGCGCGTTCGATGATCAGTTCGCGATGGGCGGCGCCGAGCACGCCCGCGCTCTCGAGCAGGCTCAGGAAGCCGCGGCAGCATGCGTCGAGCTGGGCTTGTTCGTCTTCGGTGTAGATGCGCACCGACCCGGCGCTGGGTGCGATACCCGGGTGGATGTCGCGTGCCACGCGGCGCAGGCCGTTGAGCCACTCCAGCGCCTCGGAGATTTCTTCCTGCTCGAAGCCGGCCGCCGACAGCTTGCGGGTGAGCTGGTCGGGTTCCGGGCAGGCGTCGGCGTGGATGTAGCTTTCGAAGAGGTATACGAGGATGTCGAACAAAACGGCCTCTTGTCGATTCGGCTAGAAAGTACAGTCGATGAAACCCTTCGGCGTCCTGGTCTGCAGAGGCTGCGGCGTGCACTCGGGCCTTCGGGCGCGTGTGCGAGTCTTGCCTGCGGGCAGGTTGGCCAAGGGCGATGCGGCCGGCTCAGGTGCGCTGGAGGCGGCCACCCGGCAAACGCGCGAGGTGTCCGTCCAGCTCGAGTGGCAGCAGGATGGCGTAGAGGGCATCGACCGTCAAGCCGCAGCGGCCGGCGAGGGTGTCGATGTCCACCGGGTCGTGGCCGATGATCTGCAGCACGCGCGCGGCCTCGTCGTCGAGCCCGGGCACGGTCTGTTGCAGGGGCTGCGCGGGGGTGTCGGCATGGCTGGCAGCGGCCTTGCCGCCCTGGCGCCGGCGTCCCTTCGGAGCGGGGGCGGGCGCCGCCCAGCCCAGCCGGCCGCGGAGTTCCTCGATCACGTCCTCGGCGGTCTCGACCAGCTTGGCGCCGTCGCGGATCAGGCGGTGGCAGCCGCGTGCCAGTGGGGAATGGATGGAGCCGGGAATGGCGAACACCTCGCGCCCGCTCTCGGTGGCCAGGCGGGCGGTGATCAGCGAGCCGCTGTTGAGCGCCGCCTCGACCACCAGCACGCCTTGGGACAGACCGGCGATGATGCGGTTGCGACGCGGGAAGTTGTGCTGCAGCGGCGGCGTGCCGAGCGGGAATTCGCTGACGATGGCGCCCGATACGGCGATCTCGCGTGCGAGCGCCGCGTTGCGCGCGGGGTAGATACGGTCGATGCCGGTGCCGATCACCGCCACCGTGCCACCGCCGGGGCTACCTACTGAGCCGGCCGCCAGCGCGCCGCGATGGGCGGCCGCGTCCACGCCCAGCGCCAGCCCGCTGACGATCGTCAGGCCGGCTTCGGCGAGACTCTGGGCAAAGGCGGCGGCATTGGCCTCGCCCTGCGCGGTGGCCGAGCGTGCGCCGACGAGCGCGATCGCCGGACGCTGCAACAGCGCCGGATCACCCTTCACGTAGAGCAGCACCGGCGGGTCGGCGATGTCGAGCAGGGTGCGCGGATAGGCCTCGTCGGCCAGGGTGAGGACGTGGCTTCCCGGTTCGGCCGCCCACGCCAGGGCGCGTTCGATGAGTTCGTCCGGCGGCGGGGCGAGCACGGCATCGGCCAGCTCGCGACCGATCACGCCTGCCAGCGCGCTACGCCCGGCAGCGAAGATGTGGCGCGGCAGCCCGAAGGCTGCGAGCAGGCTGCGCTGGCGCTCTGCGCCCAGTCCGGGCACCGCGGCGAGCCGCAGCCAGTCGGGCAGGTCTGCGCTGGCGGCGGTCACGGTCGAACCCGGTGAGCCATTAAGGGACAAGTCTCAGGGCCGAGCAGAACGGCGCTCAGGGCTTGCGCACCGCGTCGGCGATCGTCACCGGGCCGTCGGATTCCATCACCAGCGCGTACGAGACGCGCTCGAACACGCGGAACACGAACACCACGCCGTAGCGCTTTTCCGGAAGCTGGAAGCTTTCCTTGCCGGCCTCGCCGCGGTACTCGGCGGTGCCGCGGTTGCGGAACAGCGACAGCACGTGGCCGCGCTCGAG
>JAGOEI010000154.1 GCA_017997795.1 Thauera sp. | reverse complement strand
GCCAATCCGCTTCGATCCGATCTCCACCCGCGCTCGAAGTAGGCAAGAACGCCGCTCGGTTACCGCTTACGGGCCAGACGGCGACCGCCTGTAAGAAACGCGCTCCCTTTTCGACCAAGCCCTACGACGCGCCGGGCTGCCGGCGGTCTGCATGTCGAACAGCACACAGCCTCGGAGAGCCCCCCATGCGACACCTTGCCCATCTTCTCGTTGTTGCAATCACCAGTCTCGCCATTCCGGCTGCAGTTCCGGCGGCACCCGCGGCCGAGTCGCTGCGCCTGGGCGTGGGCCTGTTCCAGCCCGACAAGGACAAGAACGACGCCACCTACCGGCCGCTCGCCGACTACCTTGCGCGCGCGCTCGAGCGCCCGGTGCAATTGCGCACTGTCGACAGCTGGGAGGGGCTGGCCAAGTCGCTGGCCAACGGCGAGACCGACATCGCGCTGATGGGGCCGTGGGGCTATGTGCTGGCCAATCACCACGCTGGCGCGCAGGCGGTGGCGACCATCCTGTACGACGGCAAGCCGGAGTACTTCGCGATCATGGTGACGCACCCCGCGTCCGGCATCGAGTCGATCGCCGACCTCGAGGGGCGGACCTTCGCCTTTGGCGACAAGGGTTCGACCTCGGGCTACCTGATCCCGCTGCACCACCTGATGACGCTGGGCATCACGCCGGAGTCGTATTTCGGCAAGGTGCTGCACACCGCGCACCAGGCGATCGAGACCCAGGTGACGCAGCGCGTGCTCGACGCCGGCGCCGACTACAACCGTAACCGCAACGCGATGATCGCGCAGGGGCTGATCCGGGCGGAGGACTCGAAGATCTTCTGGACCTCGGCGCCCTTGCCCAACGACGCGGTGGCGCTGCGCAAGGAGCTCGCCGACGACGCCGACTTCGTAGCCCGGCTGCGCGCGGCGCTGGTCGGCGTGGGGCCGGCGCTGGCGCAACAGTCGGCGCTGCTGCCGCCGCACTACACCGGCTTCGTCGAGAGCGACAACGGCTTCTACAAGCCGATTCGCGACGCTGGGCTCGCGACCGGCAAGCTGCAGGCGCGTCCATGAACCTGGCAGCCCCGGGCCTGCGCGCGCGTCCGCTGTTGCGCGGGCGTGCGGGCTTTCTGGCGCTGGTGCTGGTGTATGCGCTGCTGGTCGCCGCCTGCCTGGGCACGCTGGCGCGCGAGGGCGAGCTGTCGCTGGGACGATCGCCGATCGCCAACCTGATGAAGACCGCTGGCGAGTTCGCGCGCCCGAGCGTGCTGGATGTGTGGTTCGGCAACCCGAACCTCGAGTACCGCAGCGACGACGGCACCCTGCTGCGGGTGGAGAACCGCCAGGCGGTCGAGCGCGCGTGGCTCGAGGGCCTGGGGCGGGCCACCTGGACCACGATCCGCATCGCCACGCTCGGCTCACTGCTGGGCGCGCTGCTGGCGCTGCCGCTGGCGGTGCTCACCGCGCGCAACCTGGCGGCGCCGCGACCGCGGGCCTGGGGCGCGAAGGCGGTGCTCGACACCAGCCGCTCGATCCACACCCTGGTCTTCGGCCTGGTGCTGGTCGGCATCGTCGGCCTGGGGCCGACCGCCGGCATCCTGGCGATCGGGCTGCACTCGATGGGCACCTACGGCAAGCTCTTCGCCGAGGCGATCGAGTCGCTCGACATGGCGGCGATCGAGGCGGTGCGCAGCGTGGGCGCGGGGCCGGCGCAGGTCTTCTTCAACGCGGTGTGGCCGACCGTGCTGCCGCAGTTCGTCTCCAGCCACCTGTACATCTGGGAGTTCAACATCCGCGACTCGACCATCCTCGGCCTGATCGGTGCCGGCGGACTGGGGCTGCTGATCACCGAGGCGACCGCGCTGTTCCAGTGGGGCCGGCTGGCGACGGTGCTGATCGTGATCGTGGTGATGGTGTCCGGCTTCGACGCCATTAGCCGCCGCATCCGGCAGGCGCTCGCATGAGCCCCAGCATCGAACTGCGCGGCGTGCGCTGCACGCTGGGCGGACGCTCGGTGCTGGACATCGACCGCCTGGTGGTGGGCGAGGGCGAACGTGTCGCCATCGTTGGCCACAACGGCGCCGGAAAATCCACCCTGCTGCGCGTGCTGAGCGGCTTCACCCGGCCGACGGCGGGGCAGGTGTCGGTGCTGGGCGCGCGGCTGGATGCGCCGCTGCCACCCGCCCGGCTGCGCGCGCTGCGCCGCGAGGCCGGGCAGGTGCTGCAGGGCCTGCACCTGGTGCCGCGGCTGAGCGCGCTCGAGAACGTGCTCATCGGCAGCCTCGGCCGCATTACAGGCTGGCGCAGCTGGGTGCGGCGTTACCCCGCGCACGAATGCGAACGGGCACATGCTGCGTTGGTGGAGGTCGGCATGCTGGACAAGGCGTCGATGCGGACCGACGCGCTGTCCGGCGGCGAGCGGCAGAAGGTGGCGATTGCCCGCCTGCTGGTGCAGGCACCGCGGCTGATCCTGGCCGACGAACCGACCGCGGCGCTCGACCCCGCAGCGGCGCAGGAGATCTGCCGGGCGCTCGGCACCGCGACCGCTGGCGCAACGCTGGTGTCGGTGGTGCACAACACGGCGCTGCTGCCGCTGCTGGCGGAGCGGGTGATCGGCTTGCAGCAGGGGCGGATCGTGTTCGATCTGCCCCAGGCGCAGCTCGATGACGTGCAACTGGCTGCGCTGTATGGGGGTCCATCGATTCCGGTGCGCGACCGCGTGGATGAGCACGTCAAACGGAGACAACACAGATGGCTGCATACCGATGCGTCCGCCGGGCGATCGCCCTGTCGCTGATGTCCACCGCCACCATGGGGCAGGCCGCCACGGAGTGGGTGGGACGGTTTTCTGTCGGTGCTGCGGGCCTGCCCGAACCCTGGCGCGTCCAGCAACTCGACGAGCGCATCGCGCCGACGCAATACGCGCTCAAGACCTGGGATGGCGTCGTCGCGGTCGAGGCGGTGGCCGAGCGCAGCATGGCCTTGCTCGGCCGCCCGCTCGACATCGACCTCGAGGCGACGCCGCACCTGTGCTGGCTGTGGCGCGTCGATGCACCGCTGGCCACGGCCGACATGAGGACCAAGGCCGGCGACGACTACGCCGCGCGGGTGTATCTGAGCTTCAGGATCGCGCCCGAGGCGCTCGGCCTCGGCACTCGCGCCAAGCTGGCGCTGGCGCGCTCGATCTACGGCGACCAGGTGCCGGACGCCGCGCTCAACTACGTGTGGGACAACCGCCAGCCGGTGGGTACCTCCATGCCCAATGCCTACACCGACCGCACGCGCATGATCGTGCTGCGCTCGGGTACGGGTGATGCGGGGGGCTGGGTGATCGAGCGGCGCGATGTGGCGGAAGACTTCAAGCGCGCCTTCGGTGAGGTGCCGGCACAGCTCAGCGGGATCGCGCTGGCGTCCGACACGGACAACACCGGCGAGCGCGCGCGGGCCGGGTTTGCGGAGTTTCGCTTCGTGTCGCAGGACGAGCCATGTGTGCCGCCGGATACGGGGCGGCAGCCGAGTTGAGGTTTCTTTTGTGGCAGCCAGTTGAGCAAGGCGGTGCGCAGGAAGTCCGCCTGGGTCGCGGCTGCGATGGGGATGTCCTCTGCGCTCGACGCCGCCCCGGCCAGCTTCGCCATCAACGCCAGTAGCACCGTAATCGGGGTACGTCCCCGACTTTTTTCGCCATGAGATATGCTGATGGCAATTTGATCGGCTCTTGATCAAGTGTAACCATTTCACTATTCTGGCGATGACCAACTACGACATCGTGGGCGATTGGCGGATCCGCATCAACGGCATGGAGCATGGGGTTCCTCACGTTCATGTGATCTCTCGCAATGGAAGCCGTGTGTCGGTTGCGATCGAGACGGGCGAAGTGTTGGCGGGCGGGGTGCAGCCACTGAAGCGGCTGGTCGCCGCGCTGGCGGACATCCGCGCAAACAAGGCGAAGTACCTGGACGAATATCGGAGGCTCAATCCATGAAGACGCCCCCCCGCATCGAAACAGCCCGTGTGACGGGCGATCTGAAGCTCGAGATCGGCTGGAGCACGGGCGAAACCTTGCCGGTCGACCTGTCCGATCTCGCCCAGCCGCCCTTCGATGCGCTGCGCACCCCGGACTTCTTCGCACGCATGACGCGTGACGAGTGGGGGCACGGGCTGGATTGGCCGGACGGGCTGGGTCTGGGCGCCGACCGGCTGTACGAACTGTCCCGCCGGCAGGCCGGCCTGCCGACGGCCAGCGAGTTCAACGACTGGATGCAGCGCAATGGCCTGTCGCTTGCGAGCGCAGCCGAATCGCTCGGCATGACCAGGCGCATGATCGCGCACTACCGCACCGGAAGCCGGCCGATTCCGAAGGTGGTCGGGTTGGCCTGCCTCGGGTGGGAATCGCGCAGGCGGCAGCGGGCGGCGTGATCGCTGTCCCTGCCTGCGGTAGCGCGATTCAGGAGACTGCCGCACTCCCGCCCACATCCTCCAGAAACGCCACGTCCGCGCGCACGAACCCGAGCAGCAAGGCCGCCAGCGCCGGATAGACGTCGAAGCGCGGGCGGGCCTGCTGGCAGCGCTCGACGAAACGTGGCAGCCAGTCGAGCACGGCGGTGCGCAGGAAGTCCGCCTGGGTCGCGGCGGCGGTGGGGATGTCCTCTGCGCTCGACGCCGCCCCGGCCAGCTCCGCCATCAACGCCAGTGGCACGGCGAGGTGGTCGGCGGGTTCGCGGAAGTCGGCCTGGATCGCCAGCTCGCGCGCGGCGAGGAAGTCGCGCATGCGCGCCTCGGCCGCGCCGAAGAGCGGCGAGGCGCTGTCGGTGCCTGCGTAGGCCGAGGCATAGGGCAGGGCGCTGGTCTTGCCGTCGAGCAGGAAGAGCTGGGCGAAGTCGGCGGCCAGCTCCAGGCGCGGCAGCTGCTCGGCGCGCAGGGTGGCGATGGCCGCGTCGAGGCGTTGCACCTCGGCCTTGAGGCCGAGCTCGGCCAGCCCCGCGAAGGGGGCGAAGCCCCCGTCGGCGAAGTGGATGCGATACAGCGGCTCGGACACCTCCTCGGCGTACAGGCGGGCAAACCAGCCGTACAGCCCGGCGCGCTGCGTGCCGGCGAACTGCCACTCTGCAGCAGAGAGCGCCGCGCAGTCGGCGATCTCGGCAGCGCCCGGCGCCGCCCCAGGCAGCGCCCCCGCAGCAGTTCCAGACAGCGCCCTCGCAGCAACTCCAGGCAGCGCCCCCGCAGCCGTCGCGGACGGTGCGCCCGCGGCCGCCCGGGGTTCCGCTCGCGGTGCTTCAATCGCGCGGGTTTTCGCATGCTTGCTCATCACGCCTTCACCTCCCGCCCTTCCGGATCGACCTCGATCGG
>JAGOEI010000153.1 GCA_017997795.1 Thauera sp. | reverse complement strand
TTCCGCCTGCCGGTCGCCGACATGACGGTGACGCAGTTGCTCGCCGAGACGCGACAAACGCCCAAACTCACCACGCTGATCTGGGCGCCGCTGTGCGTGGCCGCGCTCAACACGCCAGCGCATGAGGCCTCGGCACAGGTCTTCACTAACGTGCTGCGCGACAGCCTCGCCGCGGGCGCGTCGGCGAGCGAGCTGCTGCTGCCGCGCACCGACCTGTCCGAACTTTTCCCGGTGCCGGCCGCGCGCTACCTCGCCACCCGCCGCGGCAAGCTGCGCACCGGCAACGCGATCGAAGCGATCCGCCCGGTCGACGGCGGCTTCCGCCTCGACGGCGACCCCGGCAGCCAGCCCTGGCCGCATGTGGTGCTCGCCACCGCGCCCTATCACGCCGCGCCGCTGCTCGCCTCCACCGGCGCCTGCGCGCGGCTGGCGGAACAGATCGAAGCGCTGGAGCACGAGCCGATCGTCTCGGTGTATCTGGCGCTCGGCAAGGGCCAGACGCTGCCCCAACCGATGATCGGGCTGGTGTCCGAGAGCCCGGCCGACCCGGCGCAGTGGGTGTTCGACCGCGGCCAGCTCGGCGGGCCGGAAGGCCTGTTCTGCGCCGTGATCAGCGCCCGCGGCCCGCACGAGACGCTCCCGCGCGATGAGCTGATCCTGGCGGTGCATGCCCAGCTCGAGCGCCAGCTCGGCCGCCGCCTGCCGGCGCCGGAATGGTCGCAGGTGATCGTGGAGAAGCGCGCCACCATCGCCTGCCGCCCGGGCATCTTCCGCCCCGGTATCCGTACCCCGCTGCCCGGGCTGTGGCTGGCAGGCGACTATCTGGATTCGGACTACCCCGCCACGCTCGAATCGGCAGTGCGCTCGGGCGTGGCCTGCGCCAACGCGATCCTCGCCGAGCTCGGCCGCAAGGGCTGATCGGCGCACGCCTCACGGGCACAGGTGTCCGCCCATCAGCTCACTTTGCTTGCGCATCCACCACATGGCGCAGGATCGGATTGAGCATCGCCGCACCCAGGCGCTTGCTGCGCGCACCGTTCCAGCCGACGTGCTCATCGGGCAGGATCGCGTTGTCCTTGAACGGCATCTCCAGCGTCAGCGACACGCAGCCAAAGTGGTTGGCGACCCATTTGCTCGCCAGCGTCAGCAGCTCCTCGCCGAAGCGGCCGGGCTTGTAGCCTTCCTCGGTCTGGAAGTCGGGGCTGACCGCGAGCAGGGTGTCGACAAAGCGCGCCTGCGCCGCCGCGGCATCGGTCGTGAAGCCGGGCACCTCCTCGGCGGTGGAAAAGAACACGTAGGGCAGCGACTCGTCGCCGTGGATGTCGAGGAACAGCGCGCAGCCGGTGCGTTCCATCTCCGCGCGCACCAGGAAGACCTCGGGGCTGGCGACCGGGTCGGGTTCGCGCCACTCGCGGTTGAGGTTGCGCCCGGCAGCGTTGGTGCGCAGGTTGCCGCGCACCGCGCCGTCAGGGTTCATGTTGGGCACGATGTAGAGCAGCGCCTGCTCGCGCAGCGTGCGCGCGACCGGGTCGGCGCCGTCGAGCAGACGATCGAGCAGGCCTTCGACGAACCACTCGGCCATCGTCTCGCCGGGATGCTGGCGGGCGATGATCCAGATCGGCGCGCGGCCGGGTTGATCATCGCCCACGACGACCAGGTCGAGATCGCGGCCGTCGACCGTGCTGCCGAGCTTGCGCACGCGGGCAAAGGGCGACATTGCTGCACGCGCGATCATGTCGAGGTGGCGTTCGTGCGAGTAGGGCTCGAAGTAGGCGTAATAGACGCTGTCGCGCTCGGGCGTGTGCTCGACGATCAGCTCGCCGTTCTCGTAGTGCGTGCTGGCGATGCGGAACCAGTGCTGGCGGTCGTAGGACGCCACGCAGCGGTAGTCGCGCCAGCCGTCCGGGTAAGCGGCCGTGGCGGCGTTCTCGAACACCATGCGCACCGCGGTGCCGGCGGCGCCCATCAGCCGAAAGTGGAACCACTGGTGGAAGTCGGCGGCGTTGTCCTGGCGCAGGCGCAGGCGGATGGCGGCCGGGTCGTCGAGGCGTACGACCTCGATCGCGCCCGCGTCGAAGGTGGAGCTGATCTGCATGCGGCTCACTCCTCGCGACGGCGGAAGACCAGCGTGTCGGCGTCGGACGCATCGGCGGCGAAGGCGTAGCCCTCGGCATCGAAGCCCTGCAGCGCCTCAACCTCGTCGATACGCCGGGTGATGACGTAGCGGCTCATCAGCCCGCGCGCGCGCTTGGCGTAGAAGCTGATGATCTTGTAGCGCCCGCCCTTCCAGTCCTCGAACACCGGGGTGACGATGCGACCCTTGAGCTTCTTCGGCTTGACCGACTTGAAATACTCGTCGGAGGCCAGGTTCACCAGCACGCGCTCGCGGCCGGCGTCCTCCTCGCGCGCGAGCAGGCGGTTGAGTTCGTCGGTGATGCGCTCGCCCCAGAACTCGTAGAGGTTCTTGCCACGCGGGTTGGCGAGCCGGGTGCCCATCTCCAGGCGATAGGCCTGCATCAGGTCGAGCGGGCGCAGCACGCCGTAGAGACCGGACAGGATGCGCAGGTGATCCTGCGCCCAGGCCAGGTCGTCGTCGGCGAGGCTCTTCGCGTCGAGGCCTTCATACACGTCGCCGTCGAAGGCGAGCAGCGCCTGCTTGGCGCTGTCGGGGGCGAAGGGCCGCGACCAGCTCGCGTAGCGCGCCACGTTGAGGGTGGAAAGCTGGTCCGAGAGCGACATCAGCTCGGCGATCTGGGCCGGCGACTTCTCGCGCAGCACCTCGATCAGTTCGGCGGCGTGGTCGAGGAAGTCGGGCTGGGTGAAGGTGGCGGTGGTCGGCGGCGTCTCGTAGTCGAGCGCCTTGGCGGGGGAGATGACGAGGATCATGGGTTCAGTCGTTCGAAGCGGCGGGATCACCGAAGCGGGCGATGTTAACGCGAATCGTCGCGCATGGCCCAGCCGCCCCGCCCGCCTTGCGGCCCGTCCCTGGCCAGGTGCCTCAATGGGCCTGGCGCTTCGATCAGCCCGGCATCACCTCCAGCAGCCGAGCCGACAGCTCGTCTGCGCGCTTGCGGCCGATGCGCGACTCGCTGATCGAATGCAGCCACTCTTCGAACAGGGCGCGCAGCTCCGCGCTGTGCGTCGAGGCGTGGATGCGCTTGACGAGATCGAGCTTGCCGTAGGGGCCGTGGAAGGTGCGCAGGGTGTTCATCATGAAGTCCTGCGCGAGCGCGAGGCTGGCCTGCCGCCCGCCGGGCGCAGCAGGCGTCGGGCCGGCGTGCGCGGCGGGCGCCATCGCGGTGGCAGCGGATGCTGCATCCGCTTCGATGAAGCCGGCCTCAGCCAGTGTCCGCAGCGAGTCCTCGACCTGCGCGTCGCCGGCGAGGCGGGCGAGCTCTTCGCTGTCGCGCTGGCCGTCGATGAGGATCAACAGCCGTCGCGCGCGCGCGCCCAGTCCGGCGGCGCGATCGCTGATCTCCTGATGACCCTTCGCGGTCTTGCAGTACTTGCCCATCGAGCTTTGTCTCCTTGCCGGCGCGGCCTTTGGCCGTCTGCGTGTTCTGGTCGTCCGCGCGATCGGCAGACATTCGGCAAGGGTGGTGGCGGGCTGCGCGCCGGTCAAGAATTGGCGAGTGCCCGGCGTGAGGCTTTTAACGCGTGTGCTGCTGTCGCGCCTGCTCGAAAAGGCACACCGCGACCGCCGCGCCGACGTTGAGCGATTCGACGCCGGCCGCCATCGGGATGATCACGCGCTGGTCGGCGCGCGCCATCAAGGCCGGCGACAGGCCCTGGCCTTCGGCACCGAACAGCCAGGCCACAGGGCCGCGCAGGTCGAGCGCGTGGAGCGAGCACGCGCCCTCGCCCAGCGCGGTGGCAAGACAGCGTCCCGGGTAGCCCTGGAGGCGGGCGCAGGCGTCGATGCCGTCTTCGATCGCGAGCACGAAATGCGCTCCCATGCCGGCGCGCAGCACGCGCGGCGACCAGGCCTGGGCGCAGCCGGCGCCGAGCAGTACGCGGCCGATGCCGGCAGCGGCGGCAGTGCGCAGGATGGTGCCGAGATTGCCCGGATCCTGCACGGCGTCGAGCACGACGACGCTGTCGGTGAGCGGCGCGGGCGCGGCGGACTGCGGAAGATCGATGATGGCGAGCAGACCCGAGGGCGTATCCACCGGGCTCACATGCCTGAACAGGGTGTCGGGGAGCTGGTAGCGCGGGACATCGGCGGCGATGGCGCCGAGCAGGCGCTGGTGCTCGGGAGGCATCAGGCCGCTCTCCGCGCAGACGATGGCTTTCAGGGGCCAGCGCGCGGCGACCGCCGCCTCGACCAGATGGGCGCCGTCGAGCACGGTTTCGCCGAGCTGGCGGCGGTCGCGTGCGGAGTGCGCGAGCGCGTGCAGGCGCTTGATCAGCGGGTTGTCGCGCGAAGTGATCGCCTTCATCGCGGGGTCAGCGCCCTGCCCCGCGCGGCAGCAGCCTTTTCACCGGGCCAAAGCTGCGGCGGTAAAAGTCGCGCACGCCATGGGCCTCGAGTGCGGCGAGATGCGCGGCGGTCGGGTAGCCCTTGTGCGCGGCCAGGCCGTATTGCGGCCATTCGGCGTCGAGCACGCGCATCGCTTCGTCACGCGCCGTCTTGGCGAGGATGGAGGCCGCCGAGATCGCGGGCTCGCTGGCGTCACCCTTGACGATTGCGCGCGCCGGGTAAGGCAGTTGCGGGCAACGGTTGCCGTCGATCAGCACCTCGCCGGGGGCCAGCCCAAGCGCCAGCACCGCGCGCTGCATGGCCAGCATGGTGGCGTGCAGGATGTTCAGGCGGTCGATCTCTTCGACGCTGGCTTCGGCCACCGCCCAGGCCAGCGCACGCTCGCGGATCTGCGGCGCGAGGCGCTCGCGCGCGGCTTCGCTCAGCTTCTTGGAGTCGTTGAGGCCGGCGATCGGACGCGCAGGATCGAGGATTACCGCCGCCGCCATCACCGGGCCGCACAGCGGACCGCGCCCGGCCTCGTCGACGCCGCAGACGAGGCTGGTCGCGGGCAGCGCGGGGGCAAACAGATCGGGCGTCATCGCCGGGTCTCAGCGCGGATCCGCGCTCAGGTAGGGCAGGATCGCCTCGGCGGCGCGCCGGGCGGTGTCCTGCTTGAGCTCGATGTGCAGGTCCATGAAGCGCGCCTCGACCGCAGCGCGGCGCGGCGCGTCCTGCAGCCAGCCCTCGATCGCGTCGGCGAGGTTCTCCGGCGTGGCCTCGTCCTGCAGCAGCTCAGGGACGATGCCCTCGTTGCACAGGATGTTCGGCAGGCCGACCCAGGGCAGATAGGCCATGTGCTTCATCAGCCGGTACTGCCA
>JAGOEI010000152.1:3657-5354 GCA_017997795.1 Thauera sp. | reverse complement strand
GCGCGCGGTCTCGTCCAGCCGATCGACGATCGCCTGCTCGCGGCTGCCGGCCTCCTCGCCCAGCTTCTGCCAGTCGCTGCGCAGCGACGCCGCCATGGCCTGCAAGTTTTCGGATTGGGCGGCAAGGCGGGCGGCGTCGCGAGCGGCGATGTCCGCCTGCAGCGCGCCGACCGTGGCGCCGACCTGATCGACGAGGGTCGCGGAGCGCTGGGCGAAGGTGTCGGCGAAGGCCTGCAGGGCGCCCCGCAGCTCGCCGGCGACGGTCTGGCCGCTGCGCTCGTGGCTGGCCAGCGCCTGCGTCCAGGTGTCGGCGACCGTGCCAGCGGTAGCATCGAAGCGTGCAATCAGGCCGTCGAGCTGAGCCTGCACCGAATCGGCGACCCGGCCGTGCAGCGCGGCGGTCTGCTCGGCGAGCGCGGTCGCGGTGTCGGCCAGCGCGGTGCGCAGTTCGGCATGCGCCTCGCCCACCGAGGCCAGCAAGCCCGTCGCGCGCTGCTCGAAGCCCCCGCTCCAGGCCGAGAACGAAGCGTCGAGCTTGTCGCCGAGCGCCGTGCTGCGCGCATCGTGCTGCGCGAGCGCGCTCGCCCAGTTCGCGGACAAGGTGGCCACGGCCGCATCCAGGCGCTGCGACACGCCGTCGAGCTGGGCCTGCACGCCATCGCCCACACGCTGCTGCAGCGCCGTCGTCTCGCGCGCGATGCCGGCCATGGTCTCGGCGACCACCGGCTGGATCGTCTGCCCGGCCAGCCGTGCGCTCTCGATCAGGCTGTCCTTCAGCGAGACATCGACCGCAGCGGCCAGCGCCGCATAGCTGCCGCGCGCATCGTCGTGGAAACGCTGCTGCTCGCTCGCCATGCGCTCGTGCAGCTCGCGGTGCTGGCGCTCCATCTGCGCCATCATCGCCTGCAGCGTTTCGACGAGCACGGGCATCGTGCGCGCCTGGTCCTGCATGGCCTGGAAGGCGTCCTGACGCTGCTGCGCCCCCGAGAACCCGCGCAGCTCGCGGGCGATGCGGCTGTCCAGCACCTGCGAGGCCTGCAGGCGCGCACGCCGGCACAAGGCCGACATCAGCCCCAGCATGGCCGAGGCCGCCACACCGGCCACCGAGGTGCCGAAGGCGACGCCCAGGCCCTTCACCGGCGCAGCCAGCGAGGAGCGGATCGTCTGCAGGTCGGTAGTGGTCTCGAGCGCGATCACCGCACCATTGAGCGTCATCACCATGCCGAGGAAGGTGCCGAGCATGCCGAGCAGCACCAGCAGGCCGACGAGGTAGGGCGTGAGCGCCGGGCCGGGCAGGCCGACGCGCTCGCCTTCGAGGCGCAGGCGCACCGCGTTGTGCAGCGACGGCGGCAGGCCGCGCAGCCATGCGCCGGCATCCGGCAGGTCGGCCGGAATCGTGTCGAGCGCGCGCTGCAGCGCCACGGTGGCGCGGTCGAAGCGCAGCAGCTCGAGCGCGCCCGTCAGATACACCGCGCCGATCAGCGCGGTCATGCCCAGGGCCAGCGGGCTCACCCCCACATAGCCGACACCCACCCACACCACCACGGCCAGCCCCAGCAGGAAGGCCACCACGCTCACGCTTCTGTTCATTGCAGTTCCGTCGATTCCTTGTCCACTGCCGCCACCAGCCCCGCCACCGGCATCAGCCGCAGGTCGAGCTCGGCGAGCAGCACGCGCTGCATCTCGGCGCAAAAGCG
>JAGOEI010000152.1:0-3557 GCA_017997795.1 Thauera sp. | reverse complement strand
CGCTGGTGGGCGAGGTAGTAGCGGTGAAAGGGGGCGAAGTCTGCAGCCGACTCGGGCGCAGCGTTCGGCAGCGGCGTCGGCAGCGCCAGGTTCGTCCCGCCCGGCTGCGTCGTGCCCGCGGCGGCGACCGCAGCGGCCAGTTCGCCACGCACCTGCACCAGTTGCCCGCGCAGCGCCGCGGCGGGCGCTGCCCTGGACGGTGCGCCGGCCGCAGCCGAATTCAGCGCCGAATACAGCGCCAGCGCATCCTTGAAATCCAGCCACTCGCCGAGGCGTTCGGCAAAGGTCTGCTTCGGATCGGCGACGTCCGCCACCGCCAGCTCCGCCAGTATCCGCACCAGCCCGGCACTATTGAAACGCGTACGCGACACCGCCTGCGTCATCCCCGCTGCGTCCTTCCCCGTGTGCCCCTGACCCGGCGTCGCTCAGGCCGGCAAGCGCAAAAAAGGCCGAAGGCTACACCAAAGCGGCCGCTTGCGTCGGAGCGCCGGCGGCATTCAGGCCGCGCCCGGCTCAGCCCCCGGCTTCACCCGGTACCACGCTGCGTACAGCGCGGGCAGGAAGAGCATGGTGAGCACGGTGGCCACCGTCAGCCCACCCATGATCGCCACCGCCATCGGGCCGAAGAAGGTGCTGCGCGACAGCGGCACCATGGCGAGGATGGCCGCCGCCGCCGTGAGCATGATCGGCCGGAAGCGGCGCACCGCGGATTCGACGATGGCGTCCCACTGCGTGCGCCCGGCCTCGATGTCCTGACGGATCTGGTCCACCAGGATCACCGAGTTGCGCATGATCATGCCCGACAGCGCGATCGTGCCGAGCAGGGCGACGAAGCCGAAGGGCTTGCCGAAGGCGAGCAGGAAGGCGGTGACGCCGATCATGCCCAGCGGCGCGGTCAGCACCACCATGACGGTGCGCGAGAAGCTCTTCAACTGCAGCATCAGCACGGTCAGCACGGTGAGGATGAAGACCGGCATGCCGGCGCCCACCGAGGTGCTGCCCTTGGCGCTCTCCTCCACCGAACCGCCGACCTCGAGGCGGTAGCCGAGCGGCAGCTCGGCGCGGATGCGCGCCATCTCGGCGGCGAGCTGGCCCACCACCACCGCCGGCTGGGTGCCGTCGTACAGCGTGGCGCGCACGGTCACCGTCGGGATGCGGTTGCGGCGCCAGATCACGCCCTGCTCGAAGTCGTGCTCCACGCGCACCACCTGCGCCAGCGGCACGCTGCGCCCACCCGCCACCGGCAGCGCCAGATCGGCCAGCAGCGACAGATGCACGCGCTCGGACTCGGCGCCGCGCAGCACCACCGCGATGGTCTCGGTGCCCTCGCGGAACTGGGTCACGGTCATGCCCTGCAGCGAGGTCGCGAGCAGGCTGGCGATGTCCTGCGACGACACGCCGAGCAGGCGCGCCTTGTCCTGGTCGATCGCCAGGCGCACCACCTTCGACGGCTCCTCCCAATCCAGATGCACGTTCGACAGATGCGGATTGCCGCGCATCGCCTCGGCCACGGCGTGCGCCTGACGGCGCAGCTCGTCGAAGTCCGGCCCGCTCACCCGGTACTGCACCGGGAAGCCCACCGGCGGGCCGTTCTCGAGCCGGTTGACGATGCCGCGCAAGGGCCAGGCCTGGTCCCCGAACAGGCGGATCAGCTTCGCGCGCAGCACCTCGCGCTCGGCCAGCCCGGTGGTGAGGATCACGATCTGGGCGAAGTTGGTCTGCGCCAGTTGCTGGTCGAGCGGCAGGTAGAAGCGCGGGCTGCCGCTGCCCACCCAGGCCACGTAGTTGTCGATGCCGTCCTGCTCGCCGAGGAAGGTCTCCAGGCGCTTGACCGCGGCCTCGGTGGCCTGGTGCGACACACCTTCGGCCAGACGCAGGTCGACCAGCAGCTCGGGCCGCGTCGAGTCGGGGAAGAACTGTTGCGGCACGAAGCGCGCGAACACGAACAGCGAGCCGACGAAGATCGCCACCGTGAGCACGATCACCACCCAGCGCCAGCGCACGCAGGCATTCACCACGGCGCGCAGGCGGTTGTAGAAGGGCGTGTGGTAGATCGCGAACTCGTCATGCTGCTCGTGGGCGTGGATGTCGCGCTCGGCCAGCCGCCGCCCGAGCGCCGGCCACACCGGACCGACCAGGCGCGCCAGCGCCGAGGGCTTGCCGGCGCGCTTGCTGAAATCCGGCAGCAGGTAGTAGCCGAGATAGGGCACGAAGAGCACCGCGGCGATCCACGACACCAGCAGCGCGGTCACCGTGACCTGGAAGATCGAGCGCGTGAATTCGCCCACCGAGGATGCCGCCAGCGCCACCGGCAGGAAGCCCGCGGCGGTGACCAGCGTGCCGGACAGCATCGGCATCGCGGTCGAGGTCCACGCGTAGCTCGCCGCGCGCACCCTGCCCCAGCCCTGCTCCATCTTGCTCGCCATCATCTCGACCGCGATGATCGCGTCGTCCACCAGCAGGCCGAGCGCGATGATCAGCGCGCCGAGCGAGATCTTGTGCAGGCCGATGTCGAACAGGTGCATGAACATGAAGGTGATCGCCAGCACCACCGGGATGATCACCAGCACCACGACGCCGGTGCGAAAACCCAGCGACAGCAGGCTCACCGCCATCACGATCAGCACCGCCTCGGCCAGCACGTAGACGAACTCATTGACCGCCCGCGTCACCGCACGCGGCTGGTCGGCCACGCGCTCGAGGCGGATGCCGACCGGCAACTGGGAGACGATCGTGTCCACCGCCGCGTCGAGCTGGCGGCCAAGGGCGACGATGTCGCCGCCGGCGCGCATCGACACGCCGATGCCGAGCGCCTCCTGCCCCATGTAGCGCAGGCGCTCGGCCGGCGGGTCGGCGTAGCCGCGGCGCACCTCGGCCACGTCGCCGATGCGGAAGCTGCGTCCGCCGGCGCGGATCACCGTGGCGCGGATGGCGTCGAGGTCCTCGAACTGGCCGCTCGGGCGCAGCCAGATGCGGTCCTCCGCGGTCTCGAAGAAGCCGGCACCGGTCTCGGCGTTCTGCCTGGCGAGCGCGCCGACGATGTCGTCCAGGCGCAGGCCGAAGGTGGCGAGCTTGGTGTTCGAGATTTCGATGAACACGCGCTGCGGCTGCTCGGCGAAGAAGCTCACCTTGGCCACGTCCTTCACCCGCAGCAGCTCGCTGCGGATGGCCTCGGCGTGGCGCTTGAGTTCGGCGTGGCTGACGCCGTCGCCGACCAGCGCGAACAGGTTGCCGTAGGTGTCGCCGAACTCGTCGTTGAAATACGGCCCGCGCACGCCGGTGGGGAAGGTGTGGGCGATGTCGCCGATCTTCTTGCGCGCCTGGTACCAGATGTCGGGGATTTCGCGCGAGCGCGTGCTGTCCTTGACCAGGAAGAACACCAGCGCCTCGCCGGGCTTGGAATAGCTGCGGATCACGTCGGCCTGCGCGATCTCCTGCAGCTTCTTCTCGATGCGGTCGGTGACCTGCTGCTCGACCTCGCGCGCGCTCGCCCCCGGCCATTCGGCGCGCACCACCATGACCTTGAAGGTGAAGGGCGGATCCTCGGACTGGCCGAG
>JAGOEI010000151.1 GCA_017997795.1 Thauera sp. | reverse complement strand
TGCGCAATGATGTGGGCCGCCGCGCCGAAGCCGTAGAGCCCGATCCGGCGCGCATCGCCCGCCATTTCCAGCGCGCGGTAGCCGATCAGCCCGGCGCACAGCAGCGGCGCGGCTTCGGCGGCGTCGAGCGCCTCGTCGAGCGGGAAGCAGTAGCGCGCATCGGCCACGGTGTATTCGGCGTAGCCGCCGTGGATCTGGTAGCCGGTGAAGCGCGCGCTGTCGCACAGGTTCTCGCGATGGCTGGCGCAGAAGCCGCAATGGCCGCAGGTCCAGCCCAGCCAGGGGACGCCCATGCGCTGCCCGGCCGTCACGCCGCTCACCCCGGCGCCGACGGCAGCCACCCGGCCGACGATCTCGTGGCCCGGAATCATCGGCAGCACGGGGTCGGGCAGCTCGCCATCGATGAGGTGAAGGTCGGTCCGGCACACGCCGCAGGCTTCGACCCGCAGCAGGATCTGGCCGGCGGCCGGGCGCGGCACGGGCAGCTCGACCGCCTGCAGGGGCAAGCCGGGGCGTTCGAGCAGCATGGCGCGCATGGTGGCCGGGCGTTCGTCGTGGCGTGAAGGCTGAAGGGGCGTCGTCATGAGGATTGCTCCCGATGCTGTGGCAATGAAGCGCTGTGGCAATGACGCACTGCGTCTTGAGCCGCCGCCCGATCTGGGCTATTGATTCATGACGGTGTCGGTTGGCGGCACCCGACCGTCAGACACAAGCCAGGGAGAAAGACGCGAATGCTCAACCCGTCCGAAGTCCATGCCCGCGCCCGCACCGGTAGTGTTCGCCGGGGCTCTCGGCTAGAATCCGGCCCACATCAGGGAGACCACATGCTGCAGAGCGGAGACATCGCCCCCGCCTTTTCATTGCCGGACGCCGATATGGAAATGTTCGACCTTGCATCGGTCGTCGGCAAGCAGAATGTCGTTCTCTACTTCTATCCTCGCGACAAGACGCCGGGCTGCACGCGCCAGGCCGCTGACTTCAGCGACCATGAAGACGAGTTTGCCCGTTACGACTGCATCGTGGTCGGCGTGAGCCCGGACGATTGCCTGACCCACGCAGAGTTTCGCGACCAGGAGGGATTGTCGATCCGCCTGCTATCCGATTCCGACACCGAAGTGTGCCGGCTCTACAACGTGTGGCAGGAGCGAGAGGTCGATGGTGTGAAGAAGATGGGCGTGCGTCGATCGACCTTCGTCATCGACAAGCAGGGCAAGATCCGCCACGCCGTCTACGATGTGACACCCCGCGGCCATGCGGCCGCAATTTTCGAACTGGTCAAGGAACTGGAACCCCAGAATGCAAAACGAAATCGTCAAAAATAGCATCGTCACGCTGCAGTACACCGTGCGTGACCCCGAAGGCGCGGTCATCGACGACGGCCAGCACCCGCTGGTGTATCTGCACGGCGGCTACGATGGCATCTTCCCGCTGCTGGAAGAAGCGCTGCACGGCAAGAAGGTCGGCGACCAGCTCCAGGTCAAGCTGCAGCCCGATGACGCCTTCGGCGAATACGACGAGGAGCTCGTCCTGGTCGAGGACGCCAAGCTGTTCCCGGACAACATCGAAGTCGGCATGAGCTTCGAGCGCGTCTCCGACGACGGCGAGGAAGACCTCGTCTATCGCATCACAGACATCGCCGAAGGCAAGGTCGTGGTCGACGGCAACCACCCGCTGGCCGGCGTTGCGCTGGTGTTCGACGTCACCGTCGCCGAAGTGCGCCCCGCCAGTGCCGAGGAAATCTCGCACGGCCACGTGCATGGCCCCGGCGGTCACCACCACTGATGCCATCGAGGGGCCGCGCGAGCGGCCCTTTTTCATAGCTGCCTTGCCGATCACGCGCATGAATCCTGCTGCCCTGGAAACGGGTGCTTCCCCACGCAATGCGGCGCTGTTGCGCGTCACCGATCTGCGCGTGGCGATTGCGCGCGCCGAGGACGAGATCCGCCCGGTCGACGGCGTCGATTTCAGCATCGACGCCGGGGAAACCTTCGCGCTCCTCGGCGAGTCGGGCTGCGGCAAGTCGATGACCGCGCTCGCGCTCGCGCGCCTGCTGCCCGACGCCGGTCGCATCGCCGGGGGCAGCGTCACGCTGGGCGGGGACGACCTGCTCGCCTTGCCCGAGTCGGCGATGCGCCGCGTGCGTGGCGGGCGGATCGGCATGATCTTCCAGGAGCCGTCGACCAGCCTCAATCCGGTGATGACGGTGGGCGCGCAGATCACCGAGGCGCTCGCGCACCACGGCGTGCGCGGCGATGCGGCGCGCGACGAGGCCGCCCGCCTGCTCGAGGCCGTGGGCATTCCCGACGCGGCGCGGCGGCTGCAGGACTATCCGTTCCAGTTTTCCGGCGGCATGAAGCAGCGCGTCATGATCGCGATGGCGCTTGCGGGGCGTCCCCAACTGCTGATCGCCGACGAGCCGACCACCGCGCTCGACGTCACCATCCAGGCCCAGGTGCTCGACCTGCTCGCCGACATCCAGCGCCGGCAGGGGATGGGCATGCTGCTCATCACGCACGACCTCGGCGTGGTCGCGCGCATGGCGCACCGGGTGGGCGTGATGTACGCGGGCGAAGTCGTCGAGACCGGGGCGCGCGGCGCGTTCTTCGAGGCGCCGCTTCATCCGTATTCGCGCAAGCTCTTTGCCGCCTTGCCGGGCGCCGGCAAACGCGGGAATGCACTCGACGCACCCGAAGGCAGTGTGCCGCCGCTCGATCGCCAGTTCCCCGGCTGCCGTTTCGCCGAGCGCTGTCCCGCCGCTTTCGACCGCTGCGACGAGGAGGCGCCGGCCTGGCACCACGTGGGGGCGCAGGCGGTGCGCTGCCATCTGTACGAAGGGGTGAGCATTCCGCGTCCGCTCACGCCGCAGACCAGCGTGGCGGCGGCGCTGCACCGCCAGCGCGCCGCGCAGCCGGTGCTCGAGGTGCGTGAGCTGGCGGTGCATTTTCCGGTGCGCAAGGGCCTGCTCAAGCGCACGGTGGGGCATGTGAAGGCGGTCGATGGGGTCAGCCTGCGCCTGGCGCCGGGGCGCACGCTGGCGCTGGTGGGGGAATCGGGCTGCGGCAAGACAACCGTCGGCAAGGCCATCCTGAGGCTGATCGAACGCACCGCCGGCGAGCTCTTCCTGGACGGCGAACCGATCGGCGATCTCGCCGAGGATGCGCTGGCGCCGATGCGGCGCGCGGTGCAGATGGTGTTCCAGGACCCGTTCGCGTCGCTCAACCCGCGCATGCGCGTGGGCGAGATCATCGAAGAGGGTCTGTCGGCGCTCGGCATCGGCGCGGACGTGCGTGAGCGCCGCGCGCGCGTCATCGAACTGCTCGAGCGCGTGGGGCTGTCGGAGGACATGCGCTGGCGCTATCCGCACGAGTTCTCCGGCGGCCAGCGCCAGCGCATCGCGGTCGCGCGCGCGCTGGCGGTGTCGCCGCGGGTGATCGTGTGCGACGAACCCACGAGCGCGCTCGACGTCTCGGTGCAGGCGCAACTGCTCAACCTGATGCGTGCGCTGCAGCGCGAGCAGGGCTTGGCCTATCTGTTCATCACCCACAACCTGGCGGTGGTCGAGTATCTGGCCGACGAGGTGGCGGTGATGTACCTCGGGCGCATCGTGGAGGAGGGGCCGGTGGAACGGGTGCTCGGCGTGCGCGCGCACCCCTATACCCGGGCGCTGCTCGCGGCCGTGCCGCGGGTGGGGGCAGAGCGCGCCGAGGACGGGCAAGACCACGACGCCGCAACGACAGCGAGCGGCGCCGCCGTTGAATTGCCGTCTCCGCTCGATCCGCCTGCGGGCTGCCACTTCCATCCGCGCTGCCCGCACGCCACCGATGTGTGTCGTGCCAGCTATCCGGCGGTCACCGAGTTCAGCCAGGGGCATCGCGTCCGCTGCCATTGGCCGCAGCTCGACGATCGGCTGCGCGCCGGCCAGAACTGAGCACAAGCGTCCGGGCTCGGCATAGTCAGCGTGATCGGCCGCTCTTGCGCTTGGTGTCGCGCTTGTCCGCCGGACGCGACTTGGCTTTGGAGGGCTTGAGTCGCGGCTCGCTGCGGCTGGTGCCGGGCGGATTGAGCTTGAGCCCGGGCTGGCGCACGACCGCTGCCGCCAGGGGCAGCAGGCCACTGACTTCGAGTGCGCCGTCCGGGTCGACCCCGTCGGGCACCAGTAGCGCGTAGCCTGCGCCCGGTTGGCTGCCGGCGGCGAGCCCGTTGAGCTTGAGCAGTTCGGCGGTGCTCAGTCCGTGACGGGCCGCGACGGCTGCGAGGGTTTCCCCAGTCTCGAGCATGTGCATGCGCCAGCCGCGGTCGTCATCGTCGAGTTCCGCCAGGCCGGCCTGAAGCTGCTCGGCGCGATCGGTCGGGACGATGAAGGTCTGGCCCGGCGTGGTGATGGCAGGACGGTTGAAGCTCGGATTGAGCGCCAGGAATTCGTTGAGCGGCATCTCCGACAGGCGCGCTGCGGTGGCCAGATCCACACCAACCGGCGCATCGACGGTGACGAAGTGCAGCTCGTTGGCGACGTAGGGCAGCTCGAAGTGGAAGAGCTCGGGCTGCGACACGATGTTCTTGATCGCCTGCAGCTTGGGCACGTAGTTGCGCGTCTCGTCGGGCATGCGCAGGTGCTTGTATTCCTGCGGCAGGCCGTCTTCGGCGTTGCGCTTGAGCGCACGCTGCACCGCGCCTTCGCCCCAGTTGTAGGACGCCAGCGCGAGGTGCCAGTCGCCATGCATGTCGTAGATGCGCTGCAGGTAATCGAGCGCGGCGTTGGTCGAGGCGATGACGTCGCGGCGCTCGTCTACCCAAGGGTCCTGGGTGAGGTTGTAGTGCTTGCCGGTCGACGGGATGAACTGCCACAGGCCGGAGGCGTGGGCGCGCGAGTACGCCATCGGGTTGTAGCTGCTTTCCACCATCGGCAGCAGTGCGAGTTCGGTCGGCATGCCGCGGCGCTCGAGCTCGTCCACGATGTAATACAGATAGCGCCCGCCGCGCTCGAAGACCTGCTTGAGGAAGCGCGGGCGGTTGACGTAGAACGCCTGCTGGTCCATCACCCGCTCGCTGTCCAGGTCGGGCATGCCGAAGCCGCGGCGGATGCGGTCCCAGATGTCGTTGGCGTCGCGGGTCAGGTCGAGGGTGAGGACGCGCTCGGGTTCGACTGCGGCTTCAAGCTGTGGCGCCGTACCTGCAGCAGTCGAGGCCGCCGGGGCACTCAGGCCGACCGGCGCGGCATCGGCGTCGAGTTGGGCGTGGGCAGCCGGGCTGGAGAGGCAGAACGTCAGCCATGCGGCGAGCAGCCCACGGCGCAGGAAGGTGGCGCCGCATGCGGCACCACGTCGGGAAAGAAGCATGATCTTGGACTCAAAAGCCGTCCTTCCAGGCGCGC
>JAGOEI010000150.1 GCA_017997795.1 Thauera sp. | reverse complement strand
ATGAACAGCACGTGCTGGTCGGAGACGCGCTCGAAGATGCGCTCGGCCAGATGCACCGCGGCCGCCGCCATCGACACCGTGTTGGCACCGATCGCGGTGGTCGAGCGCACCTCCTTGGCAACGGCGAAGGTGTTCTGGAACAGCTTGTGCAGCAGCACGCCCATGGTGCCCGCCTCTTCGGCGTGGCGGACGGCGTCCTTGACCTGACCGAGGATCTGCGGCTCGCCGATCACCATCGAGTCGAGCCCGCTCGCCACCCGGAACACGTGGCGGATGGCGTCGCGCTGCGGGTAGGAATACAGGTAGGGCGAGACCTCGTTGAGCGCGAGCTGATGGAAGCGCGCCAGCCAGTCGGCGGCATGCTGCGGCTGTTCGGCCGCGAAGTAGAGCTCGGTGCGGTTGCAGGTGGAGAGGATCGCCGCCTCGCGCACCGAATCCGCCCGCGCCAGATCATGCAGGGCCTGATCCAGCCGCTCAGGCTGGAACGCAACGCGTTCGCGGATCGCGAGCGGTGCGGTGTGGTGGTTCAGGCCGAGGGCGAAGAGTTGCATGCGGAACAGGGTTCGGTCGGGGCGGAGCGCATTATAGCACCGCGAAAACGCCCCAAAATTGAGCCGAATCAGCCACTTCTGGCCAGTTCGGCGGCCGCAAAGCAAACGGGCCGACGCGAGGTCGGCCCATCTTCGAATTCTGGTGGCCAGTCGCGGAATCGAACCACGGACACGCGGATTTTCAATCCGCTGCTCTACCAACTGAGCTAACTGGCCAACGAGGTCCGCATTATAGCCATAGATTTTCCGCTGTCAAAGGCCTGGCGAGAATTTTTCACTCTGCCCCGGCGTCGAGCATTCACTGCAGTGCATCGTGGTCGCCCTGCACCAGCGGCGGCGGCTGCAGGTGGCTGCGCGGGAACACGACCCGCGCCAGCGTGCCCTGCCCGCCGGGGTTGGCATCGAGGGTGACGGTGGCACGATGCAGCTCGGCGATCTCGCGCACGATCGGCAGCCCCAGGCCGGAGCCATCGACGCCGCTGCCGAGCACGCGATAGAAGCGCTCGAACACCCGTTCGCGATCGGCGTCGGGAATGCCGGGCCCGGTGTCCTCGACCTCGAGGATGGGCGAGCCGGCGAAGCGCGTGCGCGCGGTGACGCTGCCGCCACGCGGGGTGTATTTCACCGCGTTGTCGACCAGGTTCTTGACCATCTCGCGCAGCAGCACCGGGTTGCCCTCGACCAGCAGCTCATGCTCGCCGCTCTCCACGCCGAGGTCGATCTGCTTGGCCTGCGCGCGCGGAAACAGCTCGAGCGCCACCTCGCGGACCACGGCATCCAGGCTCACGGTCTCGACCACGTAGAGCTTCTCGAAGCTGGCCTCGGCGCGCGCGAGCGACAGCAACTGGTTGATCAGGTGCGCCGCGCGGTCGGTGCTCTCGGCGATGCGCGTGAGCGACTCACGCAGTTGCTCGGGGTCGCTCTCGTGCATCGCCAGATCGGTCTGCATCTTCAGGCCGGTGAGCGGCGTGCGCATCTGGTGCGCCGCGTCGGCGATGAAGCGCTGCTGGGCCTGCAGGTTCTCCTCCAGGCGCGCCATCATGTCGTTGTAGGCGATGATCAGCGGGCGCACCTCCTCGGGCACCGTCGATGGTTCCACCGGCGACAGGTCGGTGGGCCTGCGCCGCCGGATCAGGCTCTGCAGCCGGTTGAGCGGCGCGATGCCACGGCTGAGGCCCACCCACACCAGCACCACCGCAAGCGGAATGATCGCGAACTGCGGCAGCAGCACGCCGGTGACCACGCGCGACGCCAGGTCGGTGCGCTTGTTGCGCGTTTCGGCGACCTGGACCAGCACGAGTGCCTCGGACTGCTCGGGCAGCGGACGCAGGAAACGGTAGGCGACGCGCACCTCCTCGCCATGGATGAGTTCGTCGCGCAGCAGCACTTCCTCGCCGATCAGCGACGCCGGCACCGGGGCCGCGGGGATGTCGGCATCGCCGGTGATGGTCGCGCCCCCGGCGTCGGCCACCTGGTAATAGACCGCGTCATCCTGGTCGGCGCGGAACAGCGCACGCGGCGGCGCCGGAAAATGCACCACGACCTGGCCGTCCTCCACCGTCACCAGGCGCGCCAGCGCACGCACGCTGTCGGCGAGCGCCAGGTCGTAGGGCTGGTTGGCGATGTTGTCGGCGACGTTGTGGGTGACGATGATCGAGATCGGCCACAGGAAAAGCAGCGGCGCGAGCATCCAGTCCAGGATCTCGCCGAACAGCGAGTTCGGCGGCCCGGACTTGCGGGGCGGGTTGCCCGCCTTGTCGTTCTTAGGCTTTCGCCGCCGGGACAGCATCGGGGTTTTCCATGCAGTACCCCAGGCCGCGCACGGTCACGATGCGCACGCCACTGTCCTCGAGCTTCTTGCGCAGGCGGTGGACGTAGACCTCGATCGCGTTGCTCGACACTTCCTCACCCCAGCCGCACAGGTGGTCGACGAGCTGGTCCTTGCTCACCAGCCGCCCCACGCGCAGCAGGAAGATCTCGAGCAGGCCGATCTCGCGCGCGGACAGATCCACCAACTGGCCGCCGATCTTCACCACGCGGTCGGCCTGGTCGTAACTCAACTGGCCGATCTCGATGCAGCGCGGCTGGCCGGTACCGCGCCGGGTCAGCGCGCGCACGCGCGCTTCGAGTTCGGGTAGCGCGAAAGGCTTGGTGAGGTAATCGTCCGCCCCGGCATCGAGGCCGCGCACACGGTCATCGACGCCGTCCTGCGCGGTGAGGATGAGCACGGGCTGGGCCGACTTGCGCGCGCGCAGACGCTTGAGCACGTCGATGCCGTTCATGCGCGGCAGGCCCAGATCGAGGATGAGCAGGTCGAAAACCTGACTCGCCAGCGCCGTATCCGCCTCCATGCCATCGGCCACGTGATCGACGGCACAACCACCGCGCCGCAGCGCGCGACATATGCCATCGGCGATCACCGGGTCGTCTTCTGCCAACAGGATACGCATAGATTCCGGGCTGTAAGTTGGTTGTAAGCGGAGGTTTCGAGAATGGCTCCGCTGTTCTCCTTTTGCTCGGTCTTCGGGAACGCTGACGCTCGCGCAGCAGCGTTCCGGGGAGTGCGTGCCCGATCAGGCGTGCGCGCTCCCCACCGACTTTTCTCCCTCTGAAGCCCGCGGATTATCCCACGCTTCGGCGCATTTCGTGCGCCGGCGCGCCTTCGTGCGCCCACCTGCGGCACCGTGTACGACAAACGGCCCCGCGTGACGCGGAGCCGTTTGTCGTGTTGCTTGCGGTGCGGCCCGCCCCTGCAAGGGGACCTGCCGCGAGCCGGGCCGGAATTACATGCCCATGCCCATGCCGCCCATACCACCCATGCCGCCCATGTCGGGCATACCACCGGCCGGCTTGTCTTCGGCCAGCTCGCCGACCATGCAGTCGGTGGTCAGCATCAGGCCAGCGACGGACGCGGCGTTCTGCAGCGCGGTGCGGGTGACCTTGGTCGGGTCCAGCACGCCCATCTCGACCATGTCGCCGTACTCGCCGGTGGCGGCGTTGAAGCCGTAGTTGCCCGAACCCTCGACGACCTTGTTCACCACCACGCTCGGCTCGTCACCGGCGTTGGCGACGATCTCGCGCAGCGGCTGCTCCATCGCGCGCAGCACGATCTTGATGCCGGCGTCCTGGTCGTGGTTGTCGCCCTTGAGCTCGCCCAGCGCGGCGCGGGCACGCAGCAGCGCAACGCCGCCGCCGGGGACGATGCCCTCTTCCACTGCAGCGCGGGTGGCGTGCAGGGCGTCTTCGACGCGGGCCTTCTTCTCCTTCATCTCGACTTCGGTGGCAGCACCGACCTTGATCACCGCAACACCGCCGGCGAGCTTGGCGACGCGCTCCTGCAGCTTCTCGCGGTCGTAGTCGGAGGTGGCTTCCTCGATCTGCACGCGGATCTGCTTGACGCGGGCCTCGATGCGCTCGGCCTGGCCGGCGCCGTCGATGATGATGGTGTTTTCCTTGCCGATCTCGATGCGGGCAGCCTGGCCGAGGTCGTCCAGGGTGGCCTTCTCGAGGGTCAGGCCGACTTCCTCGGCGATGACCTGGCCGCCGGTCAGGATGGCGATGTCTTCCAGCATGGCCTTGCGACGGTCGCCGAAGCCCGGGGCCTTGACGGCGCAGGTCTTCAGGATGCCGCGGATGTTGTTCACCACCAGGGTGGCCAGCGCTTCGCCTTCGACATCTTCGGCGATGATCAGCAGCGGACGGCCCGACTTGGCGACTTGCTCAAGCACCGGCAGCAGGTCACGGATGTTCGAGATCTTCTTGTCGAACAGCAGAACGAACGGCTGCTCGAGGATGGCGACCTGCTTGTCCGGGTTGTTGATGAAGTAGGGCGACAGGTAGCCGCGGTCGAACTGCATGCCCTCGACGACGTCGAGCTCGTTCTGCAGCGACTTGCCGTCCTCGACGGTGATCACGCCTTCCTTGCCGACCTTGTCCATCGCACGGGCGATGATCTCGCCGATGTCGCTGTCCGAGTTGGCCGAAATCGAGCCGACCTGGGCGATTTCCTTGTTGGTCGAGCACGGCTTCGACAGCTTCTTCAGCTCGTCGATGGTGGCGATGACGGCCTTGTCGATGCCGCGCTTGAGGTCCATCGGGTTCATGCCGGCGGCAACGTACTTCATGCCTTCGCGCACGATCGACTGCGCCAGCACGGTGGCGGTGGTGGTGCCGTCACCGGCGATGTCGGAGGTCTTGGAAGCGACTTCCTTGACCATCTGCGCGCCCATGTTCTCGAACTTGTCCTTCAGCTCGATTTCCTTGGCGACCGACACACCGTCCTTGGTCACGGTGGGGGCGCCGAACGAGCGCTCGAGCACCACGTTGCGGCCCTTCGGGCCCAGGGTCACCTTGACCGCGTTGGCCAGGATGTTGATGCCAGCAACCATGCGCTCGCGCGCCGAATCACCAAACTTGACTTCTTTAGCAGCCATTCTTCAGAACTCCGGAATTGTTTCGATTAGCGGTGGGTGATGCGGGGGAGGCTCAGGCCTCGACCACGCCCATGATGTCTTCCTCGCGCATCACGAGGAGCTCGTCGCCTTCGACCTTCACGGTCTGGCCGGCATACTTGCCGAACAGCACCTTGTCGCCCACCTTGACAGCCATCGGACGGACCTTGCCGTCGTCGAGGATCTTGCCATTGCCAACGGCCAGCACTTCGCCCTGATCGGGCTTTTCACCGGCGCTGTCGGGGATCACGATACCGCTGGCGGTCTTGCGTTCGGCTTCCAGACGCTTGACGATCACGCGATCGTGCAGGGGACGAATCTTCATCGAGTTCTCTCCTAACTGAGGTTCAACTGTGTGGGTTGATGAAACA